>JAAUTN010000059.1 GCA_012031415.1 Leptolyngbyaceae cyanobacterium SM1_4_3 | reverse complement strand
CAAGAGGCGAGTGCGTGCGATATTGTTATAGACATCGAGTGTCACCCGCTTGGAAAGTCGTCGCCCGCCTCCTTCGAGTTCTGAAATTGAGTGTACTCCTCAATTTCAGTCTCGTCCTCCCATAACCTGGTTGGAGCGGACTGGCGCAAGATCTTAGTGTAGATGCAGGCATTACTGGCAGCCGCTCAACCGGAACGTTATGCTGCTAAGCCCTCGGCGGGGGTGTAGCTTGAAGCTTGTCCCGATGTGTCCATCTTTCAGTTACCGCCTAGTCTTCTATAAATTTCAGCTTTTAAGATTGCTCCTAACCAGCGAGCTGCTTAATTCTCTAGATACAATATGTGAGGGTTAAATTGCTCCGTTACTATATTTATGAGCGACAAAGCAGCCTTGAAATCAATCTTGTTATTAGCCGCAAATCCCAAAGGTACTCAGAGCTTACGTTTGCAGGAAGAGGAGCGGGAGATTAGGGAGCGATTGCGTCTAGCAGGCTACGGCAAGGTGCCCATTAATTCAACAGGGGCAGCTCGTCCAAGAGACATTCAACAGGCAATGTTAGATTTTAAGCCGCAAATCGTTCATTTTAGCGGTCATGGAGTCGGACAAGAAGGCTTAGCGTTTGAAGATGTTACCGGAAGAGAAAAGTTAGTTAGTTCAGAAGCGTTAGCAAATTTGTTCAAGCTCTTCTCAGAATTTGTGAAATGTGTTGTCTTAAATGCTTGTTATTCAAAATTTCAAGCCGAAGCAATCGCTCAACACATTGACTACGTTATTGGTATGAGCCAGTCTATTGGTGATCGTGCCGCAATTGAATTTACAGTCGGTTTTTACACAGCTTTAGGTGCTGGAGAATCAATTGAATTTGCTTACAATTTAGGCTGTAATGCTATTCAATTAGATGGAGTACCTGAACACTTGACACCTGTTCTCTTTAAGAGAAACAGGAAAGAGTTAAAGAGCGTAGTTTCCTATCAAGACTTAACTAACTTAGAATCTTCATACCAAAGTTTTTATATAGAACGTCCTTTTATTGAGTCTGCTTGTTATAAAATCATCATGCTGCCAGGAGCACTAATTCGGATAAAGGCTCCGTGGCAAATGGGCAAAACATCTTTGATGCTGAAAATACTCAACTACGCTGCACAACAAGGACATAACGTAGTAAGACTATCCTTTCAAGAAGCAGATTCAGAAATATTCAATAGTTTAGATTTGTTTTGCAATGGTTATGTACTAACGCAACTTACGCACTGAATTTAGAGGATAAGATAGAAGATTTTTGGAATAAAGGTAAAATGCTCGGCAGCAAATTTAAGGCTACAAACTACTTCCAAAACCATCTACTATCTTCATTTGATACTCCTCTAGTTTTGGGATTAGACGAAGCTGACTTAGTGCTTTGTAATTCTGCTGTTGGAGATAATTTTTTTGGTCTCCTTCGTGCATGGCATGAGCGAGGCAAAAACGATGTGGTTTGGAGTAGGCTCAGAATAATAATCACACATTCTTTTGAAGCTTTGATTCCTTCAAACAGCAATCAATCACCTTTCAATGTAGGATTTCCTGTTGAGCTTCCCCTCCTAACTGAAGTAGAGGTTGAGAAATTGATACAGAAATATGATTTAGACTGGTCAAAAGAACAAGTCAAAAGTTTGATGAGTGTTGTTGATGGTCATCCTTATCTTTTGCAAAAATCCCTCAAGTCTATCGTGAGTGGAAGACTAACCTTGGATGATCTACTTAGAGACGCTCATTCTGATTTAGGATTATTTAGAGACCACCTAAATCATTACCTGCTTTTTTTAGAAGATCATCCAGATTTAAAGCAAGCAATGAAACAGGTAGTGGATAATATTAGTTTTGTCAAACTTGACTCAAAACAAGCTTTCCAGTTAAGCAGTTTGGGACTGGTTAAACTCAGAGGCAACGATGCAACGGTTTCCTGCGGTTTGTACCGAGGTTACTTTCGCGAGCATTTATAGCTAGTATGGTCAAAAAAGTTGTGTACGCAGCATAACAATCACGCTGCACCGGAACGTTCAATATGCTTGGTTGAGTTGTAAAAGTTATCTGCGTCCGGTGAGCGTGAGCGTTATGCGGCTCATGGTATCGGTTCAGACAATCCTGTCAGATAATCGGTCGGAGTTGAGCGTCTCAGGAAGTTATCGTTAGAGCAGCGCTTGATTAGTAGAGATAGCAGAGATGACCCTAACCACATACAGAAATTTGTGTACAGAAGTGTACGAATTGACAAAACCAGTGGGTGGGGAATATTCTGACGTTCCCTATTTCATTCAACATCTTTCCAAGATCGGCGGCAGAATTTTGGAGGGAATGGTAGGGACAGGACGCTTACTGATTCCTTTACTAGAGGCAGGGCTGAATGTTGAAGGAATCGACGCATCCCCAGATATGCTGGTTGCTTGTCAGCAGAATTGTGCAAGCAAAGGCTTCAATCCGGTGCTTTACGAGGGGTCGATCGAAAATCTAGAAGTACCTGGTAAATTTAGTGCCATCGTCGTAACGCTAGGGTCGTTCATGTTGCTGGGAAATCGAACAGCCGCGATCGCAGCCCTTCAAGCATTTGCAAGGCAGTTGGAACCGAATGGACGAATCTTTATCGATTTAGCCTTGCCCGTTGACTCCTTCAAAACAGAGAAGATGGTGAAACAACGAGAGCCGATCCAATGCCTAGACGATTCCGCGATCGTGATGCAGACTTCTTCTTGGATCGATTGGATAGAACAAGTTGAACACACGCTAATTCGGTACGAGAAATGGAAAGACGGGAAGATGATTGAGACAGAACTCCAGCATCTTCCATTACATTGGTTTGGTCGAGAAGAATTTATGATGTGTTTGCGAGAACAGGGATACACTGACATTAATCTCTGTGCAAATTACAGTGATGGATTAGAACCAAGTTCGCATCATGACCAATTGTGTTTCTCAGCAACTCTTGCTTAGAACACCGCATAACAATCCCAATGTACACCGACCGTTGAGAAGTTATCAGGTAGAGTTCAAGGTGATCTACGGCGGGTGATTGGGGTCGTTAGGCTGCTCCAAGTTATCTGTGAGGGCATTGCTTAAAGTTCTCGGTTTAGTATTCAGGGTTAAGCAAGCAGACTGAGGGAAGTTTGGAACTTCAATGACTATGAAATGCTCCCCGATTAATGAACTGAAGCTATTCATTACTGGAGCTAAAAGGCTTACAACTAAATCGTTCTATCAAGATCTCAATTCTGGTGAAGAAATTGGGTTTTCAGATGGGTCTTTACCTGAAAATACACCAACAGTAGAACAGCTTGAGTCTTATCTTCTTCATTTTCGCAAGTTCATTCAAAAGAATGATCGAGTTTATTTTGGTCTCGTGAACCAGTACGTTAACGAGTTAGCGATACATCAGGCTGCTTTTCTCGACGAATGGAATATGTTGTATAAAGCCTTCGAGGAATTGATAAAGGCTGAAGCGTTAACTGACAGAGTTATAACTCATGTACCAGACATTCCTGATCTGTCGTTGCTTGACCTCTTTAGAGCTAGAACTTTTGGCGATTTGTCTCATCTTGATTTTAAAAAGCAACTACTTCATCAAAAACTTTCTTCTACAAGTCAGTTAGATGCGTTGTATCGATTTGAGTACTATACCTTTTTGTCTGAGGCTGGGGAGGTTATTGCTGAGATGGCAGACCTCTGTGCAAGGCTGCTAAACTCCTTGAACAATCAGGTATGATCTAAGTATGGAGTTTGAGTGGGATCAATCAAAAGCCGCTAGTAATTTGAAGAAACACGGTGTCAGCTTTAAAGAAGCCAAAACCGTATTCGATAATCCTTTGGCGGTAGTCTTTGATGATGAGGCTCATTCCGTAGGTGAACAGAGAGAAATCATCATTGGTCACTCTCGACAGAATCGGTTGCTGTTAATTGCTTTTACTGAGCGATCTGGTAACGTCCGTATCATTAGTGACCGTCTAGCAACTCGCCAGGAGCGTGAGGATTATGAGCAAAACGCCCTCTGATCACACACAAAATTCTGAAGACGAGCTTTTACCTGAATATCGGTTTGATTACGAGAAGGCGAAACCCAATCGATTTGCCGTTAATCATAAGACGCAAAAGTTAACGGTTGTAGTCTTAGATGAGGATGTGGCTCAGGTTTTTACAACACCTGAATCAGTCAACAAAGTGCTAAGAGCATTGATCGAATCGATGCCACAGTCAGCAGGCGGCGAGACAGCCTAACACTGCGTTGGTGCGGGCGGAGCAGAGGATACCGGTCAGCGTTCAAGGTTATCTGCCGCCGCACAACTTCACCGTTACGTCGTTGAGTGTTTAGTAGAGTGATCAAAATTTAGCCAAATCAGGTCAATATTCAGCGGGTGTCACAAGTTGTACAATCCCTTCATGTATGACGATACCTGCCGATTTCTTGCCGAACATTTCTCTGCTGATCTTGCGAGTTGGTTGCTGGGAGAACCGTCACCTTAACAGAAATCTAATCCTCTGAGGAGCGCATACGCCACGAGTTTGATGTTATTCGGCTGTGGGAGCAGCCTGCATCACTTTTTCTGCAATATCGCTGATTCCCTTTGCGGCTTTGGGACGAAGTGCAGATTCAAAAGAAATGTTGCGTCAGGTTGCCTAACTCATTGATCAGATTGCAGACTCAGGCAAAGAGAAATTGCTAGTAACTCGTTGCGAGAAGGTTTATCGATTGAAATTGTTGCTCGTATAACAGACTTATCAATTGAGGAAGTTCAACAGCTTCAGCAGCGACTCAATACGTCTCTGCAAGGTTAATCCTGCTTGGCGTGGCGATCGCCAATCTGACAAGTATGGTGGAGCGCGATCGCCTGACTTGTCTTGCCTGGATGCTAGCTAAGGGATTGCTGGAAATAAAGCTTGCTGTCCCTAAGAAAATACGTGACCGGGGAATTTATCACGAGAAAGTCGGAATTTTTTCCGACAGCGAGGGTAACTTTGTCACTTTTATGGGATCAGCCAATGAGAGCTACAGCGCCTTAATCGAGAATTTTGAGTGCATCGATGTTTACTGCTCGTGGGATATGCCCTTCCGTAGAAGAGCTTTGCGGAAGGTTGAGAACTTTCAGCGCCTTTGGGATAATCGGACTGCAAACTTGGATGTACTGGAATTTCCAGAAGCGGTGCGACAGAATCTCCTGAAACTTTGTCCTCAAGAGCCGCCGTTAATAGAACCCAGAGTGTCAGAGCTAAGCGGTAGCTATTCCACTTTCGGCTCGTCTCTTAAGGGAGTACCCCAAATTCCCTCCTGGCTAAAGCTACGTCCTTACCAACAGCAGGCGATCGCCAATTGGTTTGCCAACAAGGGACGAGGCACGTTGAAGATGGCAACGGGGAGCGGCAAGACGATCACGGCCCTGGTGATCGCGGCTGAACTGTATCGGAAAAGTGTTGAGCAAAATAAACTGCTCCAGGGGTTACTGATCGTCTGTCCCTACCGACATTTGGTGACTCAGTGGGCAGAAGAAACTCGTCAGTTTGGCTTGCAACCAATTCTGGCATTTGAAACGGTGCAAAGCTGGCAAGGAGAACTGCAATCTCAACTGCTGGCAGTGCTTTCAGGCAAGCAACGGTTTGTTACGGTGATTACAACGAATGCAACATTAATGCGAGATAGCCTCCAGTCTCAACTGCAATTTTTCCCAAAGCGATCGCTCATTATTGGGGATGAGGCACACAACTTAGGAGCAACTCGTTTAGAGTCAAGCCTACCCCAAGAGATTAAACTGCGACTGGCGCTCTCGGCTACGCCTGAATGATATTTTGATGAGCGGGGTACAGAGCGATTGTTTGAATACTTTGGTTCTGTTTTGGAGCCAGAGTTCACCTTGAAAGATGCGATCGCTGCTAAAGCGTTAGTTCCTTATCTTTACTATCCGGTTTTAGTAGAGTTAACAGAACCTGAGATTGAGCGATATGAGGAACTCACCAGTCGCATTGGTCGAGCCATTGGGATCGGAGGCGATGCAGATGACAACGAAATACTAACGGCACTGCTGATGCAACGGGCGCGGATTGTAGGAGCAGCAGCTAATAAACTAAATGCTTTGCGCCAGATTATGTCCACGCGTCTGCAAACCAGTCATACCTTGTTTTACTGTGGTGATGGCTCTGTTGAGGACGAATTGACTGAGGAGAGCGCTCGCCAGATTGCAGCGGTTACGGCTCTATTGCAAGATGAGTTTAACTATCGAGTTAAAACTTATACTGCTGAGACTCGCTTGGAAGAACGAGAGGAGCTTCGCTACCAATTCATGCAGGGCATCTTACAGGGGCTGGTTGCGATTCGCTGTTTAGACGAAGGGGTGGATATTCCAGCCATTCAAACTGCTGTAATTTTGGCGAGTAGTAGCAATCCTCGGCAGTTTGTGCAGCGACGTGGACGGATTCTGCGTCCGAGTCCAGGTAAAGAGAGGGCTGAGTTGTTTGACATGATTGTGTACCTCCTGATTTGGGGCGGGAATCCTGGAGTATCGAGCGAAATTTGCTGCGAAAGGAGTTGAAGCGTTTTGTGGAGTTCGCCGATCTCGCTGTCAATAGTGGTTCTGCAAGAAAAATTCTTTTGCCGTTACAAGAGAAGTATCAGTTGCTTAAGCTTTGAAGGGGTGATTGAGAAAAAGTAGTCCCAATCTAAAGAGGCAGGGACAATGTGAAACCAGGTAGGACAGCTTCACCCGATAAATGAACTGGAAATTGAAGTATCTCTACAGCCTGACCGAGGCGATAAATTTCAACTTGCTCGCCCTGAGGATTAATCAACCAACCCAGGCACAAACCGCTATTCAGATACTCCTGCATCTTCTCCTGTAATAGTTTGAGTGAGTCTGTACGCGATCGCAGTTCAATCACAAAATCGGGACAAATGGGTGGGAATGCTTCTTGTTCTTCGGTGGTTAATGCATCCCAGCGATCGCCTCTAACCCAAGCAACATCAGGAGAGCGATCGCCCCCCTGCGGTAGTCTAAAAATCGTAGAAGAGCTGAATACCTTACCCAAATTACGTTGACGATTCCAGAGAGCAACTTCTGTAATCAAATCTGCTTCTCGGTTACCGCTTCTTCCGCCGACAGGTGGCATAATTACCAAATCTCCTTTAGCTGTGCGCTCAAGCGGCACATCTCGATTTGCTTGACACAGGCGATAGAATTGTTCATCCGTCAGGTTGACCGCATCCAGGTTTAGAATAACGGGCATCATAGAGGTTATCCCCTCCGTACGCTGTAGGTATTTTTATTATCGTTTATGAAATCTAACTTAGAGAATGACATTGAAGAACCGATTACGACCGCGCCGCCTGAAGTTGAAAAAATTATTCGGGATGTGATTCGAGTCGAGAAAGAGAACTTACACTCGGATAGACCCAGGGTGAAAGCTGATATTCTCCAAATTATTAAGGAATCGAGAATTTGCAGTGGCATCTTTCGACATTACAGAATCAGCTTGACGACATTCGGGAACAGTTGAAGGGTAGTGAGGATATTAATGTTAGCGGTTTGGAGAAACGACTGGAAGCTATTGAAGATAAGATTATTGACTTGCACCGCGAGGATGAAAGTGGGTTGAGGGAAATTGAGGATTGTGATACAGCAATTGCAACTCTGAACAAGCAGATTAAAGAACTGAAGGCGAAGGGCAAGCAACAGGCATTGATTCAGCGGCAAATAAAGGCGACGGATGACGCTATCGATCGCATTACTCAGGTGCGATCGCGGGTAGATAGCAAGTTTAGGGTGGTGTTGGAACAGAAGGTACGAGAGACTTTTCGGCAGGTGTCGTTTAAGACGCAGGTTCCTAGACTGACGGAAAACTATGAACTGGTGCGAATCGAAAATTTAACGGATAGAGAGAGCGTTGTTGCACCGTCAACGGGGGAGAACCAGATTCTCAGCCTGTCGTTTATTGGCAGCATTATTGAGCGGGTGCGCTATTGGAGTAAGAAGCATTCGCTGATTGGGCTAGATAGCAGCAGTTTTCCAATCGTGATGGATTTGCCCTTTGGGACATTGGATGAAAACTATCGACGGCAAATTGCGAAGCTAATTCCAACCTTGGCGGATCAGTTGGTGGTGTTGGCAACGAAGACCCAGTGGCGCGGTGAGGTGGAAACGGAGATGGAGCCTTACATTGGCAAGGAATATGTGCTGGTGTTTAATTCGGCAAAGCCTGACTGTGAGGAGGCGATCGTTTTGGGTGGAGACACTTACCCACTGGTGCGGCAAAGCCCGAATGAGTTTGAGTGGACGGAGGTTGTAGAGGTGAGCTGCAATGGTTAGTATGGTAGCCAAGCTGAGAAAGGAGGTGAACCATGACCTATACGCCCTCTAAACTCCTCTCCTTTGAAGAGTTTCTGAGTCAGTATGGGGATGACCCCCGTTACGAACTGATTGATGGTGAACTGCGCGACATGGAACCGACTGGACCTCACGAATCCACCTCAGGGAAACTGGCGGGAAGGTTATTTGTTGAGATTTTACGTCTGAACTTGAAATGGACAATTCCTAAAAATTGCCTGATTCGCCCTCCTGAAACTGAAGCGACTGCCTTGCGTCCTGATGTAATTGTTTTAGATGAGGCTGATTTGGCTAAAGAACCACTTTGGGAGAAACAGCCTGTTTTAACGAGCGGTAGAGCGATTCGGTTAGTGGCAGAGGTGGTGAGTACAAACTGGCAGGATGATTATGCCCGTAAGGTGGAAGAGTATGCGTTGCTAGGTGTTCCAGAGTATTGGATTGTAGATTTTCGGGGTTTGGGTGGTATTGCTTTTATTGGCAAACCCAAACAACCCACGTTTACAGTTTGCCAGTTGGAAAATGGTGAATATCGTCAGCAACAATATCGGTTAGGGCAAGCGATTAGTTCAGCCTTATTTCCTGAGTTGAATCTACGACTACATGACATCATGCCCTAACTTATCTCTCTATTTCTTTACCCTAATCACGTCCCAACATGGCAGATATCCGCATCAAGGTTGCAAAAGATAAAGCAAAGCTAGTCAAAGCCCTAAGAGCTTTTAATGCTATAAGAAACTGAATAGCTTCTACTCAATTCACCTATGCCGTTAGCTAGGGTTCAAATATCTCAAGACAAAGCAGAGCTAGTCAAGGCTTTGAGAGCTAAAGAAGACGGAACGGGCTTGTTTTCAACTTATGCTGATGTCTTAACATTTGCTGCGGCTATAGGCTTCAAACACAAGAAAAAAGTTCCTTTAGGAAAGTTTTCAAGAAGAGATCCTGATGCCGTATTGCAGGAGCAGTTTCGAGATCGTTCAATTATTGATTTGATTGCGATCGCTGAAGCAAACGATCCCAAAATTCTGACTTCCGATCAAGAGACTGACCTTCAAAGAGTAGAAATATTTCAAGAGTATGCAAATGGTGGACTTGAGATTTTGAGTAAGGAGCTATATGGAGTTAAAGAGCCTTTAGAGAGAACTCTGTTAATTCTGTATTTAGAGAAGCAGAGACAACAGACTGATACAGAAAAGTTTGATCTAGATCAACTATTTTGATATGTCTCATGATGAACATAAGAAAGCAATAAGAGACATTGAAGCATTGAGCTATTATGCAAAAAAGTTTCAAGGTTTACGGGTTGATCGTGCTCATGGTGTAGCCCCTCATAAACCCATTTTGTTATTATCTGTCATTGAAAAAGTTAGAAGAGAAATCATTATAGAGAACAAAATTTATTTATCTTCTGAACTGATTCAAACATTTCTTAAATACTGGAGTATCTAGGGTCGTTCAACCACAATCCTGATATCTCTAGACCCTTCTTTCACATGAGAAGTGGCAAGTTTTGGCATCTATGGGCAAATCCGAGTTATGTAAAACTGATCTCTTCTAAAGAGAAGTTAAAAACTCTTGCAGAAGTCAAACAAGCAATTAAATATGCGTATCTAGATGAAGAACTATTTGAATTTCTACAAGACCCAATTCTAAGAAGTAGTTTAGTTACTGTGTTAGTTGCTCGATGGTTTCCGGGCAGGGTTAAGCGCATCTAAAATTGCAGCTATCGATACAGATATTTTGGGTGAAATGTAGGTTGATGACAGACTCCATCTAGCTTGGGCGCGAACAGGTGACAAATCCAGACAGTTTAGGCGACAATCGCTCTCACCTGATTCCCCCTCGGAGTTTTCATGGCAAAACTTGTGTCTGCATCATCCCAGTCCACCGCTGAGCGCTCCATCCTCCCGGATGCCCCCACTCTTCGACAACGCATTCAAGATTGTTTTGCAACCCTTCAAGATCCCAGGTCAGAGCGAACCCAGTTACATCAACTGAGCGATATTTTAACGATTGCGATTCTATCAACTATCGCCGGAGGACAAGGCTGGGAAGATATGGAAGTTTACGGTGAAAGTCAACAGGCTTGGCTATCGACCTTTCTTGCATTACCCAACGGCATTCCTTCAGCAGATACCTTTAGACGAATGTTTGAGCGCATTCATCCCCAACAGTTTGAGCAATGCTTTGAGCAATGGGTAAAGTTATTGGTCGAAGATTTAGGGGTGAACTTGATCGCTATTGATGGCAAAGGGGTGAACGGCTCTTATGACCGTGCCATTGGGCGCAAAGCGCTGCATCTAATCAGTGCCTGGGCAAGTGAACATCGTTTGGTGTTGGCGCAAGCTAAGGTGCAAGATAAGTCGAATGAAATCACAGCGATTCCAGCCTTGTTAGCGTTGCTGAACCTCAACGGTGCGATTGTGACGTTGGATGCGATGGGAACGCAAAAACAAATTGCCGCTCAAATTCATACGGCACAGGCAGATTACGTGCTAACGCTCAAAGCCAACCATCCGACCTTGTTTGAGCAAGTTGAGCAATGGTTTACCACCACTCGGCAATAAGACACCTTACCGCCAGCCGTGACTCACACCACCGAAGCGGGACATCATCGTATTGATACCCGGCAAGCATGGGCAATCGCCTTAGACCAACTGCCACCGCTCCACCAACGCGACGAGTGGTTGGGTCTGCAATCGATTGTCGTGGTCGAACGCACCCGGCAGTTGTGGAACAAAACTACCCATGAAATTCAGTTTTATCTCAGTAGCCTCGCAGTTGATGATCCCCGCAGCACCGATGTAATCCGCCAACATTGGAGCATTGAAAATTCGCAGCATTGGGTGTTGGATGTCACCTTTGGCGAAGATGATTGTCGGGTGCGTTCGTTGCACGCGCCTCACAATCTGGCACTGATTCGTCGTTTTGCCCTCAATGCCCTGAATCGGGAAACGTCCTCGAAACGCAGTCTCAAGCAGAAGTCGAAACAAGCGGCGATGAATGATGCCTACATGCTCACCGTGTTGGCAGCAGCGTTCCCGGAGTCCAAGCAAAATCTAGAACTTAGCTGTCAATAGGGTTTGAGATGCGCTTACCCTGGACAGTAATTGAGAATGGATTGGATGACAAGGATGTAGCGCGTTGGGTTGGCAACTCTCCCGAAGTGATATACCGTTGCTACGTGGGTAATAAGCGAGAACTGTTTGTGCCTGAGTTCTAAAGGCAGTTAGAAGTGGGCGATCGCTTTGAAAAAGAAACGTCTCAGGTCGGTTTGAACACCTTCCGTTAAAGTCGGGCTAGGTAGGAGCGGGTTGCCCTAAAAGCGAAACGATCGCTCCTATCAAAACCTCTGGTTCTACGGGTTTAGGCAAATGCAGTTGAAAGCCTGCTGCCATTGATTGCTGATAGTCAATTTCTCCGGCATAGGCAGTCAGGGCGATCGCCAGAATAGTCCCTCCTTGCTCCGCTGGCAAAGCTCTGATTTGCTGCATCAACATATAGCCATCCATATCGGGCATCCCAATATCGCTCAACAACACCTCTGGTTTGAACTGCGTGAGCGTTGTAAGTGCCTCACTTGCGGTGGCGGTGGCGATCACATTTGCCCCGTGTAGCTCTAGCAGAAAGGCGAGAAATTCGCGGGTATTGTCATCATCATCCACGACCAGAATGCGAGTACCTTGCAAATTCAGAGAGAGTTCAGAGGGCTTTGGGTCTGGCTGCGTTATCGGTTGATGGGGCATCAGTGGTAATTTGACGGTAAAGGTGGCTCCCTGACCTTCACCGGGGCTGTCTGCCTGTATCGTGCCGCCGTGCAGTTCTACTAAGTAGCGGACGATCGCCAATCCTAACCCCAGCCCACCAAAGCGTCGAGTTGTCGCGGAACTCTCCTGGCGGAATTGGTCAAACACATAAGGCAAAAAATCAGGGAGAATGCCCTTGCCAGTATCCGTGATAGTGATTTGAGCGTAGGAAGAGGAAGGGGAAGTAGTGAATCTCTCCTCTCCTCCATCAACTCGCTCCAACTTCACCTCTACCCGTCCTCCCTCAGAGGTGAACTTGACAGCGTTGGTTAAAAGATTCCAAATGACTTGCTGTAGTCGCCCTGCATCGCCCATCACTTGCAATTTTGGATTTTGGACTTGCGATTTTGGATTATTGTCCTCTTCCTGTCCAGAATCTAAGATCACAAATCGCAAATCGATCGCCTTTGCTTCTGCGGCCAGTCGAACGGTTTCCATGGCCGCTTGAATGGTGGCAGCTAGATCAATGGGCTGGGCATCCAGGCTCAATTTACCGCGCAGAATGCGAGACACATCCAGTAAGTCGTTAATCA
This sequence comes from Leptolyngbyaceae cyanobacterium SM1_4_3, assembly GCA_012031415.1. Lineage (GTDB taxonomy): Bacteria > Cyanobacteriota > Cyanobacteriia > Elainellales > Elainellaceae > JAAUTN01. Next base: position 14,006 of record JAAUTN010000059.1, on the reverse strand, counting down.
GTTGCGCTTGCATCTGGGCATTGCGCTCAATCACTTTTAGAGCACGATCGGTTTTTTCTGCATCCAATTGGCGACTTTGCAATAGCTTTGACCAGCCGAGAATGGGGTTGAGGGGCGATCGCAACTCATGAGACACAACAGCTAAAAACTCATCTTTGATGCGACTGGCGGCTTCGGCGGCTTCTCGTGCGGCTTGTTCACGGATCAAAAGCTGTTCACGTTCGGCTTCGGCTTGTTTGCGATCGCTAATATCAATAAAGTATGCAACACCGCGATCGCTATAACCAGGCAACACCGCGCCACCAATCAAAATCGGAACCTGAGCGCCATCTTTGCGAATGTAGACTTTTTCAAACGGAGAACAAACCCCTTCTATCAGCAGTTGGGCTTGCATGGCATTGTCAATCTCGTGAAACTCCGGTGGTGTAATGTCGATCCAATGCACTTGTCCAGATCGCAATTCTTCCTGGCTATAGCCCAGCATTTGTACTGCCATCTCGTTGCCGTCAGTAATGCAGCCCGACGCATCCCAAAATAGGATGCCGACCATGTTGGCTTCCACCACACCCCGGAAACGAGCCTCACTTTCCCGTAAATTAATCTCACTTTGCTTCAGTTCTGAGATATCGATCGCAGCGCAAGTAATTCCAACAATCGTGTTATTCGCATCTCGTAGCGGCTCTACGGTTAGGTCGTAATAATGTGTTCTATCTCTGGTAATTTTGATTTCTTCTCGAACCCCAATTCCCGTTTCAAGCACTCGTTGTTTAATTGCTGTGAGGGGTTCAGCATCTTCGGGGGGCAAGTAGTCACGATCGTGCTTGCCTAACATCTCATGCGAACCATGCAGAACTGGATTGTGAATCCAGGTGTATTTCAATTCATGGTCTTGGTTGAATACGATAATGGGCGCATTCTGCAATGCCACTCGCAACCGTTCTTCTGCTTGTCGCAGCGCTTGTTCAGTTCGTTTGCGATCAGTCATGTCGTAGTTGATGCCATCGAAGCGGATTGGCGTGCCGTCCGGCGCATAGATTGCTTTTCCAGCCGATCGAATCCAACAAATTTCCCCTGTGTCTGGATTTACACTACGATGGTCAATCTGATAGAGAGTCCGATCGCGCAATGACGCTTCAATCGCCAAGCGGGTTGGCTCTCGATCGTCTGGATGCAAGCGGCTCCAGAATAACTCGACGGTGGGTTCAACATCCGGTGGAACGAAGAAAAACTCCCTGGTGCAATTGTCCCAATTCAGATCATTCAGCGGTAGCGAGTTTAGCCATAGCCCAATGCCAGTATTGTCCAGCACAAAAGCAAGGCGATCGCGATTTAGACGCAAGTCTTCTTCTGCCTGTTTGCGATCGCTGATATCTCTGAAAACGATCGCCACTTTTCGCGCCTCTGGTTCACCTGTGCAGCAGGCATAGACATCAAAACAGCGGTTCATAGGCGCAGAACAATGCTCAAAGCGCACAGGTTCACCTGTAAGAGCGACTCTGCCGTAGGTTTCAATCCAAAAGTCTTCTAGATCGGGTACTAACTGACGCGCTGTTTTACCAACGGCTTGTTGCAGTCCCGTTTGTCGCTCAAACATCGGATTAATTTCTACAAAGCGGTAATCGACGGGTGTATTGTTCTGATCAAACAGCATCTCAATGATGCAAAAGCCTTCGTCAATCGACTCAAATAGCGTTCGGTAGCGTTCCTCAGACTGGCACAGAGCAGCTTCAGCCCGCGCCCGTTCCACCGCTGCCCAGGTGCGATCGGCAACGTCTTGAATCAGCAATAGCTCCTCAGCCGACCAGTGATGTGCCACCTGGTAATGGACAAAGAGGACAGCGACCGAACGACCTGCTTTAATCAGCGGCACATTTGCTGTTGACCCCACTTGCAGCACAGCAAAAGCCCCTTTCTCGGCATCGGTCAGCGTTGGGTCATTAGCGATATCACTGCGAACAACCGTGCGTCCGGCTTGAAACTCTCGTAAAAGCTCCTCTCCATAGTCATCGTAGCGATATAGCCCCTCAATGCCCGGTACGCCGTTTGTGTAGTTTTGCGTCACCCCGATCGTCTCACCGTCTGCTTGATCCTCGGCATACCCCACTCGGCTTGCCCCTAAATATTCACCCAGCACACAAGCCGCTTGATACTGGATTTCCTCAGCGTCCATCAGGGGTCGAAGCGTGTCGTTGAGCTTTAGTAAGAAAGCCTGCCGTTCTTCGCTGCGTCGCAACGCTGCCTCTGTTTGCTGAAGTTCGCGCAGAGCGGCTTGCTGTTCATAGAGTGCCACTTCCTGAAGTCTTAAACTCCGTTTGCTCTGCTGTTGTGCTGTGTGTAATTGCTCAAACAAAACGCTAATTAAACAGCCCTGAAGGACAAATATCAAAATTCTTGCGCCACTGGTAATGGTGAGATTGAGGCTGAAGATTGGATCAACAAAAAAGTAGGTTGCCAGGAATGCTGATAACAAAGTAGCGAGGATGCCTGCGTTTCTTCCTCCATACCAGCTAGCCAGCATCAGTGCGCCATTAAACAGTAGAAATGTAGTATTGTTTCTAACCTGAATGTATGGATCGAGTACTAGCATCAACAGCATCGCGATCAGCACGAATGCGATCGCCACACCATAATTCCAAAGCTGCCGCTTCAAGCTAGACCCCCGGCGCACTTGATTCAACTGCCGATTTTCAACTGGCTCAGATGTTGCCACGACTACCTCCCACATGATGAATCAGCGCGACGAGGGCTTTCCCCATTCCCCACTCCCCATGGGATCGCCTGGACTGCTGAGGTAAAATCGTCAGCTTCGGCACTTGATGTTCAAAGTTCCCCCCGGTTTCCCATTGCAGACTGGCTGCAATTTCGCTCTCAAGGGTAAATTTGAAGGCATTCGAGAGCAGATTTAAGACTATCTTCTCCCACATTTCCCGATCGACATAAACGGGTTCAGTCCGTGAGGAATAGTCTATCTGTAAGCGCATTCCTACCTGCTCGTCTGATACTGAACCTAAGAGCGTTTGCCACCAGTTGGCGTTGCCTTCACACGCGAAGCGTGCTTGCATCGGCCTTACCATTTCGCTGTCACCGACAAAAATCGTTTTAGCGCTATTCGGGTTCATCATGGGTCACAGTGATAGAGCCTGAATCAGGGTGCTAATCATCAGTTGAGCCACAACAGCTATGTCTCGGTCATTGTCAGGAAAGCAAACCAAAATCAGGGAAAAGTTGTATAATTCCCCTGCGATGATTTTTTGCTATTTGTATAGAGAAAGTAATCTATCTTTCGAGCGAATTCTTAAGGCTGCATCGAGATATTGTCCTTAGCATGGCTTCCCCATTGGGTGAATTTATGGAATCGTGATTTGTAGCTCATAGGTCGCATTGCCGCGCGTACTGCCGACAATCACCTGATAATCGCCAGTGTGGGGCAAAGACACGGTTTCTGACTGTGCCTCTGTGGTCAGAATCTCTCCACTCGGAGACACCACATCAAAGGCGGCGTTTTGTTCTGTTGAGGTTAGGGCAATCTCCATTTGCTGTCCTCCCTGGGCATTGAGTAGATATACATCCCGTTCTCCTCGAATGACGGCATGATTAATCACAGTGCCATTACGACCCGCCTCAAACTGAACTTGCTCTGTATGCACGGCGGTAGCTGAGTCCAGCAGATCGCTTGCTTCCAAACCATCTTCATTTGTAAAGCGCGATCGCACCTCCTCACACTCGGCAGTGGTCAGTTCCATTTGCGGCGTAATAACTTTATCAGGAGTGATGCTCCAGGTTTCGTCAGTATCTTGTACGTCATACTCAATCCAGGTGCGAATTTGGGCAACCAGTTGATCTCCTGCTACAGAGCCAGAAATCTTTTGAGCATAGGACGAATAGTAGCCTTGAGCTTCATCGCTAATGGTGGCGCGGCTGTCTCCAGTCACAGTTTGATTGGCTGCTACTGTTAAGCGCAACACCGCCGTTTGCGTGGGCAGGTCGGCACGGTAACAATATCGCCCCGGCGCGATCGCCTCCCCGGAGGCGACCGAGGGCAAGCCTGCGTCCGTAGACGAGGCACTTTCAGATGATATAGCAGGGCTAGAACTGGCTTCTGGGGGCATGGGTTGTGATTGATCGGTACAGGCGATCGCCATTGGAATCACGCCCAAGATTGCCAAAGCTAAAAATTTGCGTAGCAACATCAAACTTTCTTCTTGATACAGTTGATAGAACCTAACCAATGGTTAGGTCGCAATCATCTCACTCAACGGACTATTGCAGCCATAAAAGGGAAACGGCTTCACCAACTGTTTAAAACTTTCCTCGGTACTCTTTAGGAGGTTTAGCCATCATGCAGGGAGAATCAGTCCTGATCATCGGTCGTTTCCTCCTAATTTTGTTTGAGGTGTGTGTTGTGTTCTAATGCGAGATGTCTGATAAGCAGTGCTGCGTAGTCGGAAAAGAGAACTAGGAGATATGCCATCTCAACAGATCGATTCGTTCTATCAATGGGTCGATTCAGTATCTCAACGGGTTGATTCGTTCTATCAGTGGGTCGATTCGTTCCATCAATGGGTCGATTCGTTCCATCAATGGGTCGATTCGTTCTATCAATGGGTCGATTCGTTCTATCAATGGGTCGATTCGTTCTATCAATGGGTTGATTCAGTATCTCAACGAGTTGATGCGTTGTAGCTATCTATTTTCCTGTAGGTAAAAGTTGTTCAGAAGTATGATAATTTCACAGCGCTTGCTCTGAAGTACCAGTAGTATGTGTTATGCGATAGCCGTAACGCATCATTCATTTGGGTTCGGTGCGTTACGCTACCGCTAACGCATCCTACGATAATGTGCAGCTTCATAAAGAAGTCGTATTAGAGAATTTTGATAGCTAGCTCTACTGGATTGCAATGTCTTCTGGTTCCTGTAGTTTTTGCCCAATACGGGGTTCTGTACCTGCCATGAGCCGCTGAATGTTGCTGCGGTGTCGCCAGATGACGTAAAGCCCACCTGCGATCGCCAATAGCTGATAGGGCAACGGCTGATTGAGTACTATTATGAGAATGCAGCCTGCGATCGCCGCCACGATTGATCCCAGCGATACGATTTTAAACAGAGCCAGGGTTACTCCAAAGGCGGACAGTGCGCCCAGCCCCACGATCCACGACATTGCCAGCAAAACGCCCAGTCCTGCTGCGACCGACTTACCGCCGCTAAAGCCAATCCAAATTGATTTGCTGTGTCCAAAGATAGCCAGCAGTCCGGCGATCGTCACTGCCCAGGGCACCCAGGTTTCCAGGTTGACGGATGCAGGAGTTGACGCGGCGACCACAGGTAGGGAGTAGAGCCAGCGGGTAAAGGCGATCGCCGCCACCCCTTTCAGCACATCAATCAGCAGCACCGCCAGTGCAGGCAGCTTACCCAGCGTCCGCAACACATTCGTTGCCCCGGTTGAGCCAGAGCCATGCTGTCGAATGTCGATTCCCTTGAGTCGTCCAATCCAGTAGCCCGTTGGAATAGCGCCCAGTAAATAAGCCGTGACTACAACTATGCCGCCCCAAATTGCCCACATCGCCATCAGGACAAGCCCCACAACCCAACATTGCACTATCAGTCTACCGTGATGCCACAGGCTTTTATCCCGATCCATCAAAAGATGCATTGACGCGCTCTCAGAGCAGTGTTACCTTATTTGGAAATCGAATAAGTAAGTCAGCCTAATCTGGATTTACGTTTGCTTGCAATCAGTCACAAGCTAAGTTCAGAGCGGAGGAACCAACTCTTGGGGCTTATCGTTGCTAGATGTCGGGTTCGTAGGTCTAGGGAGATTCTTTATCCCTCATCCTTCATCCTTCATCCCTAACGAGGGACACCTCTCAGTCCTCGCCCGTCAGCTAACTCCGTCGGCATTGAGGGGAGACTGAAGAATCAGCATTTTGACTACTGCTCGATACTTCAGTGTCCTCATGTGTATGCAAGGGATGCTTTTTTTGTGCGCTCAATTAGGGTGGCACATCATCTTTTGGTCTGCGATCGCTTCTCGCACTCTCAGGAGGATTCAATGCTGCTGCAATTCAGTATTCAGATCATTCTTGTCGCTGCTCAGGCAACCTGGCGGCGATCGCTCCGTCCAGCCCTGGTGCGAGATTCTGTGCTGTTACCGCTGTTGGGGTTTGCCGGACTCATTTTCCTATGGTGGGCGATCGCCAGCTTCAGAAGCGAACTCATGCCTACCCCCTGGCAAGCCCTGGTTGCCAACCTCGACTACATCTTGCATCCCTTCTACCGACGCGGCCCAGGCAACTTAGGAATTGGTTGGCTACTGGCAGCAAGCTTACGGCGAGTCTTAATCGGATTTGGGCTGGGCGCTCTGGTCGCAATTCCAATCGGCTTTTTGATTGGAATGTCCAGGCAAGCCATGCTAGCACTCAACCCGGTCATTCAAATCCTTAAGCCCGTTTCGCCTTTAGCATGGCTACCGATCGCCCTTACCATCTTTAACCTGGCAAACCCCTCCGCTATTTTCGTCATCTTCATCACGTCCCTTTGGCCTACCATCATCAACACGGCGCTGGGCGTATCTAGCGTTTCTAAAGATTACATTGACGTAGCGCGGGTGCTAGAAATGCCCCGCTGGAGACAGGTATTCAAAATCATCTTGCCAGCCAGCTTGCCCTACATCTTCACCGGACTGCGAATTAGTTTAGGAATTGCCTGGTTGGTCATCGTCGCCGTTGAGATGCTCACAGGCGGCATCGGCATTGGCTTCTTTGTCTGGGACTCGTGGAATCGCCTCAACCTCAGTTCTGTCTTCCTGGCGGTCATCGTCATTGGCATTACAGGGCTGGTCTTGGACTATATCGTGGGCAAAATCCAGGTCTGGGTAACGCACCGACCCGCATCCCAGACCTGATTCTCACTTCCTGGCAGTAAGTGACCTGGGGGATGGGCATCTTGCCCGTCCAGATCCAGCAGGCAAGATGCCTGCTCCACAGCAAACCTGAGTTTCCAGGCTTTTAGCGACCTATCGCATCAACCCATACCCCACAAGAGGGCTGAGCATGACTAACATTTTTGAAAACCCCTGGAGTCGGCGGAGATTCCTCAAACGCTTTGGCGCAACCGCAACTGGACTGGCGCTGGCTTCTTGCGCCACAGGTCGCACCCCTTCAAACATTCTCACCCCAGCCGCCCAAGCGATTGATCAAGTGGTTGATCCCGGTACGTTAGAAAAGCCAAATTTAACCATTGGCTATGTGCCAGTGAATGACTGTGCGCCGTTTGCGATCGCCCACGAAAAAGGCTTCTTCCACAAATATGGGCTAAACGTCAGAATGAATCGGGAAGCAAGCTGGGCCACCTCCCGCGACGGACTCATCTTTGGTCGTCTGGATGCTTCACCTGTGGTCTCTGGTGCAGTCACCAACGCCCGCGATGGAGCCGAAGGCGCACGACAGGCTCCTTTGTGTGCCGCCATGACGATTCACCGTCACGGTAACGCCATGACTATGAATAAAGCCATGTGGGAGAGCGGCTTGCGCCCCTGGCAGGAATATAACGGCGATTTAGAAACCTTTGGGCAAGACTTTCGCCGTCACTTTAACGGTCTGCCTTCAGAGCGACGAGTTTGGGCGGTTGTCCTCAGTTCTGCCATTTACGAATACTTCATCCGCTATCTCTCAGCAGCAGCGGGGGTAAATCCATTAGATGAGTTTCGCGTCATCATCACCCCGCCGCCTCAAATGGTTTCCAACATTCGCATCGGCGCAATGGAAGGCTATATGGTGGCTGAACCCTGGAATACCCGCGCCATTAGTGGAAATGAAGGTGTTGGCTTCACTTTTGCTCAAGGTCGAGAAATTTGGCAGGGACATCCAGACCGTGTGCTGGGCGTGATGGAGTCTTTTATCGAGGAAAACCCCAAGACCTACCGCTCTCTGGTCAAAGCGATGATTGAAGCCTGTCAGTATTGCAGCAACCCCAACAACCGTGAGGAAGTGGCTCAAATCATTACAGGCGTATCCTACACTGCCGCTAAACCTAAAACCTGTCAGGCACCCAGCGATATTACCGAAGACAACATTGGCTCTCTGCCCGATTGCGTTACCAAATTCACCGGACCTGCTATCCTCGGCAATTACAACTACGGTGGGTTTGACGAAAAAGAACGGCTTGTCGAAGCACCAGATGAGACGACTATTTTCTACGATATGCCCTCGACGGTTTCGACGGTGCCTAACGATCACTCTACTTTTCTGTGGCAATCGCAGAGCATTTGGCTGATGACGCAGGCAGTTCGCTGGGGGCAAATTCCAGAATTTCCCCGAAACGCAGAAGAACTAGCCAGACAAGCCTGGAGAACCGATTTATATCGTGAAATCGCCACAGAGATGGGCATTGAGTGTCCGGCTGATGACTATAAAGTTGAACCGCCAGAGGCATTCATCGACAACATCGGGTTTGACCCCAGTGATCCAGTAGGCTATCTAAATCGCTTTGAAATTCGCGCCGATCGCCCCACTCGCATTTATATGTCTTGAGGGTTAGAGATCAAACAAACCATACCTGCTGTGAAATGGGCATCTTGCCCGTCCGGGCGGGTGAGACACATTAGACCCTTCAAACATCCTCAAAACTTATGCATTTGAAACCTGAAATCTTGCTCCCCCCTAGTACTTTTTGAAAAGGAGGGAAGTCCAGAGGCCCCCTTTTCAAGAAGGTTTGGGGGATCTAGTTGCGTAAGTCCTGATCCTTTTAGATTCTCGCTCTACTGAAACTTAGGAGTTACTCATGATCAAGCCAACTGCAAACTTTGCGAATGTTCAAACTGCAAACTCATCTAAAGAGTTTCTGGTGATCGAGAATGTAACCAAGGCCTATCCAAAACCAAACGGTGATGAGACTGTCGTTCTAGACGACATTAACCTGACCATTGGTGAAAACGAGTATATCTCTATCATTGGTCACTCTGGCTGCGGCAAATCAACTTTGCTCAAAATTGTTAGCGGCTTAGAGCGGGCAACATCAGGTTCAATTTGGCTGGATGGACGCGAAATTCGTAAGCCCGGAGCCGAGCGAATGATGGTGTTTCAGCACTACTCACTGCTGCCCTGGCTAACGGTGCGCGAAAACATCCGACTGGCGGTGGATGAAGTTCTAGATCACCTGACTCCCGCTGATAAAAGGCGAGTAGTGGATGAACACATCGCAATGGTGAACCTGAATGCAGCGTCTGAAAAATACCCCGATGAGCTATCGGGCGGCATGAAGCAGCGGGTTGGAATTGCCAGAGCTTTAGCAATCCGTCCTAAGATGCTGCTGATGGATGAACCGTTTGGAGCGCTGGATGCTTTGACTCGCGGCAGATTGCAGCGGCAGGTGTTAGACATTTGGGAAAACCAGCGGCAAGCGGTGATGATGGTGACGCATGATGTGGATGAGGCGCTGTATATGAGCGATCGCATCATCATGATGACCAACGGCCCCCACGCCAAAATTGGTGAGATTCTGGAAGTCCCTTTTTCCCACCCCCGTAACCTGAAAGAACTGCGGGAGTTGCCCATATACTACGAATTGCGAAATCATGCGCTAAATTTTCTCGATCGCAATTTTAGTCAGGATGAATAGGCGTTTTTTCAAACGCCTAAAACCATTGGTACGACATAGGTTGGGTGAAGCAAAGCGGAACCCAACCTGCATTAAAAGATTTTTCCAGTCAATCAGTTCTGCCTCTTTTTACTTCATCTAAGTGACCAGCGCTACATCTCTACCCTTTGTAATTAGCAAGAAAAGTAGCCTAATGGTGGAGGGCTAAACGAGTTGCGATCGGGCATCCTGATAGACGGGATTGAAAGAATAATGGTTGGGGATCATGACAAACGGGGTAGAAAACCATTTAGATCTGCCCAGGTAAAGTTATCCATGTTGGATAGATTTCAAGTTGTAAGCCTATTCATAATTCTTCAATTTCTCTAGATTATTCCCTTGATTAAACGACTCATTTCGTAACTTTTTAGTTTGACCGCTATGAAAAAGGTAGAGAGCGTAAAGATTGAGACTGTGCTAACGCGTCTGCAAGATACTTTAGGACAGGAAGACTGGGTAAAACAAATTTTGCTGCTGCGAGGAGCGAAGCCAACCCTTGCAACTCGTAAGACCATCGACCTGATTGTTGGCTACAGCGGCTCTCCCAGTAGCCAGGCGGCCCTGGATCTAACGCTGTGGATTGCTCATCAAATTCGTCTAGTGACCAAAAAACAAGTCACTGTTCATGTTGTTTATGTAGTGGAAGATCTCCCAAGCCTTGACTCTGGCCTTGTCTCTGGGAGCTTTACGGCTCTGAGGTCTGAAAAGCAACGTCCTAAGTCAGGTCAGTCTGCCTCTGTTCAGCTACCTCGATTTAATTCTGAGGTGACAATCTTAAGGCGATCGCCCCTAGAGTTAAACCCGACTCGCGCCACAGGTTGCAATACTTCCTGCCAGCTTAGCTCCAACGAGCCGCCTAGCGCTTTAGAAAAAGCCGACTGCATTCTCTGGCAGGCGCGATGTGTGGCGGAGGAGTGGCGCGGCTCTCTTGATGCCCACTTGCGCTTTGGTACGGTAGCGGGTGAGTTGCGCGAAGTGGTGGAGTCTCTGCACGCCGACTTACTTGTTCTAGGCTGCGACTCTGCCAACCATCCGCTGATTCGTCAACTTACTTCTCACTTTCCCTGCCCAGTAGTTGGTGTACCCACTCACGTAGCGGTAGCTTGATAGCAGACCCTACCATGTACCTCATGAGGCTACTCTTCCATTTTGCGGGAGTTATCAATTCCAGCGTAAGTTTGCTGAAGGATGTGAGCCGACTGAGTAATGGGTAGATAGCGAGACGGATTCTCTGCCGAAACAAATTCAGGTAGGGGTTGCAACACCTGGTCAACGTCAGCAGCGTGAAACATGATGAGCGAATAGCGTTCCCAGGTTGTTAACGGCACACGATGTTGGGTTGCTTTCAAAACCCCATTGGTCAAAAACTCCAGTGCGTCATCTAAAATTACGCTAAACGCATCTGGAATCACGGGCACATCAACCCACTCTTCATTGCGGTTCATCAACTGCAACCCTGGAGCATTTTGGTGCATGATGGTGAGCATCTCAAAGTCAGAGTGTGAACTGATGCCAACCTTAATGCCTTCAGGAGAACTGCCTTCTGGTTGTCTATCCTGCTCATCAGCACCCGGATAGTGCAACAGCCGCATCTTAGAACCTGCACGACGAGTACTCATTTGTCTGAAGGTGTTGCGCTCCAATTCCAGCATTTCAGCGAATGCTTCTAAGAGTGCGCTACCCATGTGATTGATTTCGGTGTAATAAGCATCAATATCTTCCCGAAAACCGATCAGGTCAGGATATACATTTGGCCCCAATAACGGAGATTCCACGTAATCTGGATCGTCCGGTGGTAAGTGTAAACCCAGGTCAAAAGATTCTACATGAGAGATTGTGCCCGGTTCGTAGGCGGGTTCTTCGTGCAGGGGCACCCATCCGCGAGTGATTACCTTTTCCAGGCTGTAATAGGGTCGTTTGTCCGCATCGCTAAGGCTGTGAAAGTTCGCTGACTGGCGGTAAACGCGATTAATTAGGTCTTGAGAGCAAGCTCCTTTCGCGCCAAAAAAGCCGACTGTTAAACAAGCGTGCTTGATCTGTTCGATGCATTGCTGTCGGGATGTCCGATCTTCTGTAAACAGAGGAGCAATATTGATGACTGGAAAACTGGTGTTTTTTGAAATGCTATTGGTTAGATGTGCATCCGTGGAAGGATGGGTAGTGAATTCAGCGACCTTTTCTGATGTCATATCCAAACTCTAGGCTTTGCTTCATTTGCTTTCCATTCAAGCTCAGAAATGCAGAATTAGCAAAGGGGATCACTAGATTCTGGTGTGAATGATAGCGCGGCGGAGCCGCGCTATCATTCACACATTAAAAGGTGACTTAGAGAGGTTATCGACAATTTACCAACTGTGTTCGCTGGCGGGTTGATTGGGGTGGTGTTCTAGCAAGAAGCGGGCTTCGGCGGCGCGATCGCCCTCTCCATAGTTCTCTACGATTTGCTCTAAGTACTGGGGTTGACCACCCATGGCGTAGCGCGAAAACAGCAAATCATCCATGTAGAGGCTGTTGGGAAACTCACTTTGCAGCGTAGCAATCGTATTATCCAAATAGCTCAGGTAATCTTGCTCGATTTGCTCGTAATTTGCCTGTTGCTGTTCATAGTTCGCTTCTGGATTAGCAATCGGCGTAAAGTTTAGGGAGGGGCGATCGCCGTTCATTCCGACTACAGGATGAATTCGCAACGTTTCGCCGAGGGGGTGATTTTCCCATTGCCATAGGAGCGTTGAGGCGGCCATGTAGAGCGTTTTTTTCGCGCAGGTTAGATGGAGTGGTGGGGTCATTTAATAAGTCCTGATAGAGCGAGAGGGCGATCGCATTCTGGCTTGCCTGCCGATAGCTGTTCTGCACTGCATCGACCTGCCGCAAGTTGAAATTGCAAACCCAAAACCGTTCGCAATACTCATTTCCCCAGCTTCCTGTGGGTAAAAAGCCAGTGCGCCACTGATCCCACACTGCTAAGTAGCCATTCTTCCAGCCGCCTGCTCCTGCCCAGTTTGAAGCAAGCTGATAGCGAGATTCGGGTGTGTTTTCTGCTTGCAATTGCTGAAGCTGCTGCCAGCGCTGACGCTGTTCGGTCAGCATTTGCTGCATTTCAATCTGAATTTCAGCCTGACGGTTGTAGCTGCTAAACCAGGAGTCGTTGCGATAGTAGCTTCCCAAAATGGAAGCAGGCATTTCGGTTAGGTTCAGCCCTTCGGAGAGTTTTAGCGCTTCGGCATAGTTATGCGATCGCGCCTGACAAACGACCAGAGCATAGCGGAATAGGGGGGCGATCGCCCATACCCGATTGTGAGATTCCACAGCAGCCAAATTTTTCAGCAGTGCCATGCCTACAGGCGAAAGCTCACCCGCTTTGACGGGAGCCAGACGCTCGACCAGAATGTAGTCCTGTGTATCGGGGGGAAGGTTGCGGTAATAGGCGATCGCCTCCTGCACTTGTGCCTCGCTGGGCTGGGTCATAGCCAGTCTGATTCAGCAAACTAACCGGATTTTGAGTCAGCAAATAAAAGTTTGTGCCGGACTGCCGCTGCTCTAGCTGACGCTCTAGCCACAGCGTGGAATAAGGTGCGCCCAAGCTGCGAATGCCAGCCATGCCATAGGCCTGACGAGTCGGGTCAGCCGACCGCACGTAATAGCTCAACAGCGGCAGTGTTTTTAACTGTCTTTGCAGCGGCAGGTCTGCTGATAGCAATAGCAATGTCGTCAGCGCCATGAAAACCTGACTCCTGCTGCCTACCTGCGAAAAGCTGTACTTAAAATTTCTTTGAAAAAAACTGCTGAATCGCTTTGACATCCTCGTTACAGGTACGAAACCTAGCAACGGTTACTTCTGTAGATACGCGCAAAACTCAGTCAATCCTGAAAAAAATATCAGCCTTACCTGATTACCCATCGGGATTTCAAGTAGGGCTGGAGACGCAGTTAGGAGGTATCTTGACTTCTAAGGTATCTTTAGAAGCCGCTTTGCCTTCTACTCTTAATAAGTTCTTAAGCTTGCTTTTGCTCAGTCGCTAAAGAGGTTGTGAAACCCTTGAGGGTGGCGAATCAGGTCACGGATGACCTGAATCTGACCTTCTGTGGGTCTGGCGTTGGGGTGAGCTTGCTTGACGCGGTTGATCGCTTCCCAAAGTTCCATATCGTGGTGCAAACAGAGGTAGGCAATGCAGGCGGTGGGCGATCGCTCCATCCCTGCTAGACAGTGAACATAGATTGGCTGCTGGCTCTGAATGTGATCGTGAATTAGCTCTACGACTCGTTCAAGCTGGTTTGGCTGAAGCCCAGAATGTAGTGACTGTCAGGCAAGATAAATCGCAGACAGCGAAGATTTTGCCCGATTCGTCCGGTAAAGTGCCTTCTGATTGAGCGCA
>JAAUTN010000351.1 GCA_012031415.1 Leptolyngbyaceae cyanobacterium SM1_4_3 | reverse complement strand
AGTAGGCGCAGGGGAAGAGCAAAAGACCAGACCAGCCGATGAAAACGAATCTGTCGCGCTTGAGCCAGTCGTCGAGGACATCAAACCATCCTCGCTCCGCCTGGGCGCGTCCCATTGCTATGGTCATTTCATAACCTCTTAATATTGCATCAAATCCTCAAGAGAGGCATAAGATCTCTCTCACTACTGTAAAAGAGATGCTGGTAGAAAAGACGGACTTTTTGCTTAGCGTCGGCAGATGTCAACTGACTGCTGAATCAGCGCACCTTTCACGCCTGCTCTGTGACGAGCAACCGACGGGTGTTCCCAGACAGGATTTAACGTGTTTATATGATAGGGAGATTTGGAAAATTTTACAATCCGATACGATGGTCTCATCAACCAACTTAAGAAAAAATTTCCTCTGCCGCTCGTGCTATGTCACAACTGTCCGAAGGTTAGATAATAGGGACTGGAGGTTTTTCCCGTTCTAAACCGACTTCGCGAACCTGAGCGGATCAAAGATGGCTACATAAACTATGGCTACATAAATGGCCACATAAACTATGGCTACACAAACTATGGCTACACAAACAGTATCTACAGACAAAGTATTCCGTCAGCAAATTTTGGGGTCGCGTCGCCTTAGCAACTATTGGTGGGCGGCAGTAATTACCTTTGGGGCAACAGGCTTTTTGCTGTCTGGCATTTCCAGCTATCTTCAGGTCAACCTGCTGCCTTTTTCTGACCCAACCCAACTGGTGTTCATCCCTCAGGGTTTAGTCATGGGTCTCTATGGCACTCTGGGGCTACTGTTGGGACTTTATCTCTGGTTAATTATCATTTGGGATGTGGGTGGCGGCTACAACGAATTTAACCAGGAAACGGGTCTAGCTACTGTGTTTCGCTGGGGTTTCCCAGGGAAAAATCGTCGGATTGAAGTGACTCATCAGCTGGAAGACATTCAGGCGATTCGGGCAGACATTAAAGAAGGGCTAAATCCTCGTCGTGCGCTTTATTTGCGTGTTAATGGCAAGGGAGAAACGCCGTTGACTAGAGTAGGGCAACCTTTACCGCTGTCTGATTTAGAGAATCAGGGGGCTGAGTTAGCCCGTTTTCTTGGTGTACCGTTGGAAGGGCTGTAAACGCGGCTGAGTAAAAGATTGTTGGCTAAATTGCTCTTCAAGAGTTTGGTTTAGGAAAATGAAGATCACAATTAATTCCTGGATAGTGTCGGTTTTTGTCATGGTGGCTCTGTTAGTTGGGGCTTGTTCGCCGACAGATCCTTCTACGAGCAGCCCAGCGGCGACTGAAACCGCCTCTGTTCCTGCGGTGGAGACGAGTCCTCAGGCAGCAGACCTGCCCCGATTGGAGGGCGAGGCGACGGTTGAGATGATCGTCAATGGTTCACCGATTACGATTCAGGTAGATGGCATGAATGCGCCTGTCACCGCCGGAAATTTTGTTGATTTAGTGCAGCGTGGAGTGTACGACGGGCTAGTGTTTCATCGGGTGGAGAAGCAGCCGGAGCCGTTTGTGGTGCAGGGGGGCGATCCGCAAAGCAGCGATCCAAATTTTCCGGCAGCCCAGTTGGGCACGGGCAGTTTTGTTGATCCAGAGACTTCGGCACCCCGCTATGTTCCTCTAGAAATTAAGCCGGAAGGTGCTGAAGAACCTGTTTATAGTCAACCTTTGGCTGCGGGTAGCGCTCGACCCGTGCTGAAGCATACTCGCAGTGCGGTGGCAATGGCGCGGTCTAATCTGCCGGATTCGGCTTCGTCTCAGTTTTACTTTGCGCTGTCAGATCTGAGTTTCCTGGATGGCAACTATGCAGTGTTTGGCTATGTGACTGAGGGGATGGACGTGGTTGACCAGATTGAACGGGGCGATCGCATCGAATCTGCCACAGTCACTGCCGGAGCCGAAAACCTGCAAGGCGGAGCAGCCGCTAACTGACCTTTCGTGGACGTTGTTGTTACCGGAATTGGGTTAATTTCAGCGTTAGGAAATCTGGAGCAAACCTGGAGGCGATCGCTCTCTAGCCAAACTGGAATTTGCCTCCGGCAGCCCTTTCCAGAATTAGCTCCGCGCCCTCTAGCGCTGATTGGCAGTTCTCCCAGTGCGCTGCGGACTCTGGTTGGTCGAGTGGCGATCGCCGCTCTCCAGGATGCCGCACTGGAGCCACCTTTGACCGACTGCGGAATTGTCGTCGGGTCAAGCCGAGGACAGCAGGCGCAGTGGGAAAAGCTAGCTCGACTAAACCAGGACAGAATTGAGAACTGGCTAGAAACCTTACCCAATGCAGCAGCGATCGCCACTGCCCATGAGGTAGGCGCAGTGGGTTTAGTGCTATCTCCAATGGCAGCCTGTGCGACGGGACTGTGGGCGATCGCCCAAGCCTTTGAGCTAATTCAAACCGGACAGTGCCAACGGGTAGTTGCCGGGGCGGTCGAAGCCCCCATCACGCCGCTCACGCTAGCTGGCTTTACTCAGGTTGGCGCACTGGCGAAGATCGGAGCCTATCCCTTTGATTGCCACCGAGAGGGACTGGCACTAGGAGAAGGCGGCGCAGTGTTTGTGATGGAAACGGCAGAATCTGCTGAAAGGCGTTTGGCTAGGGTTTACGGTCACATTCTCAGTTTTGGCTTGACGGCAGATGGGCATCACGTCAGCGCTCCTGATCCGAGTGGGCGGATGGGGGCGATCGCCATCAAGCAATGCCTGGAGCGCAGTGGGTTAACGCCAGAGGCGATCGGTTACATTCACGCGCACGGTACAGCAACGCAGCTTAACGATCGCAATGAAGCCCAGTTAATTCAGCGAATTTTTCCTCAAGGTGTACCTGTCAGTTCCACTAAAGGCGCGACGGGTCACACACTCGGCGCTTCGGGTGCGTTGGGAATTGCCTTTTGTCTAATGGCTCTGAAACATCAGACCTTGCCGCCCTGCGTTGGTTTAAGTAACCCAGAGTTTGAACTGGATTTTGTTACTGAACCTCGTAGCGCAATGATTCAAAATGCTCTTTGTCTCAGTTTTGGGTTTGGCGGACAAAATGCGGCGATCGCACTAGGATGCTGATATTGCTGCTCTACCTAGATTTCTATGACTCTAACTGAACAAATTCTCTCGCAGCTACCAGGCGATGTGTTGGGTGGGCTACGCCATGCCGATCGCCTCTGGCAAAACTACAAACAAAACGCAATTCCAGTGACTTCAGTAGTTCAAACCAGTTCAGAATTGCTGCAAACTGTAGATTGGGATGTGGTCGTCTGTGGCGGCACACTCGGAATTATGCTGGGCGGCGTTCTGGCTCAACGGGGGTGGCGGGTAGCAGTCTTAGAGCGGGGAACGTTGCGGGGGCGCGACCAGGAATGGAATATTTCGCGCAAAGAGCTAGAGGTATTGGTGGAGTTGGGGTTGCTGAGTCAAGAAGAGTTAGAGGGAGCGATCGCCACTCACTACAATCCTGCCTGCATCCGCTTTCTGGATGGAGTTGAGCTTCAGGTTCATGATGTGCTTAATATCGGCGTTGACCCGGTTTACCTGCTGGATACCTTGAAGGCAAAATTTTTGGCGGCTGGTGGACAGCTTTTTGAAAACACTGCATTTAGCTCAGCCACCATTCATCCCAATGGGGTGAACGTGTCGGCAGGAGAAGAATTCACCACTCGGTTATTGCTGGACGCGATGGGGCACTTTTCGCCCATTTCCCAACAGGCGCGAAACGGGCAAAAGCCGGATGCCGTTTGCCTGGTGGTTGGCAGTTGCGCTCAAGGGTTTCCAGATAACGAAACGGGCGACCTGTTTGCCTCCTTCACGCCGCTGCAAAACCAGTGCCAGTATTTTTGGGAAGCCTTTCCTGCCCGTGATGGCAGAACCACTTATTTATTCACTTACCTGGATGCCCATCCCAGTCGCCCCAGTTTAGAAGACTTATTTGAAGATTACCTGCACCTGCTGCCCGAATATCAAAATATTGATCTGGAACAGTTGACCTTTCAGCGAGCGCTATTTGGCTTCTTTCCCTGCTATCGTCAAAGTCCGTTGAAGCCTGTGGGCGATCGCATTCTACCCATTGGTGACAGTAGCGGCAGCCAATCTCCCCTTAGCTTTGGTGGATTTGGCGCAATGATTCGCCACTTAAAGCGCTTAACTGAAGGCATCGATCACGCACTCCAGGCAGACCTGCTCGATCGCGCTGCTCTGTCTCTACTCCAGCCTTACCAGCCGAGCCTATCCGTGACCTGGCTATTTCAACGAGCAATGAGCGTTGGAGTGAATCAGAAAATTGATCCCAACCAGATTAATATCTTGCTTTCTGCTGTGTTTGAGCAGATGGAGCAGCTTGGCGATCGCGTCCTCAAGCCTTTCCTCCAGGATGTGGTTCAGTTTCCAGCACTGTCCCAAACCATGCTGAGAACTGCGCTATTTCACCCCGATGTAGTCCTTCGCGTCATTCCTCACGTCGGTTTACCCGCCCTGCTAGATTGGACAATTCACTACGCAAACCTGGGCATCTACAGCCTTCTCTACCCTCTAGGACAGGTACTAGAAGCCTGGGCAAAAACGCTACCTCCCAGCCAGCAGTATTACTTTCATCGCTGGCTCGATGCCTGGAAGTACGGCTCTGGAGCAGACTATTCTGAGGGATGAGGGATGAAGGATGAGGGATGAAGTAGATAGCATGGGGGTAGGTACAAACAAACTGCTTTCCCCTAGCCCCTAGCCCCTAATCATGGATTTCCCCCGCGCTCGACAGCTTTTTTATCAAGAAATTCACCAGCCTGACCAGGCGATCGCCCTCTCAAAGGCGGCGCTTTACATTGCTCAGGAGGAATATCCAGACCTGGATGTAGCTGAGTATGTCAATGCGCTAGACACGATGGCGGCGGAAGTTGAGGAGCGTTTGCCTCCAGAACACTACCCGCTGCGAATTATTAAAACGATCAACCAGTACCTTTACGAAGATTTAAGATTTGTAGGCAACGCTAAAGATTATTACGATCCGCGCAACAGCTATTTGAATCAGGTGATCGATCGCCGCACTGGAATTCCAATTACACTCTCTCTGGTTTATCTAGAAATTGCTCAACGGCTCGACTTTCCAATGGTGGGCGTGGGAATGCCCGGACATTTCCTGATTCGTCCTGCGGTCAATGAGATGGAAGTGTTTGTCGATCCGTTTTATGGAGGGGAAATTTTGTTTCCGGCAGATTGTGAGGAGCGGTTGAGCCAGCTTTATAGCAAACCCGTAGAGCTACAGCCAGAGTTTGTTGAGGCGATCGCTCCCAAACATTTCTTAGCGCGAATGTTAACCAACCTCAAGATGATTTATTTGAATCGCGCAGAAGTAACTAAATCGCTGGCAGCAATCGAGCGAATTTTGCTGCTGTTTCCAAATGCAATTGGGGAAAGGCGCGATCGCGGCGTAATCTGCTATCACCTGGATCGCTGGACAGAAGCCAGTGAAGATCTGGAATATTATTTGGACAACACTCCTGACGCAGAAGATGCGCTGATGTTGCGCCAACTGCTAAATCGGATCAGCGGTAATTCCTAGCTCATCACTCATCATTTCAACTCCCTCCCTCAAAGAGAAGATTGGCGCAGCGATCGCAGGCTTTCCCGAATCAGCGGAAATGCTCCAACTGCAATTAGTCCAGCCGTCACCAGACTAATCACCTCATCTGCCCAGTTCCAGTGGAGCAGCCAGATCAACAGCGCCGCCAAAATCACGCCCACTGAGCTAACGGTATCGGCCAACACGTGCAGAAACGCACCCCGGATGTTGAGATCGGCGTGGCTGTGGTTGTGCAGCAGCGAAGCCGTCACCACGTTGAAGCCCAACCCGGCGATCGCCGTCAGCAACATTACCTCACTAATAATCGCCGGATGCTCACTCTGAAACCGCACGATCGCTTCCCAGGCAACCCAGATCGCTAGCACGACTAGCCCAACTCCGTTTGCCAATGCGGCCAGCAGTTCTGCTCGCTGTGAACCGAGCGTCATTTGCCGACTGGCGGCTAGCCGCGCTAACCAGGTTGCAGACAGCGATAGCGCCATCGCCAAACAGTCTGAGAACATATGCCCCGAATCGATTACCAGCGCCAAACTGTGACTCCACCAACTCATCGCATATTCTGTTAAGGCAAAGCTACCCGTCAGCAACAGTCCAATCCCCAGCAGCCGCAGCTTGTTGGATGACGGTTGTGGGTTAGGGTCAGGCAATTTTCCCTGAAGCGGATCACACGTTTTACATTCACACCACTGCATAGCACCAAACCATTAACATTCTCGATACTTGTGCAATCGTTCAGGAGAGACGCAATGAAATTCCACCTTTACAAGATTATGCACCATGAATGCCTTGTTGCCAGCACCGAACGTGCCAGACGTTTCAGCGAAAATACTTTGGCAATACCGCACTCTACTGAGGGGCAAAAGAAAACGCAAGTCAAGAAAGTAATGCTCTTCTGAAGAGTCTTGAGTAAACTGATTACGCGACCTGGAAGAACTTACCAAAGGTTTTGGGTTTTTGGAGT
Organism: Leptolyngbyaceae cyanobacterium SM1_4_3; assembly: GCA_012031415.1. Classification (GTDB taxonomy): domain Bacteria; phylum Cyanobacteriota; class Cyanobacteriia; order Elainellales; family Elainellaceae; genus JAAUTN01. The sequence goes on along the minus strand of JAAUTN010000351.1, from coordinate 743 downwards.
GGCTCATTCTTGGCGATCGCCGATTCTACTGACAGGTTTAACACTTCCTCAGCATTCTTGAGCGCTTCCTCGTAGGTGTAGCAGTAAGCTTCTTAACTCCCTGATTTTTTAAAGGCATTCTCTCTAATCTACTATCCTTCTCAGCGTTACTGAATGTATTCCTCAAACCAGCAACGCCGTGATGTCGCCTGCCATTGTGTACTCGTAGCTGCTTTTGCCATACTTGACAGCAACGCCCAACAGCATACGTTCAGACAGACTTCGCAGCGATCGCTCTACTTCTTCTACTTTGCTGCGGGCTGCATCGATCGCAGAAAGAGTCATATTGTAAGCTTCTAGCTTATTTTACTTAGGATCGTGGATCAAATAAGCTGTAATTCTACCTTCTGCACTTGTAAGCTAGAGAAATAGACGATGAAGCGGAAACTCAATGCAACCCTACGCTGCTCCAATTGAAGCTCAAACGCAACGGTACTATCAATCGTTATCGGAGAAGGATCGCCAGCGCTATGGCGCCATTGAAGCCGTCAAACTCGGATAGGGAGGGCAAGCCTATATCCGACCGTTGTTCAGATGCCATCATGAAACCCTAGCGTTGAGGATGGCAGAATTGGACCTGCTCAAAGACGAAGGGATTGAGGTGAGTGTGACGGTGGTTGATCAGTTGTTGGAGAAGCACAACTTTCGCAAACGCAAAGCGGTGAAAGCGCTGGCGACCGGAGAGAGTGAGCATCGCAATGAGC
>JAAUTN010000350.1 GCA_012031415.1 Leptolyngbyaceae cyanobacterium SM1_4_3 | reverse complement strand
AGCCCCGTAACCCCTTCCCCCTCCCCTCCATGCAAAAATTAAACCCCTACCTTCGCTGGTTTATCCTGGGCGGAACGCTATTTTTCATCGCCAAAACCCTGCGGGATCACTGGCAGGAAGTCGCGTCTATTCGGGTGGGGGCAGAAGCCTGGGGATATCTGGCGATCGCCCTTGCCATCACGCTGCTGGCTCATATTTGGACAGGCTGGGTTTGGGGATGGATTTTAGCGGGGTTAAATTATCCGGTATCTGGCGTTTGGAGCAGCCGAGTTTACCTGCAAACCAACATTGCCAAATATTTACCGGGGAATGTCTGGCACTTTTATGGACGCGCCTGGGCCGCCAAAGCCGTAGGCATTCCCTTAGAGATTGCCAGTTTGAGCGTCTTACTAGAACCGCTGCTGATGGCGGCCGCAGCGCTGATTGTTGCGCTGGTCAGTAGCCCCTCTGACTACAAAAGTTTACAACTGCTCGGTTTAGGTGCGGTGCTGGTTGCGGTGCATCCCCGCAGTTTGAATCCGGCAATTCGGCTAGTAGGTCGTTTGAAGAAGCCAAAAACAACGGTTGACCTCGATAGCAACGCTGAAAATTCTGCTCCAACTGTTCCTCCAATTCAGCACTATCCTTTTTTGCCACTCCTGGGAGAATTAATATTTCTGGGGCTTCGGGGTGCAGGCTTTTGCTTTACCGTGCTGGCATTAAGTGCGATCGCCTGGGATCAAGTTCCATTGCTGTTAGGTGCTTTTAGCGTCGCATGGCTGCTAGGATTGATAATTCCTGGCGCACCAGGCGGCATTGGCGTTTTTGAAGCAACGGCGATCGCCCTTTTGGATCATCACTTTCCTCCTGCGATGGTCGTTAGTGCAGTCGCGCTTTATCGTCTAGTGAGCCTTCTAGCAGAACTGGCGGGTGCAGGACTGGCCTGGTGCGGCCGTAGAATGCTACAGCCGTAGAATAAAGCAATCTTCGCAAGAGAGCGTGTTCAGATTTTTGTGTAAATGCGGGCATTGCCCGCATTTACACAAAAATCAGATCAGCTTCCCAGAGAGCTAGTGTGAGTGTGAGTGTAAGTGAATGAAAACAGTGCTACGTCCCGACTACCACAGTGACCAATTTGCTTCAGCGCTACAGCTTAATCTGTCTATCATCGTGCCCATCTACAACGAGGTAGAATGCATCCCCCATCTGCTCGATCAGGTTTCGCAAATTCTCAAAGCCAGTCATCTTTCCTACGAAATTATCTGCGTAGATGATGGCTCGACAGATGGCTCTACCGAACTGTTGCAACAGCAAGCAAAATTGCGAAAAGATTTGCGTGTAGTGGTTTTGCGGCGAAATTATGGGCAGACAGCCGCAATGGCAGCGGGCTTTAACTATGCTAGGGGGGCGGTGCTGATTACGCTGGATGGCGATTTGCAGAATGACCCAGCAGACATTCCGCAGATGCTTACCAAACTAGAGGAAGGATATGACCTGGTGAGCGGCTGGCGTAAAGACAGGCAGGATGCAGCTCTGACTCGCCTGCTGCCCTCTAGAATAGCAAATTGGCTGATTGGGCAGGTGACGGGCGTGAAGCTGCATGACTATGGCTGTTCGCTCAAGGCCTACCGCTCGGAACTGGTTGCCGACCTGAATCTGTACGGTGAACTGCATCGCTTCTTGCCAGCACTGGCTTTTATTGAAGGAGCCAGGATTACCGAAATGCCCGTGCGCCACCATGCTCGGCGTTTTGGTCAGAGCAAATACGGTCTAGGACGGACGTTTCGTGTGCTGATGGATCTGTTCACGATCTTCTTCATGAAAAAATTTCTTACTCGCCCAATGCACGTGTTTGGCTGGTTTGGCTTAATTTCGATGCTGCTGGGTATTGTGCTGGGCGTTTACCTGAGTTTTCTTAAACTAGGGCTGGATCAGAGTATTGGCGATCGCCCTCTGCTCATTCTGGCGGTTGTGTTGTTCCTGACTGGAGTTCAGCTATTTAGCTTTGGGCTTTTAGCAGAATTATCAATGCGAACCTATCATGAATCTCAAGGTCGCCCCATTTATCGAGTACGAGAAGTCATCGAACCGGTTGGTAACCCCAAAAGTGCTTTGTAAAATCAAAAAGTGATCAGAAAGTGATCAGATTCTCAGCAAGTCTTAAGATCCTTGAGCAATCCGCAAAAAACTGGCTATTAACGGCTGGAAACCGTATGTATGCCTCAAGACTGGTGGCAAAAAGCGCCATAATCTCCTAAATTGACGGAAGAGTTTGTTTCCTTCTCTAACGTTTGCATTAGGCTGCGCCTTTGCCCTGATATTTGCTGCTGAATGCTTGGACGGTGACGGGTCTGGTATGGAGAGGCTCAAAAGTAAGCTTCTTCCGTCTGGATTTACAGGCGGTTTACTCGCTTGTGTTGACCCTGGTTACTCTGTTTCAAGGCATTTGTGTAGGTTGAAGATTGGCATTCGCTTAGAGAACTGGTCTGCATTGACAATTGTCCCTAACATTCATTGAGGAGTGGCTGTAAATATTATGTTATTCAGATACGTTTCCGCGTCACTGGGTTTTGCTGCTTTGGTTCTTGTTTCTAACAGTCTGGTCGCCCAGGCCAATACTGTAGATTTTGCATTGGTTGATATGTTGAGTGAACAGCCTGCAAATGAAGTCACCGCAGTAGAAGCCCAACCTGAATTGGCGATCGCTCCTATCCAGCCAGAGCAGTCTTCAGCGGTTGATAGCGGTTTAACCCCACTGGATATCACTTCCCTGGAAGTAGCCCCAGAAGCACCCATCCAATTGGCAGAAATTCAAGAACTGTCGCTATTCGCATCAACCTCTGAAACACGAGATCCTAGTGCAACTGCGGTTGAACCCGTAGCGACCTCCGAAGAATTTGTGGAAGATAGCACAGCCTTGACCTCAGCCACAGCTTTGACCGAACAGCCTGCAATGGTTGAAGGTCAAACCGTTGAAGGACAAGAAACTAGCGTTGAACCTGCCGCCGAGCAGATTGCTCAAACGGTTACACCAGGACGCTCTACTCGTTCTGGCCCCAGCTACATTGGCATCGGTGGTAACATTGGCCTTGGCGATGGAGACACTGCCCTCGGCGACGGTAGCTTTGCCGTCTTCAGCAAAATTGGTCTAACTAGATTCTTGTCTGTGCGTCCGACTGTCCTGTTTTCGGACGATCCCACTATTCTGGTTCCCGTCACTTTTGACTTCATCCCCGGCGTAACCGATGTAACGGAAGATCTGTCAGGAGAATTGGGTTTGCGGATATCTCCCTATGTGGGCGGGGGCGTTGCCATCTCCACCGGAGATAGTGATGGAGTTGACTTCCTGCTTTCGGGTGGTGTGGATGTACCCATCACTTCTCGGTTTACTGCAACCGCTGCTGTGAATGCAACTGTATTTGACAACCCAGCTGTTGGTCTGATGCTTGGTGTAGGTTACAATTTCTCAGCGTTCTAAGCACTCTAGAAATATAGCTGTGGCCGTTTCAGGTTGCGGCAGCAAAGCTCCAGTTTCTTCCAATTTAGAAAGAAACTGGAGCTTCTAATTTGCCTCCCAAACTGGAGGCTGGGCAAGAGGACACTTTTCACATGACGTTCCCAAGCACCTGCCGCAGATAACCTCAAACTCCCACAGATAATCTCTCGGCGGTCGGTGTGCATTGGGGCTGTTATGCCGTTGCAGACTAGACTCAGAATTTCTTTGCTAGTTTCCTCCACTGTTTTTGTCACAAAAAGCCCCACGCTTTTCAAGTTCGGATATGACCGCGACTGCATTAGCAACTCCATCTTCGGCTTGAATTCTTGCTCCTAGATCGGTGGAGCGTTGATGCATTGCTCGATCGCTCACAGCCTTGTGAATTGCTTCTGCCAGTCTTTCAGCAGTAAGTTGTTTACGAGGAATCGGGTCTGTCCCCACTCCTAATTCTGCGACGCGCTGCCCCCAAAAGGGCTGATCGCCAAAGAACGGAATCACGATGGTCGGAATCCCTGCTCTGAGTCCAGCAGATGTTGTCCCCACACCTCCATGATGAACGACAGCCGCAACACGCGGAAAGAGCCAAGAATGGGGAATGGCATCCACCATCAAAACCGTATCCGGTAAATTACCCTTACTCAGACCACTCCAACCCGATTGCAAGATAGCCCGTTGTCCCGTGAGCGCGATCGCTTGTAAGACTAGATCTGCTGTTTCTTCTGGATTTCGATTCACCATGCTCCCAAATCCGATAAACACAGGGGGAGAACCACTTTGTAGGAACTCCAGCAAAGCTAATGGTGGAGTCCAATCGGGTGATTCATCTAAGAACCAATAGCCCGTGATATGCGTATTCTGCCAATCCGAGGGTTGAGCGATAACGGATGGACTCAACCCATACAGGATCGGATAACGCTGAAGATGAACCGAATGATAAGCGCCCCATTTTGGGGCGGTGGGTAGATCTAACACTTGCTGTCGCGCTAATCTATCCCCTGTCCGCGACCCCTGCCACATGATCTGTCGAAAGACATGATGTGACAATCGATTGACGGCTCCACCAAGGTTAGAAATGGACTGAGGAAACAGGACGGCGGGAAAGGCTCTGGTCGGCGTAAATGGGAAGATGTATGCCTGAAGCAAAGGGATCTTCAGCTTCTCAGCCAGGGCAACACCCAGGAAGAGTCCGCCCACGCCAGCAACCAGCAAATCCACTCCCCGACTTGCCACTAAACCGCCCTCTGCCCAATCGATCGCGGCACGTTGAGAAGCTTTCGCGGCACGCGCATTAATCGCCAGAAAATTCCCGCTCTCTAGCAACTGACGATTCTCAGGGTCTTCCAGGAAGGCTTGGACGTTTCCCTTAAGGAGATAGAACTCTAGCCCATGAGAATTGACTAGCAATTCAAAGTTTTCATGCGTGGCGAGTCGAACGCTGTGTCCTGCTGCTTTCAAGCCCTTGCCTAAAGCAACATAGGGCTGAACATCGCCTCGACTTCCCATCGCTATAATCAGAATTCGCATCAGGGATACTCTCTTTTCAGTGCCAGCCGTGGGACTCGCCTGTAAAATGTGAATGATCACTCACAATTCTATGAGCGATCGCACTCCTCTGACAACTCGCATTTCTGGAAGACTTGCCAATGCCCCGCCAACCCTCTGCGACCCCGCGTAAACAACCGAAACAAGAGCGATCGCAAGCCACTGTTGAAGCGATTCTCTCAGCAACGACTCACATTTTGACGGAAAATGGGTACGACCAGTTGACGACGAATCGGGTGGCTGAACAGGCAGGTGTCAGTATCGGCTCGCTGTACCAATACTTTCCAAATAAAGAAGCATTGGTTTTTGCTTTAGCAGAGCATCATGCCAATGAAATGGTGCAGTTAGCGCAATACCATTTAGAAGGGCTGAGCGTTGGCGAAGCCTCTTTGCAAGCAAATCGCACAATTCCAGAGGTGCTGCGGCAAATTGTTAAAGCAGCGGTGGCGGCTCATGCCGTGAACCCGAAACTCCATCGCGTTCTGCATGAACAGATTCCCCATCGTGAGGTGATGCAACGCTTAGATGAGGCAAAGATGGAGAACCTGCTGCGAGCATTTCTTGCACAACGCTCCGATCAACTTCAACCGAAAAATTTAGAATTAACAGTTTTTGTGGTTGAACGCACGGTTCGAGCTTTGATTCACGGTGCAATGATCGATCGTCCTGAGTTACTCAAAACTGGAGAATTTGAACAAGAACTGATAGCAATGCTGTCAGCCTATTTAGTCAAAAAGTGATGAGTAGCGATTGAAGCTTTGCTAAACAGGTGACTTGCTTTTTACTGCTTCGAGCATAACCTAAACGGCATAACGTTCCCAATCACCGGACGCAGGCAACCTCTCGCACTCAACTGACTATCTAATACGGTCGGTGTGCAACGGGCTTGTTATGCCTCGTGTCGGCAGTTCACAATATACCTTTGTCTACAGCCACTGTTGCATTTGTTCTTTTGCCAAATTACTACCACACAGAGGTATAGCAACTAGCTGTTCTGCAAATCTATTTCTGTAAATCATTGCAGCAGCCAAAGCTACAGCTCCAGCAGGCTCAAGCACGATGCCAACAAGCTCGTGGACAAGTTTCATTGCCTCCAGTGTGGCTTCGTCAGAAACTTGAACAATATCATCAACCGCAACCTTCATCGCATCGAGTGCTTCAGGTACCGGATTACGCACTGCGATACCATCTGAGATAGTATCGGTAGTTTCGGTCGCTACGATATAACCACGGTGCCACGATAAATCCATTGAAGGTGCACCTGCTGCCACCACACCAATTACTCGGGTGGTAAAGCGATTGGACTTGAACCATGCCCCTACACCGTTAATTAAAGCACCGTTCCCCAATGGGATTAGAAGCGTATCGATCGGTTCTGGATATCGACTAAGCTCAAACCCTATGGTGCCTGCACCAGTTGAGATTTCAATTTCACGTCCGTCCTCTACATAGGTGTAGTTTCTAGCAAGGGCATAAGCTTTACCAGTTTCCTTTGCTGCGTCAAAGTCCACTCCTGTTAGTTTGACTTCAGCACCCAATTGCCTCATTCGTTGAAGCTTTAGAGGATTAACCGTTTCTGCTGCAAAAACGGTTAGAGGAATGTTCTGTTTTCGGCAGGCAAAAGCCATCCCTTGACCGAAATTACCAGCTGAGGCGCACACAAAAGCAGATTCTTGGGCGTGTTGCTTCACAAAATAGTCAGTACCACGTCCTTTGAAGGAGCGGATCGGATTGAGTGTTTCGACCTTGAGAACGATGCGGGTATTCAGAATAGCATTGAGTGCATCAAGCTCAAATTGGGGACTGTTTAGAAAGACAGGATCAATGATCTGGTAAGCTTGGGATATGTTCTCACAAGATATGGAGGAATAATTCATTCTTTCAGGGAGCTAATTAAATATAGGGATTAGCGATCATAAGTAGTAAATTGTTTCTGACTACGCAAAGCAAAGGACGTTGCATCGATCGCTTTAGAAACGGCAAGGATACCGTCTAAGTGGTCACCTTCATGTTGCAATAATTCAGAGAGATCTTTATCAAGATTCGGGTTTGTAAAGTAGTTTGTGTCAAGAGAGGAAGATTACAGTGGAAACCTGCCTTCAAATTCAATAGCAAAGCGATTCAAAGCTGCTTTCCAATCTCGAATGGGCATGGTCCATTTTTTAGAGATATTGGAGATCGCCAAGTAGATCACTTTCATCGCTGATTCATCGGTGGGGAAGGAACGATGATTTCTCAAGACCTTGCGTAGAGTCATATTCATGGATTCAATCG
>JAAUTN010000349.1 GCA_012031415.1 Leptolyngbyaceae cyanobacterium SM1_4_3 | reverse complement strand
CGGGTAAGAAATTGATGTGAATTGATCTCGAAAGGATCGTAAGAAGTTGACTCTCAAATTGAGATAGAATACTGAATCGCTAGCACTGGCGTGGCTCAGATCTGCGACTTCTTTAAGAAGTCGCAGATCTCAACCTCTTACTCAAACTACTTCACCTTCAGAGCGATTCATGGCACACTACCGGATTACGTTGCTTCCTGGCGATGGCATTGGCCCCGAAATTATGGCAGTCGCGGTAGACGTGCTAAAGCGGGTGGGACAACAGCTTGAGATTCAGTTTGAATTTCAGGAAGCGCTGATGGGCGGGGCGGCGATCGATGCAACGGGCAACCCTTTACCTGCTGAAACGCTGGAAGCTTGCCGCAACAGTGACGCTGTTTTGCTAGCGGCGATCGGCGGCACCAAATGGGATTCGTTGCCTAACGATCAGCGACCGGAAAGAGGACTATTGGGCTTGCGGGCAGGATTGGGGCTGTTTGCAAATTTGCGTCCGGCTCAGATTTTGCCGCAATTGGTCGATGCTTCGACGCTAAAGCGGGAAGTGGTCGAAGGCGTAGACATCATGGTTGTGCGAGAGCTAACGGGTGGAATTTACTTTGGGCAGCCGAGAGGAATTTTTGCCGCCGAAACGGGCGAAAAGCGCGGCGTGAATACGATGGTTTACAGCGAATCGGAGATCGATCGCATCGGACGAGTCGCATTTGAGACGGCCCGCAAGCGCAGCAAAAGACTGTGTTCTGTGGATAAGTCAAACGTGCTGGAAGTGTCGCAACTGTGGCGCGATCGCATCACTCAACTTTCCCAGGAATACCCCGATGTGGAGCTATCTCATTTATATGTAGATAACGCCGCCATGCAGCTATTGCGCTATCCCAAGCAGTTTGACACGATCGTTACCGGAAATCTGTTTGGCGACATCCTTTCAGATGCGGCGGCAATGCTCACAGGCAGCATTGGAATGTTGCCGTCTGCCAGTCTGGGAGCTTCTGGTCCTGGTGTGTTTGAGCCAGTTCACGGATCTGCGCCCGATATTGCCGGACAGGACAAGGCAAACCCGATCGCCCAGGTTCTCAGCGCAGCAATGATGTTGCGCTATGGCTTGAACGAACCGGAAGCAGCGCATCGAATCGAGCAGGCTGTGTTGAAAGTCTTGGATCAGGGCGATCGCACAGGCGATATTATGTCAGCGGGAATGAACTTGCTCGGCTGTCGGGCAATGGGAGTGGCGATCGTCAAAGCATTGGGTTAAACCCTGACCAAATAACTTTATGGCAGAGTTTACAGAACTCTTGCTGTAATGGTGCAAATCAACTAGAGTCTAGCTAACGAAAAGTGAGGGTAGGTGGGTGGTGTATACATCACAACAAAGCATTGTTCAGCAGAGTGTCGCGAAGCAAGGTGCAGGCAATCAAGCACCCAACCGCATTGAGCCGATGGATTTTTCGGCGCTGCTCGATCCATCACTGTTGCAAGCAGCCCGACAAATTTATCGCACCTTCTACGAAGTTCACCCCGATCAGGAGCGTCCATTGGGAGTGGCGATCGATCGCTTTACCCATCGCGGCAAACTAATTTTTACTGGAAAGCCCGTTCTATTGCCGCAAGAATGCTTTGTGCCGCTCAACCAGATTGAGTCAGAAATTCGCTGATAAGTAGATTCAGTGGAAATTGTAGATAAGGCTGACATGGGTGACTGGTCTATGAATAGCCGCCAATTCCTCGACTCGCTCTAAGTTCCTTCCCTAACTTCTAGTCCGCTTCATGGAATGGTTATTCTCAGGGTTAACCAGCCTCGTTGTCTTTATTCTGGGAGCCTGTATTGGTAGCTTCCTGAATGTTGTCATCTACCGCATTCCGGCGGGGCTATCGCTGTTGTTTCCACCGTCCCGCTGCCCAAGCTGCCTGCGTCGCTTGAAAAACTACGATAACGTTCCGGTGCTGGGCTGGCTGTGGCTGCGGGGACGTTGCCGCTATTGCAAAACCCGTATTTCGGTTCGTTATCCACTCGTCGAAGCGGCAACGGGGCTGCTGTTTGTTTGGGTCTTTTGGACGTTTAACCTGCCCTTGCCTGCTTTGGGCTACTGGGCGTTTCTAAGCTGGCTGCTGGCGCTGTCTCTAATTGACCTGGACACAATGACGCTGCCCAACTCACTCACCCAATCCGGCTTGATTGTTGGGCTAATGTTTCAGGTGGGAGTCGGCTGGATGAATGCTCCCACTCTGGCAGGAATCTCTCACCAACTGATGACCGGAATTTTGGGAGCAGTGATTGGGCTATGGCTATTTGACCTGATCACAATTGTGGGGTCGATGGTGTTTGGTCAGACGGCGATGGGGGGTGGCGATGCCAAACTAGCCGCGATGATGGGAGCCTGGTTAGGCTGGAAGTATTTGTTGTTGGCGAGCTTTTTGGCGTGTGCGGTAGGGGCATTTGTGGGAGGGGGGCGATCGCCCTCGGACTCCTCAACCGCCGTCAGCCCATGCCCTTTGGTCCATTCCTGGCACTCGGTGCCCTCATCGCCACCTTCTTTGGAGAAATGATCCTCTCCACTTATCTCCAAATCTTTTTTCCCGCAATCTAGATCTCATTTACAGGTTCTTCTAGACGTTGCCCGATCGCGATTCCGTCCAGTCCTGTCCTCCAAGCACGTTGATTGACCACCGATCCTTTCAACTGCTTCCTGTGCTGGGATTCTGGTAAAATCAGTCAATGTCATGGATTACCCTGAAGACGACAGCAACCCGCTGGGAAGCCGATCTGATGCAGCAAATGCTAGAGGCGCATCAGATTCCCGCTCGTGTGCTGAATCAAGGGAGTGCACCCCACTTTGGCTGCGGCACTCCTGCCGTTCTCCAAGTCCTCGCCCAAGATCGGTGGACGGCTCTGCTGCTGCTCAGCCCAATCGAAGAAAATACCGCCACGTCAACCGAAGTTTTAGAATAAAGTTTGCTCTATTACGCTTCAATTACTATTAACCCCCAATTTAATTGGCTTTAAGAAATGTCTTTGTTCGACTGGTTCGCAAATCGCCGTAAATCAAGCCCGATTAGCAAAGAGCGGCAAGAAAGAGAAATCGCCGATGGGCTTTGGAGTAAGTGCCCAGCGTGTAGCGTGCTGACTTACACCAAAGATCTTCGCGCTAATCAAATGGTCTGCCCAGAGTGTGACCACCACATTCGCATCTTTAGTGACCAGCGGGTGCAGCAGCTAATTGACGCAAATACCTGGAAGCCGCTAGATGAGGATGTTTCTCCTGTTGATCCGCTGAAGTTCCGCGATCGCAAAGCTTATGGCGATCGCCTGCGGGAAACCCAGGAAAAAACTGGCTTAACCGATGCCGTTCAGACCGGGTTGGGACAGCTTGAGGGCTTACCCTTTGGGCTAGGCGTAATGGACTTCCGCTTTATGGGCGGCAGCATGGGGTCAGTCGTCGGCGAAAAACTCACCCGCCTGATCGAGCGATCGACCTGGGAACGCATTCCCGTTGTGATTGTTTGCGCTTCAGGCGGGGCGCGAATGCAGGAAGGGCTATTGAGCCTGATGCAAATGGCTAAAATTTCAGCCGCTTTAGAGCGCCATCGAGAAGCCAGACTGCTTTACGTTCCCGTGCTGTCACATCCTACGACTGGCGGTGTGACGGCTAGCTTCGCCATGTTAGGCGATGTCATTTTGGCAGAACCGCAGGCGACAATTGGTTTCGCAGGCAGGCGCGTAATCGAGCAAACGCTGCGCGAAAAGCTGCCCGATGACTTTCAAACGGCTGAGTATCTGCTGGCGCATGGCTTTGTCGATGCGATCGTGCCTCGAACCCAGCTTAAGAAGACCCTGGCGCAGTTGATTCGACTACATCAACCTGTGGATACCGTGTCCTCGCTGAGCCATATCTCTGAAATTCCTGACTCGCTGCCTGTCAGAACGCACATTCCGGAGTAGTGGTTAGGGCAGAGACGATCGCGCTCAGTCCAGATAAAATCTGAATCGAACCTGGAGGGGCGATCGCCGCCCCCCATACCTATTTCAACAATCCTGATCGAAAACCTCTCCGTCAGGTAGCGTGGTGTGACAAAATCTGGCGCTGCCAAACCTGACTCCCTTCACAATTGCCTGACGCAAATTAGCATTAAACAAGTTCACTCCAAACAAAGTGGAATGGGTCAAATCAGCCTTGCTTAGATTTGCCTGCTGCAAATTTGCTGCCATCAGATTTGCGCCACTCAGATTTGCGCCGCTCAAATCGGCTCCCCGGAGATTGACCGCCCGCAAATCTGCATTCTGTAAATCTGCATTTTTCAGGTCACAGCCGAGACAACTCCGACTTTCCAACAGATGGCTCAGTGCGTCAGAATTTGCTGCGTGCGCGGGTAAAACAAAACAAAAAAGAGTCAAAAGAAAAGCGGCTACTCCAATGCCGAACCTCATATTTTCCTCCGTTGACAACTTTTGCTCAATGGTGGGACAGGGTGTTACGTGTCTCAAGCAAAACGTTTCCGTGCAGCCGGGGCTTTCACACAAAAACGCATCCTAAGATAATGCACGTAGCGCTATACTTGCTCATGTTTGTGGTTTGATTTTCGGATCAACCCATTGACAGTGTTAGAAGAACAGCATTTCTGGATAGAATCATAGTGCAATTTTGCTAAGTTGCCAAAGCTACAAAACCCGTGCGAAGAAATTTTGACCCAGAGGCTAACCCCAACCCAGAAACCTATACCGATCCTGGTTTGGAGCAGGTTGTAAATCGACTCTCCCAGCGGCTAGAGCGAGACAATTTGATTCAGCAGACAACCAACCACCTGCGGGATTTGCTCCAAGTCGATCGCGTGGTTTTGTACTATTTCTACCGCCAGTGGAAAGGACAGGTCACGTTCGAGTCACTCAGCTCAAGTAAGTTCTCAATTTTTGGCTCGACGGGCCCTGATCAGTGCTTTAACAGCGAGTATGCTGCAATGTATGAGGCAGGACGGGTAAGGGCGATCGCTGACATTGAGATAGAACCCATTCACCCCTGCCATCGAGAATTCCTACGCAGCATGAGAGTTCGTGCCAACCTTGTTGTTCCCATTCTCAACGACTCCGAACTTTGGGGGCTATTAGTTGCCCATCACTGCCAGACCGCTCGCTCCTGGCTCCCGTCGGAGATCGCGGCCATGCAGGAGGGTGCTGAGAGACTGGCTGCGGCTCCGTCAATTCAAAATAGCTAGCGATCGCTTATTTTAACTTTTTACAGATTAAATTCTTGCAGTTTCAAATACCTTTATAGTCTACGAAACAACCCTTTCTGGATTTGTAGAAGCCATTAGTAGTCATTTCCCTTTGGGCAATCTTAAAGGTAAATTATCTCACCTGTCCTATGCCAGTCTTCAAACGTCCGTTCAGCTTCCTGAGGCGCAACGTTCAGAACGCCTCAGGGGTTCCTGCTGCTCCATCGTCAGCGTTACAGCCGCCCACAGCCACACCACAGCAGCCCAAAACCCTCGCTCAGCTAGAGCAAGAAATGGCAGCAGAGGCGCAAGTTTTGCAGCCGCGACCGATGCGACATTCTCCTAGGAAGCTTGGACGCACGTTCAACAAAATTAAATGGACAATCATTTTGCTTGGCGTTCCGGCTGGCATAGTTTGGTTTGTAAACCTGCCCTACCCAATGATTCGCCGTCCGGTAGCGCGATCGGCTCCGATTTTGCTGCTGCCTAGCTACATCAGTATGGACAATCATTATCGGCAGGCGATCGCCTCCACAGAACAAGCCGAGCAACTCATTAACAACGCCACCAGCCCCGCCGACCTTGATTTGGGCGAACAAAAACTGGGGCAAGCAAAGGATAGTCTGGACGCTTTACCCATTGGGTTTCTCAACGACTTCCCAGAATACCGATACTGGTGGTACGACTGGCGCTTTAGCCGCAGCCAATTCGATGACGCTCGTAGACAAGTTGGGCAATTAGAGGCAAAAGTTTTCCAGGAGAGAAACGCTCAGGCAGCTTTGTTTGATGCGGAGCAGGCACTGAATGCAGCAAAACAGCAGTATCAGCAGGCAACAACCCAGGTTGATAAGGATTTGGCGATCGCCGCATGGCAATCTGCCCTCGACCAGCTTGTAGAAATTCCCAGTCAAACCCTTGCAGGTGCAACGGCTCAACAGAAGTTGGTTGCCTATGAACGAGACTTCCAGGCATTGGTAGGGCTTTTAGCTGGAAATGAACAGGTTAATAGAATGATTCAGGGTGCGAGACATTTTGCTGGGAGAGCATCCCAGGCAGGGCAAAACCCACCCCACACCGTTGACGAATGGCAGCAGGTTGCAAACCTTTGGCAAGAGGCAATTGACCGACTTGAAACAATCCGTGAAGACGATTCGGGTTATGCAGTTGTGCAGCCAATCTTGGCGGAGTACAAACAGAATTTAGGCATCATTCAGCTTCGACAACGGGCGGAATACGATTCTGTTCAGGCTTTTCAAGAAGCACAAAATCAAGTTGTCAGATTGCAATCTACTGCTGGTAGCGATGATATCTCTTATGAGGTTAGCCAACTTCAGGGAGTTGTTTACACCCTGGAGCGGGTGCAAAACGGCACTACCGTCTATTTAGAATCTCAAAGTTTGCTGTTATTCGCTCAAAATAAGCTTAGCCAGATGCAACCTCAGTAATTTAAGAATGGGAGAACCATACGGCTAAATGAGTGCATTGCGGTGAGTAGGGGCACAGCATTCGGCAGCTATCCTATGGTTTTCAATACAATCCTTGCCCGAATGCTACGCCCTACAGAATTCGCATCACTTCAGCTATGCCATTCCACTACGGTACGATGAAGGGATGAATTTTCGGTTAGGGTGCGCGATTTGGGCTTACAAGGAGTGGGTGGGCGACCTGTTTCCATCAGGGAGCCGTGCGTCTGATTTTTTGCAGCTATACAGCCGCCGGTTTACGGCTGTTGAAGGCAACACGACGTTTTATTCCACCCCCAATGCTGAGACGGTGCAGCGGTGGGCAGCGGAGACACCTCCTGGCTTTAAGTTTTGCCTGAAGTTACCGAGAGATGTGACGCATCAAGGATTGCTGGTGCCTCAGATCGGCAGGGCGATCGCCTTCCTGGAACAGATGCAGGGATTGGGCGATCGCCTCGGCCCCATCTTTGCCCAACTGCCGCCCAGCTACAGCCCTGCCAGCCTAGATGACCTGAGCAAATTTCTTGCTGCCTGTGCCACCCAAACGCCACTAGCCGTCGAAGTCCGTCATTCTAACTGGTTTCAACCGCTTCACGCCCAGCAACTCAACACCCTGCTAGAAAGCTTGGGC
>JAAUTN010000348.1 GCA_012031415.1 Leptolyngbyaceae cyanobacterium SM1_4_3 | reverse complement strand
AAGCTGGAACTCTGCGGCAAGCTCATCTAGTTGTTCAACCGCTGTGGGAGTAAGACCAATCACGTCGGCTTTTTTAGGCTCTGTATAATACTGTCCTTGCCCCTTACGGCTCCGCTTTTCCTTATCGGTGTTCATAGTTACCCATGATCGCTTATATAAGAGATACCACAGAATTTAAATTCTGCTTGAGAATCTCAACAGCTCTCTAAATCTCTTGTATAAGAAACAGGTTGAGCTGCCAACCCTTGTATAAGAGAACTAGCCAGGTGGACAGAAACAATTGGTACCTCTGAATCAAGTTTTGAGTTTGCATCCTTCGATTGGTCAACATTGAAGAGCAACATAACGCGACTCGGATGTGCGATCGTCGTGTCGCGAACTTCGAGAAGACCAAAATAACCAGCTACCGCTGTACCAAGCCGATTTATGGATGAAATTAGCGGAGTCGTAATGATGCAAACCCTTCCTGCTTCCTCCCCGGACGTCTCTTTCCCCTTTCAACTGACTGAGCAACAGCGTAGAGCACTGGATTCAATGTGGGCGTTCCTGCAACCGGCTGTTACGGCTGCCCTGTTTCTTTTAGTTGGCTTTGCTGGTACAGGAAAATCAACGATCGTTTTTCAGTTGGTGAAAGTGCTAGTCAGCCAGGGGAAACGAGTTGTTCTGACCGCACCTACCAATAAGGCTGTTGGTGTGTTGCAACGTATGGCGCTAGAAAACGGGGTGACTGGCGTAGACTTCTTCACGATTCATCAATTGCTGGGACTGGGCATGGTTTCTAGAGGTAACGAAAAAGCTCTGGCACCAACTGGCACCTCGTATATTGGGTTGTTCGATGTCGTATTTATTGATGAGTGTTCCATGATTGGAGAGCAGCTCTGGTACTGGATTGAGGAGGCATCCAAAAGAACATCAACCTGGCATCCACTGAAAATGATTTTGATGGGTGATCCAGCTCAGCTTAACCCAGTGAATGAAGGGCGATCGCCAGCTTTCAACATACCCAATAAAGCGGTGTTGACTCAAGTGGTGCGTCAGGGTGCGGATAGCCCGCTGTTGGAATTCATCACGGCTTGCCGTTATGCAGTGACGAAGAGCAAAGCGCCCTTTGAGCCATTTGCAAAGTATTTACCAGATAAGAGTAACGGCTCGTTGTTGGTAAAACGGCGATCGCTGCTCAAATATGCCTTCAAGAAAATCTCTGGCGAGTTTACCCAGAACCCTGATTGCTTCAGAATTCTAAGCTGGACAAACGTACAAGTGGATTATTATAACCAGCAGATTCGCAACCATTTGTACGGTAAAGCTACCTCTCGGTTTCTTCCTGGTGAACGCCTGATCACGCGCGATCCAGTTTTGGCTCCGGATGGCAAAACGATTATCCTTCCACTTCAACTGAGTTTACGGTTCAGGAGTTTTCAGAAGATCGGTACAGCAATTACAAAGCCTGGAGGCTAAAGGTTGCAACGGATGATGGCGTATCACGTCAAATCTATGCTTTGCATGAAGATGAGCAGAACCGCTTTGATGTAGAAGCGCGTCGGTTGATGGCGATCGCCAAACGTAATCCATTCCTATGGCGCGATTATTACCACCATTTAGAACAATTTGCCAACGTGCGGAATTGCTTTGCAATCACAGTTCACAATAGCCAGGGGAGTACGTTTCTAGAATGTGGTGTCGATGGGCAAGATTTAAGCAAACGGCTTAATCCTGAGCGTGGTGAAACGGCAAAAAACCTGTTGGCAAAGGTGAGGGAGCACAATCGCTTATGGTATGTCGGAGCCAGCCGTGCGCGGCGGCGGATTCTGGTTGTGCCATAGGACTTTTACTTAGGGAATAGTTTTAGACAGAATCACCTCAAAGTATTCCCTAAGTAAAACCAATTGCCAGAAGCCGCGTATCGAATTCATCCAAACTGAGCTGCCTCTAACAACCTTAATGACTTAGGGAATACTTAAGGGCATTTTGGCTTCACACTATACCCTAAGCAATTTGAGCATTCTGCCAAAAAGCTGGAGTCATAGGGTCTTTGGCATTTCTCATCTGCTAACGCAGGCATCCTTCGACGACCATTCAATCAGAGGCACTGATCATGACTCAAGCATTACAACGATCGAGGGGCAAGACTGCAAAGCAAAAAAGGTAGATTGAGCAACCGACTTCTGAAGCGGCGATCGCCCAGCGGGTTCCTGGGAAACTCACTTCTCTAGAGCAACCTGCCGACCCATCAGAGGCAAGTGAAGCGGAAGTAACCGTCGATGAGCCTGAAAATTCTGCTGAGCCTGAAGTATCGGCAGAGCCTGTGAGGAAATCAGCGAGAAAACGGGCAGCTAGATCGCAGCCAAAGGACACACCTGCAACGGAACAAGGGATGCAGGTGATTTGTTCGCAGAGTCAGTTTCATGATGCGCTGGCGATCGCAAGCTGTGCTGCCTCAGCAAAACCTAGCTATCCAGTGCTGGCAAATGTTTTGGTAGTGGCAGACGCCAAAGCTCAACAGGTTCATCTGACTGTAACTGATTTAGCAATGACGATTCAGGCAAGCTTTGAGGCACAGGTGCTTTTGGGCAGTGAGATTACGGCACCGGTTGAGATGCTCTCAGGGATGGTCAAACAGTTTCCAGCAGGTAGCATCACGCTCAACAGTCAGGTGCAGGTCACAAAGCCAGCGTCGGAAGAGGAGCAACTGACTAAGACTTGCTCCATAACGCTGTCGGATGCCGATGGAAAATATGAGATTCGAGGGATTCCGGCTGAGGAATTTCCGCCCATTGCAACACTCAAAGCGGCTCCAGTTTTCCTACCGACCAATGTGTTGAGAGAAGGACTGAAAGGGGTGCTGTATGCGATTAGCACGGATGAAACTAAGCGTATTTTGACAGGTGTTTATATTCAGATTGGGCAAAATGCCCTGAAATTCATTGCAACAGATGGACATCGAGTGGCGTTAGCGAAGCTCTCCGTAGGAATCGCAGAATTGTCAACGGAGGGTATTGGCAGAAAGCAGCGCAGGAGATCGGGAGCTGATGAACTTACCCAGTTTCCGATTTCCGGCAAAGCCCTGAAGGAACTGATTCGTAACCTGGCGGATTCGGTTGACTCGATTCAACTGCTGTACGATGCGGAAGCAACACGCGCTAGCTTTGCATGGCAAGACGTTATTTTGAGCTGCCAGTGCATTGAAGGGCAATATCCAGACTGTGAGCAACTGTTGGCACGCTATAGTTTTGACCAGGAAGTGGTGCTGGAGAAATTAGGACTACTCAAAGCGTTGGAGCGACTATCGGTGCTGACCGATAAGAAAGAGAGAGGGATTCAGTTTCGCTTTGATGGAGCGACCCAACAAATTCACCTTTCGATAGAACGAGAATTTGGTAAAGGTGATGAAACCATCAGTGCTCATATCCCTACAGATATGACATTAGATATCCAATTCAACCTTAAATACCTGGGAGAAGCGGTTAAAGCCATTCCCAGTTCTGGAATCAAGATACATTTGAAGCAGCCGGACTATCCAGCAATGCTAGTTCCTGCTGGCGATTTCAACAACCCAGAGCTAGAGATGGAAATGCGCCACTTTCTCTTTCCCCTTTATAAACCGCCGGAGTAAGTTGTTTTGTCACTTACGCTCATCCTGGGAAGCTCTCTCAGGATGAGAACTGATAAAAGAGCTATACCCGTTGAGCACACTAAGTCAGAGCAGAATATATTCGTTGTAAAGTTATGGTTGTTCCATAGTGCTTGATTTTAAGTCGTTGACAAGAGAACTTGTGTGTGCTTCGATTAGATTATGCAGACGAATATCAATCCTTGGGTGTTCGTCTCATGGGCATTACCTCTGACTCTCAAATCAATGTACATCCGGTATCCTGGGTTAGCGTTTATTTGAACGGTTAGGTAAACTCTTCCAGTAATCGCTAGTTCAGCATGTTGGATATGCACTGGTGTGAGGCTTGGAGGTAATGCGCTTGAGACGTTTACCGCTAGGTAAAAAGTACTTCGGGCTTTCCTTTTATAGAGGTTAGTTCAGATTTTTATACGATATTTTTTCTGCTGCTGTTGAAACATAACAAACAGGAGCAAGAGATGAAGGAGCCTTCCGTTAGCCTTTACATTGATTATCAGAATGTCAGACTAACTCAATTAGAAATCAGTAATCTGCTCAATTACGCAAGAGCTAAAGGTAGTTTGATTTGTAAAAAAGTTTATTACAATTCACAGTGTCCAGATCAATCCAGTGTGCAGAAGCTTTTTGCAAATTATGATTTGGATTGTATTGACGTTCCCTGCCCATTGAAGAATAGTTCAGATAATCAACTGGTGGCAGATTGTATTCAAGATGCCTCAGTCCTTTCTCCAAATGTATTCATCATAGTGTCCGGAGATGGAGATTTCTTGAGTTTAGTTCGGATTCTTCAAAAGCTGAATAATCAGGTATTGATTGTTGGGCGAAAAGGCAATGTTAAACAAAAACTGATTGAAAGTGCAAATGAGTTTTGTTTCATAGATCAATTGCTAGAGCTGCTTTGTTTAGATCCATGCGATTCATCTAAGATTACCTACGAAGAAGCTATCCAATGTCTGATTGAGGCAATTAATGCTGCAACTGCAAGTGGTAGATGTCCTAAGTTCTCTGCAATCGATCAATTGATGCGAAAAAGCCAAAAATTTCCAGGTTATCGAGGTGTATCCTCCATCTGGAGGAGAAATGGGAAAAAGTTTACTTGTTTTAGGCAGTTCGCAGAATCTGTTGCTAAAGATGGCTTAGTTTGTATCAAAACACAGGGAAGGTCTCAGGAATTTCAGTTACTACAGACTGACCTTCTTGCAGCTTGAAATATAGGTTGGTGCTGACTAGAACTAGGTATTGATGAGGAAACTATGCACAAATTGTTGACATTTAATGATGAAAGATTGCTACGACGTGCGCTGACACACCGTTCTTATGTGCATGAGAATCCTGGGGAGACGGAACACAATGAGCGATTGGAGTTTTTGGGCGATGCTATTCTCACATTTTTAAGTGGTGAGTATTTGTATCAGCGTCATCCAGAAATGGGAGAGGATGAAATGACGCGGCGGCGATCAGCTCTTGTAGACGAAAAACAACTGGCTAGATTTGCAATTGAAGTAGGTCTAGACTTCAGAATGCGATTGGGGCAGGGTATGATCCGAGACGGAGGCTACCAAAACCCAAATCTTTTGAGCAGTTCTTTTGAAGCCGTTGTTGGAGCTTATTATCTAGACAATAATCGTAATATTGAGGCGGTTTATGCTTTAGTTGAGCAATTATTTGATTCTGTGCCTGAAGGGGTCGTTGTAGTTCGATCTACTGTAGATTCCAAAAACCGATTTCAGGAATGGGCACAGGCGAATGGTGCAACAACTCCTCCAAAGTACGTCACAGAAAAAGTTGGTGGATTGGATCATGCTCCAGAGTTTATTGCCAAAGTTTATGTCAATGATAAACTCTATGGTGAAGCTAAAGGGCGTAGTAAAAAAGATGCGGAGAAACAAGCCGCCGAAGATGCATTGATGAAATTGAAGAAGCGAGGCTTACTATAGAAGTGTAAGAAACTACTCTGCTTGTAAAACTATTTCGGAGGTGGACTCTGTAAAAGGTTTGTATCCAAGGAAATTACCTGATCAGGTGCCAAAATGCCTCCAACCGTGATGACTTCCAATTTCCCCGTTTCTTGAGGATGCTGAGTTTTGACTTTAGCGATCGCCTCCTCGATCCCTGCTGTCTGAGCAATGTAGATCTGTGTCTCGCTTCTCAGTACCCAAATTGGATTAGACCAGGTATGCCGGGGTCGAAGGACGGCTTTATGAATAATCTGATGGCTAAACTGAATCAGTTGTTCTAATGTAGCTTCGGAACAAAACTCAGCAAGCTGTGACTGAAATAGTTCTTTGAGAGCCTCTGTTGGAATATGCTCTATGATATTTGTGGAATCTAACAAAGATGCAGAACTCGAAGAACTATCTAGAGATTGCACAACCAAAGATTCAAGCCGATGTTGAATCTGAGTTGTAATGGAATCAAAGTCCGGCTCCATCAGAATGTGTCCCAAGTGCTCTCGCAACAAGCTCTTCAATTGCTCATCGTCAAGAACAACCCCGCGAATACTGAGATACCCTGAAAGCCCCTTCCCCAAATCCCGTCCGCAACCCACTTCACCATTGGCAGCGTCTTCTGCTTCAACCAGTTCTAGCAGACGCTGATGACGAGCTGCTTTGTCCGAGGTGGCTTTTGGCTGGGTAGGGAGCGATTGAGTCATAGGTCGTCTATCCTCAGCGTCTCGAAGTAAACGAGGTTATCAGGTTCTTCAGGATCAGGACCGCAATTGAGCAGCCCAATTCTTAGCTTTCTATAGAATCCTAGCGCACTGGTCAGGGCATGTAATCCTATTCTGCCTTGATAACCCAGTTCGTGGCTGCGGGCGACTGCGAAATCCACCAGATTACCCCCAACGCCCTTGTAGGTTGGAGGGTTTGTGATGACAGGTCGGTTCCAGGGGGCGGTTGCCAAAGCACTGATGTAGACTAACCGCCGTCGCAACTGAGATTCAATCTGACAGCGTTTTTTCAAGACATCAAGCATCATCAGCCCCTGAGTGATCCCCTCGCACTCGATCGCGTACAACTCATCGCCTGGGAGTAACTTAGATCGACGGCTCTTGCCTACCCAATTCCAATACTCATCGTCTTGACCACTTCCTGCCAAGATCGGCTCCCAAAGCGTCCTGGCATCCTCAAGGTGCTTGTCAGTCACCTCCGTCAGGATGGCATCGACGATCTGTTGATCTTGAACTTGCAGTAGCTGAATGATGCGGCTCAACGGAATAAAGAGATTCAACAACGGCTCTCATCATAAGGCTTTGGAGCTTGGGATTTGCTCATCATCAAAAATCTAAGCGCCTATTTTTTACCTGCTTGCCTAAAATAAAGAACAATTGCACTATTAAGCCAACTTAGCTACTTTTATCCAAATGCAGCGCCCGTCTCCCCACTAAGACTCCTTGAATACTTGGAATGTCTACGGGTTCTAGCGGTTAGAAAATGACAAGCTGGCTTTTGTTAAGGCTGAAACGATGCGATCGCTCGTTGCTCTTGCACCTGACAAATTACGTGCGGTGGGACCCACTTGTAATGCCGCTAACCCACCCATCACAAATAGCTCACAACCTTGCCAGCGCAGATATTCATCGACAACGGGTAAACCATTCACAATCTCAATGGGGTGAGTGTTCAAAACCTGTTGGAGCAGTGGATGGGTTGTTGCATCTAATTGGCTTC
>JAAUTN010000058.1 GCA_012031415.1 Leptolyngbyaceae cyanobacterium SM1_4_3 | reverse complement strand
CGCGCCCTGGGGCTGATCCGCGAACTGGAAGCCGAAGTTTCCTGTTCCCAACCCGTGCGAATTCACTGGACGGGTTGCCCCAACTCCTGTGGTCAGCCCCAGGTTGCCGACATTGGTTTGATGGGCACCAAAGCCCGCAAGGACGGCAAAACCGTCGAAGCAGTAGACATTTACATGGGGGGCAAGGTAGGCAAAGACGCGCACCTCGGCACCTGTGTAATGAAATCAATTCCCTGTGATGACCTCAAGCCCGTGTTGCGAAATCTGCTCGTTGAACACTTTGGCGCACAACTGAAGGAGAAAGCCGTGACCTCAACTTGATTTGGGAGACGGTCTGTGCAACCCAAATTTCCTGACTCTGAGATTCCTAAACCCTCAACGACTACTTACCGAAAGGACTTGGTGAACGCAAATGGCAAGATTTTCTAGACGGCAATTCATCTTCACCGCAGGCGCAGCCACCGCAGGTAGCCTCTGGCTGCACGGCTGTAGCAACAGCAACACGGCTAGCTCTGATCCTGTTCCTGCCGCCGAGATTGCCCCCGAAGATGCCCCCGAAGTAACAACCGCAAAACTAGGATTCATTGCCCTAACTGATTCTGCACCGCTAATTATTGGAGTAGAAAAAGGCTTTTTTGCCAGGTACGGCATGACCGATGTAGAAGTGATCAAGCAAGCCTCCTGGGGAACGACCCGCGACAACCTAGTGTTAGGGTCTGGTGGAGACGGCATTGATGGCGCTCACATTCTGACTCCAATGCCCTACCTGATTTCTGAGGGCACGGTTACGGACGGTCGAAAAATTCCCATGTACATCCTGGCGCGGCTCAACGTTAACGGTCAGGGAATTTCGGTAGCAAGTAAATACCAAGAGCTAGGGGTTCAGCTAGATAGTTCGCTGCTCAGGGCAAACATAGACGAAGCAAAAGCGGCTGGCAATCCGCTAAAGTTTGCCGTCACCTTCCCCGGCGGGACTCACGACCTGTGGATGCGCTACTGGTTAGCGGCAGGCGGCATTGACCCAGACAATGATGCTTCTACGATTGTGGTGCCACCGCCTCAAATGGTCGCCAACATGAAAACCGGGACAATGGATGCTTTCTGCGTGGGCGAACCCTGGAACGCACAGTTGATTAACCAGAACGTCGGCTACTCCGCTTTGACGACCGGGCAACTGTGGCAAAACCACCCAGAAAAGGCATTTGCAATGCGAGCAGACTGGGTAGACCAAAACCCGAAAGCCACAATAGCACTGCTCAAAGGAGTGATGGAGGCGCAAATCTGGTGTGACCAGGCAGAAAACAAAGAGGAGATGGCAGAGATTATCTCAAAGCGGGCCTGGTTTAACGTGCCTGCAAAAGACATCGTGGAGCGGGCTAAGGGCAACTTCGACTTTGGCGACGGTCGAGTGGAGAACGAAAGCGAGTATGTAATGAAATTTTGGAATGAGAATGCTTCCTATCCGTTTAAGAGTCACGATCTCTGGTTCCTGACAGAAGATGTGCGCTGGGGCTATTTGCCACCCGACACTGACCTCCAGGCACTGGTTGATACGGTGAACCGGGAAGATCTGTGGCGGGAAGCAGCAACGGCAATTGGTCAGGAAGCGGCAATTCCGGCTAACCCTTCTCGCGGCGTTGAGACTTTCTTTGACGGCAAGCAGTTTGACCCCGAAAACCCAACGGCTTACCTGGACAGCCTGGAAATCAAGAAAGCTTAAACCTGCACTTCCCTGTGGGGTGGGCATCTGTGCCTGTCCGAGTGGGTGAGACACCCATCCCACAGCCGATTTAAGTTCACGCTGCTAAGCTACTTAACCCCGCCACGAGGAGAATCATTGAGATGACCGCAAGACTGGACGTAAGACCGAAGCGTAACCACCGAGATTTGGTTTCGATGTTGGAGAAACAGGCGAAAGTGCTGTATCCTCCGGCGATCGCCCTACTGATTTTTCTGGTGATTTGGCAAGTCCTCACTTCCCTACCAGGAGCTACCTTACCCACCCCAATTCAAACCGTTGAAGAAACCTGGGAACTGATTATCAACCCCTTCTTTGACAACGGCGGCAACGACAAAGGGCTATTCTGGCAAGTCTTTAACAGCCTGCAACGGGTTGCCCTGGGCTACACGCTAGCTGCCATTGTTGGAATCGGGCTAGGCATCTTGATTGGCACCAGCACCTTCATGTTTCGCGCCCTCGACCCGATCTTTCAGGTTTTGCGAACCGTGCCGCCGCTGGCCTGGCTGCCGATTTCTTTAGCCGCCTTTCAGCAGGCAAATCCCTCTGCCATCTTCGTGATTTTCATTACGGCAATTTGGCCCATCATCATCAACACGGCTGAGGGGGTACGCCAAATTCCCCAAGACTATAACAACGTTGCCAGAGTGCTGCGCCTGTCTCGCACCGAATACTTCTTCAAAATTCTCATGCCTGCCACCGTCCCCTATATCTTCACCGGACTGAAGATTGGCATCGGGCTTTCGTGGCTGGCGATTGTCGCAGCCGAGATGCTGATTGGCGGCGTTGGCATCGGCTTCTTCATTTGGGATGCCTGGAATAGCTCCCGCATCAGCGACATCATCATCGCCATCATCTACGTCGGCTTAGTTGGCTTGCTGCTCGACTGGCTCATCAGCCAAATCGCTAAACTCGTCGTCCCCGAAGAACAAAAACAAGGCTAACCCCTAGCCTAGTTCCTAGTCCCTCATCCCCACTCCCCACCTATGTCAGTCTTCGTCGAAGTTGATCACGTCGATCGCATCTTTCCGATGCCCAACGGCAACAGCTATGTTGCGCTGAGAAATATCGAGCTAAAGATTCGCAAGGGCGAGTTCATTACCCTGATTGGACACTCTGGCTGCGGCAAATCTACGCTGCTCAACATCGTTGCGGGACTCGATCAGCCTACGCACGGCGGCGTAATTTTAGAAGGGCGACAGGTGAAAGAACCTGGGCCCGATCGCATGGTAGTGTTTCAAAACTATTCGCTGCTGCCCTGGCTATCGGTGCGAGAGAACATCTCTCTAGCCGTCAATCGGGTAATGAATAAACTGCCCCAGGGCGAACGACGCAGCATTGTTGAACATCACATCGATATGGTGGGATTGCGCCACGCCGCCGACAAGCGACCAGGGCAACTCTCTGGCGGTATGAAACAGCGAGTGGCGATCGCCCGTGCCCTGGCTATTCGTCCTAAGCTGTTGCTGCTGGATGAACCCTTTGGCGCACTGGATGCGCTAACCAGAGGCGGTTTACAAGAGCAGTTGATGAAAATTTGCGAAGAGAGCCATGTCACCTGCATCATGGTGACGCACGACGTAGACGAAGCGCTGCTCCTGTCTAACCGCATTGTGATGCTGACCAATGGCCCCGAAGCCCACATTGGTCAAATTGTTGACGTGCCGTTTCCGCGTCCCCGCAGCCGTATGGAGGTGGTTAACCATCCCAACTATTACAGTCTGCGTGGCGAGATCGTTTATTTCCTTAACCAGCAGAAGCGGGCAAAGCAACTGAGGGCACAACACGCCACTGCGATCGCCCGCAATGGTTTAGAGAAAGTCAACCTGGAGCTAGGTTTCATTCCCCTCACTGACTGTGCGCCGCTAGTCGTGGCAAAAGAGAAAGGCTTCTTTCAAAAGCACGGTTTAGAAGAAGTGACGCTGAGCCGAGAGCCAAGCTGGAAGGCGATCGCAGAAGGCGTAGCCACCAAGCGGCTAGACGCAGCGGCAATGGTTGCCGGAATGCCGCTCAGTCTGACACTAGGCATGAATGGCAAACCGCCAACTCCTGTGATTACCGCGCTGACCCTCTCGCGCAACGGCAACGCGATTACGCTGAGCAAAAAACTATTCGATCAGGGTGTACGAACGCTGGCAGATTTCAAAGCGGCGATCGCTCAAACACCCGACAAAGTTCCTACCCTGGCAATGGTGCATCCCTCTTCCATGCACAACCTGATGCTGCGCTATTGGTTGGCGGCAGGCGGCATCGACCCCGATCGCGACGTAAACCTAACGGTGATTCCACCGCCACAAATGGTTTCTAACCTGAAAGCAGGCAACATCGACGGCTACTGCGCTGGCGAACCCTGGAACTCCCGCGCCGTGCATGAAGGACTGGGCTTTGTGATTGCCACCGATCTAGATATCTGGCAAGGCCATTGCGAGAAAGTTTTGGGTGTGCGTGAAGACTGGGCAAATCAATATCCACAGACCCATCTGGCACTCGTTAAGGCACTGCTAGAAGCCTGCGAATATTGTGACGATCGCCGCAATCGCCACGAAGTTTTAGACCTGCTTTGCCAGCCCGAATACGTCGGTTCAGAAGCCATCTACACTCGCCCTGGTTTTATCGACCCCTACGATCGCGGCGACGGCACCGCCCCGCAGATGGACCTGCACTACAACCAGTTCTACGTCAACAAAACCAACTGCCCCGACCACGTTGAAGGGCTGTGGATCATGACCCAAATGGCGCGTTGGGGCATCACCCCCTTCCCTCGCAACTGGATCGAAGTTCTCGATCGCGTCCGTCGGATCGATGTCTTTGGTGAGGCTGCGAGAGATCTAGGGCTACTGGATATTGGGCGCGATCGCCATCCGATCTACCTGTTCGATGGCACCATCTTCAACCCCGACGACCCGATTCACTATCTCAACGACTTGCCCATCAAGCGAGAAGTCCGTATCGAAGAAGTCAGCCTGGATACGCTGGTGGGAGTGGGTTGAGAAGAGATAAGGGCTACCGTAGGTTGGGTTGAGCTTGCGAAACCCAACAACTGCAAAGGTTTGAATTTGTCAGGTTCCATACTTTAACTCAACCTACAGCTTGATAAATTTATACTTCGACCTCTGAACTTGAAACTTCGACCTCCGAACTCCAGGTTTCAAGCTCTGAACTTGAAACTTCGACCTCCGAACTCAAAACTTCAAGCTCTGAACTTGAAGCTTTGACCTTCAAGCCTGAAACTCTGACTTCCGAACTCAATACTCCGACTTCCGAACTCAATACTCCGACTTTCAAATTTTGAACTCCTATCCCTAATCTCTAACCCCCATGCAAACCCTCAAAACGACCGAACTTGATATCAATCCGCCTTTAAACCGCGATCCTTACCTGGTGATCGACAACGTTTCCAAAGCCTATCCCACACCAGACGGGGCTTACGTAGTCCTGGAAGGGATTGACCTGACCGTTCATGAGGGTGAATTTATCTGCCTGATTGGCCACTCTGGCTGCGGCAAATCAACCCTACTGGATATGGTGTCTGGTTTTCGCAAACCGACCGAGGGCGAAGTGCGACTCCAGACTGAGCGCATCACAGAACCCGGGCCCGATCGCATGGTGGTATTTCAAAACTACTCCCTGCTGCCCTGGATGACTGCTTTCGAGAATATTTATCTGGGCGTGAAATCAGTCTTTCCTGAAAAGCCAGAGGCAGAAAAACGGGCGATCGTGCGCGATCATCTGGCGCTGGTTGGTCTTTCTGATGCGGCCGACAGAAAGCCTAGAGAACTCTCTGGCGGCATGAAGCAGCGGGTTTGCATTGCCCGTGCCTTAGCGCTGCGTCCAAAAGTGCTGATTCTCGACGAACCATTTGGAGCGCTCGACCCCATCACCCGCGAAGAATTACAGGAAGAACTGCTAAAAATTTGGACTGATCACCGCGTTACCGTGCTGATGATCACCCATGACATTGACGAGGCACTGTTTTGGGCGATCGCCTGGTGATGATGACCAACGGCCCTGCCGCCCGTATTGGCGAAATTCTGGATATTCCCTTTCCCCGCCCCCGTAACCGCAGCCGCGTGATGGAAGATCCCCATTACTACGACCTGCGAAACCACGCACTCGACTTTTTGTACCGTCGGTTTGCCCATGATGACGCATAAGGAAAGGATGAGGGACGAGGGATGAGGGATGAAGTAAGGCTGTTGGCTGTTATCGCCCTAGACCCCAGCCCCTAGCCCCTAGCCCCTCCTGCAAAGCTACCTTTAACGCCGTGACAGACAGCATCAAAACACTGTGTCCTTACTGTGGTGTCGGGTGTGGGCTTGAAGTCTCGCCCCCAGCACAGCCAGGAAAGCCAGTTCATCGAGATTATCAGGGAACTCCCATCTGGAAAGTGAAGGGCGATCGCACTCATCCTTCTAGTCAGGGAATGGTCTGTGTGAAAGGCGCGACGATTGCCGAGTCGATTCACAAAGATCGTCTGCTCTACCCGATGCTGCGCGACTCATTGGACGAACCGTTTCGACGAACTAGTTGGGATGAAGCACTCAATACACTGGTTGAACGGATTCAGACAGTCCGCCATACCGACGGGGCAGACGCGCTCTGTATGTATGGCTCTGGTCAGTTTGTTACTGAAGACTACTACACCGCTCAAAAGCTGTTTAAGGGATGTCTGGGCACCAATAACTTTGATGCCAACTCGCGGCTGTGTATGTCTTCTGCCGTCAGTGGATACATTCAAAGTTTGGGGTCTGACGGGCCACCTTGCTGCTATGACGATTTGGAATTAACTGACTGTGCGTTTTTAATTGGCACGAATACCGCCGAGTGTCACCCCATCATTTTTAATCGCCTGCGTAAGCACCACAAGCAAAACCGCCACGTCAAAATGATTGTGGTCGATCCGCGCTGCACCCCAACGGCAGAGGCGGCTGATTTGCATCTGCCCATTCGACCAGGCACAGACATTGATTTGCTCAACGGCATTGCTTACCTGCTATTGCGCCGAGGCTATTACGATTCACTGTTTATTGAAGACTGCACCAGAGATTTCTCGGCGTTTACGCAGGTCATTCAACACTACCCGCCAGAGGTGGTCGCTCAGCGTTGCGGCATTGAAGTAAAAGCCCTGGAAACGGCTGCTCGGTATTGGGGCGAATCTGAACGAGTTTTGTCAATGTGGTCGATGGGCATGAACCAGTCTAGCGAAGGAACGGCCAAAGTTCGCACGCTGATTAACCTGCACCTGATGACGGGGCAAATCGGCAAACCGGGGGCGGGGCCATTCTCCTTAACCGGACAGCCTAACGCCATGGGTGGACGCGAAGCAGGGGGTCTTTCTCATTTGCTACCGGGCTACCGCTCGGTCAAAAATCCGCAGCATCGGACAGAGGTTGAGCAGTTTTGGGAATTCCCTGCCGGACAAATTTCTGCCCAACCGGGACGTACAGCCTGGGATATAATCACGGGCTTGGAGAATGGCGAGGTGCAGTTTCTCTGGATTGCTGCAACGAATCCAGTCGTTAGTCTGCCAGATTTGGAACGGGTAAAAGCAGCTTTGCGGCGATCGCCCTTCACCGTCTACCAGGAGGCCTACTTTCCTACCGAAACCACTGCCTACGCCCACTTGCTGCTGCCCGCGACTCAATGGAGTGAAAAGTCAGGCACCATGACCAACTCCGAACGCCGCGTTACCCTCTGCCCCGCCTTTCAGCGACCTCGCGGTGAGTCCAGGGAAGACTGGGCAATTTTTACCGAAGTCGGTCGTCGTCTTGGATTTACTGCCCACTTTCCGTTTACTAGCTCAGCCGAAGTTCACGCCGAATTTGTTCAACTTACCCGCGATCGCCCCTGCAACATGACAGGCATCAGCCACGAGCGACTGAAACAGGAAGGCCCAATTCAGTGGCCCTGCCCAGAGGAGGGAAAGGAGGAAGGGGAAATCGGGAAGGGGAAGACGGCTACTCCAGCCCCTAGTCCCCAGCCCCCAGCCCCCAATGTCTCGAAACGCCTCTACACCGACCTGCGCTTTCCCACTGCTGACGGACGCGCCCGGTTTGGAGCCTACCACTCTAAAGGGCTAGCAGAACTGCCCGATGCCCAATATCCCTACGTCTTAACCACAGGCAGACTGTATGGACATTGGCACACCCTGACGCGTACAGGACGTACCGAGAAAACGCGGCAAATGCACCCCAGCCCATTTTTAGAAATTCATCCGCGTGATGCCAAAGCGCTAGGAGTAAAAGAGGGCGATTGGCTGGAGGTGCGATCGCGCCGGGGTGTAGCCCGATTCCCAGCAAAAGTGACGCAGGCGATCGCCCCAAATACTGTCTTTGTGCCGATGCATTGGGGGGAATTGTGGGCAGACCGGGCTGAGGCAAATGCATTGACCCATCCCAAATCGTGCCCCGACTCGTTACAGCCTGAGCTTAAAGCTTGCGCTGTTCAACTAGTGCCGATTTCCGCAGATGGCGAAGCGCTAGAGGCAAGACCGACAGCGATCGCACAATAGGTAATCGCGCAATGGAGTACGAGATTGAAACTACTATTCAGACGGGTTCTGCTTTAAGACTCAGCGATCGCGCACTCTTTCCACTCCTGCTTCTAAGACGCTACGCGGCTTGATTAAGACGTTTTATGTGGAAGCCCGCGCTGCGTGGGGAGCTTCCACATAAAACGGGGCCTGAGGTCTGCGCGTAGCGACATATTACCGAGATTCTAGAGTTTTTCAGACCGTTTACGCCTGTTACAGTCATCCGCTATGCTCACACCATTGAGCGGGATTCAGCCAGACTATCGGGGAGCAAAGGAAATGAAGCGGCTGCAAAGGCTGTTCAAACAAACTCGAAACGCGGGCAGCAATGAAAGCTTCCTGAGCTTTTTGCACAGGCTAGAGAACCTTGCTGCCAAAGTTTTGTCTGTGGCAATGGTGGTCGTGATTCTGGTTGCGCTCTATGACCTGACCGCATTCCTGGCCCAGGAACTATTTTCTGAGCCTTATGGCTTTTTTACCACAGCGCTGATCGAAATCTTCGGGCTGTTTTTGAACATTCTGATTGCGCTAGAAATTTTAGAAAACATCACCGCCTATCTAAAAAAGCACGTTATTCAAGTAGAGCTTGTGCTGGCCACCTCGCTGGTCGCAGTTGCCCGCAAAATTATCATTCTTGATCTAGAAAAAACTACAGGACTGCAACTGGTGGGCTTGGCGATCGCCATTTTTGCCCTTTCGATCAGCTACTGGGTCATTCGCCGCACAACTCGCTCATCGACTTAAATTCTAATGAGAATGAGCTAAAACTCTAGCTAGCAAGATACTCGCGAATGTCGGCTCTACGCTTACGGAGCTTCGTTAGCGCTTCTCGCTCAATTTGGCGGACTCGCTCACGGCTGATGTTGAGGCGATCGCCAATTTTAGCCAAAGTTAAGGACTGCCCATCTTCTAAACCAAATCTCAGAGACAGAACTTCTCGCTGCTGCGGAGTCAAATCAGCCATCAGTTGCTCTAGTTCAGCCTTTAGAGAAGACTGCATGGCAAAGTCTTCTGGCGAAGGACCAGTGTCTTCCAGTAACTCGCCAAGCTCTGTATCCTGGTTGTCTCCAACGCGCAAATCTAGCGAGAGCGGCTGTCTTGCTCGCTCCAAGTATTCCCGTACCTGCTTGGAAGTCAGGTCAAGCTCTTGAGCTAATTCTGCCGCAGTTGCAGCCCGTCCCAACTTTTGAGCCAGTTGTCGCTGGGCTTTTTTAATTTTGTTAAGCTTCTCAGTAATATGAATCGGGAGGCGAATGGTGCGTCCTTTTTCGGCGATCGCCCGCGTAATCGCCTGCCGAATCCACCAGTAGGCATAGGTTGAAAAACGGTAGCCTTTAGTCGGGTCAAACTTCTCGACCCCGCGCTGCATTCCAATTGTGCCTTCCTGGATCAAGTCCAGCAGGTCTACGTTACGCTTAATGTACTTTTTGGCGACTGAGACGACTAAGCGCAAATTTGCCTCAACCATTTTGCGCTTGGCGATTTCTCCTTCAGCGATCGCCTGCTGCAACTCATCCATCGGAACCCCAGCCCGCTCTGCCCATTCCTGCTCGCTTGGCTCACGTCCCAAAAGGTCAGCAAGTGCCTCTCTGGTTTCCTGAAATGCTGTTGAGCGCTGTACTTGCTTACCATATAGAATCTCCTGCTCATGGGTCAGGAGAGGCACACGGCCAATCTCTCGCAAGTAAGCACGAACTAAGTCTGTAGAAGTTTGAGCAGTTTTCATATCGCTGAATGTTCAGATAGCAGGGACGAAAAGGAAATTTAATTCGCGTACAAGTAGAGTGCAAAAGTTGAGAGCGATTCTAATAACCAAACTTGAGCTAGTTTAGATTGGGCCCAATTCAGAGACCCCTGAACCAGGGTGTAGCCCAAAGCCCGATCTCAGAATCTAAAAGCTAACGCTCAGGCAGTGCTCAAAATTTCAAGGATATCAAGGCAGTCCGCAGAAAATTCTAGACTTTCTGTACCTGAAGGAATATCTGGCAGACCCCTGAGCGATTCCTAGAACTCTACCTAGACATAATCTAAGGGTGGCAATGTTCCGGTGGGACTCAAATTCCTCAAACTCCTCAAATAGCCGAATATTAAAAACTGTAACATTTATGAAAGGAGTTAGTATACCTCTTTAGTACTAGACTTTGCCTCTCATGTATTAGGCTCGTAGCCTAGCGTACCCAGTAAACCTGCTTCTGAATGCATCCTGGGGAACAAATTGCGGCGAATTTTGGGTTTGCGTCATACGTCTACGACCAGAAAATTTTTAATTTTCTTAACGTTTAATGAGTAAATGCCCTACTGAAACTGGCGTAAATTTTAGACTGGCGCAGCCTCGCCCAGGAAACACCCAGAAAACAGTGTTAAGAGAAACGGCTTTTCGGCTCAGTTGAGTACACAATAGCCGTGAATGAAAGATGTAGACACGGAGATCCCGTCGAGCATGAAGCCAATTCGTACATTCAATGTTTCCCCTTCCCTGCCTAAACGGTTAGAGCCGCTGCGTAAGCTGGCTTACAACCTACACTGGGATTGGAACTTCGACACAACCGATCTATTTCGACGGCTGGATCGCGACTTGTGGGAATCGAGTCGCTACAACCCAGTTCTGATGTTGGGCACGATTAGTCAAGAGCGCCTGAGAGAAGTTGCAGAAGACGAGGGTTTTCTAGCTCAGATGGATCGAGCCGCACAGCAGTTAGAAGATTACTTAAAAGAGCGTACCTGGTATCGCAAGCATCGCGATCGCAAACCCGCAGGTAGTGCCGCACCTGAAGCAACACCCGAAGCAACAAAAGCTGAAACCACCTTTCATCCCTCATCTTTCATCCCTCATCCCTCCAAAGACTGCTATGCCTACTTCTCAGCGGAATTTGGGTTGACCTCCTGTTTGCCGATTTATTCAGGAGGTTTGGGTGTGCTGGCAGGAGATCACTTAAAGTCTGCTAGCGACTTGGGGCTGCCGCTGGTTGGCGTTGGACTGCTTTATCAGGAAGGCTACTTCGCCCAGTACTTGAATGCCGATGGATGGCAGCAAGAGCGCTATCCCATCAACGACTTTTACAATATGCCGCTGCATCTAGAGCGCAATCCTGACGGCTCGGAGTTGCGCGTCAGCGTAGACTATCCGGGGCGTGAGGTGTTTGCTAGGGTATGGCGAGTTCAGGTAGGCACAGTGCCGCTGTATTTGCTAGACACCAACATTGAGCCAAACAATCAGTATGACCAAGACATCACTGACCAGCTCTATGGCGGTGACATTGATGTTCGGATTCACCAGGAGATCATACTGGGAATTGGCGGGGTGCGAATGCTGAAAGCGCTGGGGCTACACCCTACTGCCTATCACATGAACGAAGGGCATTCTGCGTTTCTGGCACTGGAGCGCATCCGCATGATGATCCAGGAGGAGGGGCTGACTTTTGCGGAGGCAAAGCAGGTCGCTCAATCGAGCCAGCTATTTACAACGCATACGCCTGTTCCGGCTGGGATTGATTTGTTTCCTCCAGAGAAGATTACCTATTATTTAGGACACTATGCCAATACCTTTGGGCTGTCTAAGGAGGAGTTTTTGTCGCTGGGGCGAGAAAATTCTGGAGATTTGGCGGCTCCATTTAGCATGGCAATTTTAGCGATTAAGATGGCTTCTTTTGTCAATGGAGTTAGCCGTTTGCATGGAGCCGTTTCTCGCTCTATGTTCAAAAGTTTGTGGTCAAATTTGCCGATTACTGAAGTGCCGATTACGTCGATTACAAATGGAGTTCATGCGTGTAGCTGCGTGGCGAAGTCTACCCAGGGACTCTACGATCGCTATCTTGGCCCAAGCTGGTCGCAAGCCTCAACGGACAGTCCGCTGTGGGAGCGGGTGAACTCGATTCCCGATGAGGAACTGTGGCGCAACCATGAACGGCAGCGATCGGAACTGGTGGTGTTTGTGCGGGAACGGCTGCAAAAGAGTTTGCGCGATCGCGGTGCATCCCTCACGGAGATTGCCGAAGCGCAGGAGGTTTTAGATCCTTCGGTGCTGACGATTGGCTTTGCCCGTCGTTTTGCCACCTACAAACGAGCGACTTTATTCTTGCGTGACCTGGAGCGCATTAAGCAAATTTTGCATGATCCGGATCATACGCATGGAAAGCGTCGGGTTCAGTTTGTTGTGGCGGGCAAAGCGCATCCGAAAGATATTCCTGGAAAAGAACTGATTCGCCAGATCGTTCACTTTACGCGGGATGAAGCGCTGAGCCACTCGGTTGTGTTCATCCCTAACTATGACATTCATGTGTCTCGGCTAATGGTGGCGGGTTGTGATATCTGGCTGAATACGCCGCGCCGCCCGCGTGAAGCGTCTGGCACCAGCGGCATGAAGGCGGCGATGAATGGATTGCCAAACCTGAGTGTGCTAGATGGCTGGTGGGATGAAGCAGACTATGTTCGCACGGGCTGGCCGATTGGTCACGGTGAGGACTATGACGACCTGGAATATCAGGATGAGGTTGAGGCGAATGCGCTGTATGACCTGATTGAGCAGGAGGTTGTACCGCTGTTTTATACCCGTGATGATGAGGATTTGCCGAGGGGGTGGGTTGCCAAAATGAAGGATGCGATTCGGTTGAATTGTCCTTTGTTTAACACGGCTCGCATGGTGGGCGACTACGCACTGCGGGGTTATTTCCCAGCAAGCGATCGCTACTTCAACATGATTCAGGATCAATATGGTCCCGCGAAGTCGCTGGCACACTGGCAGGCTCACCTGTTTAACCACTGGTATGACATCAAGATTGAAGACATCAAGATCTCAGAACCTGCTGAAATTCGGGTAAATCAAGAGATTGCAGTGACGGCTCAAATTAATTTGGGAGCCTTGAGTAATGGGGATGTTCGGGTAGAGCTATATCAAGGTTCGGTGAGCGCAACCGGGGAAATTACCAATGGCGTTCCCGTGATGATGGCTTACCAGGGACAAGACGTTCAGGACAACAGCCTCTATACCGTCAACATCAGCTATACCAACAGCGGCTTGCAGGGCTTGTCACTGCGAGTGTTGCCCAGCCATGACTATCTCAGTAGCCCCTACGAACCGGGTCTGGTGCTGTGGGCTGAGCCGGAGAGGGTATCGGTAGATTTGCAATCTGGTGGAAATGGTCATGTGCTGGAGGTGCCTGTGATGAGTGAGGCTGTGGCAAGGTAGGGGAGTGGGGAATGGGGAGTGAAGTCCATCTCGTTACCCATTCCCCATTACCTGCTTGCTATTGCGCTAGCTCTATTGAATGGGTCAGGTATGACAATGTAGCCTGTGGTGCGATCGCCCAACACCAAATTTCGCTCTGTTCCCCAATACCACCAGTGGGCTGCAACATAGGCACAGATTAGGCTATCCAGTTTATCTTCTAGTTCCTTTAGGGCACTGCCAGTCTGTGGAACTTTGGGTAATGAGTTGTTCTCTGAGAAAAGGGACAGATCCAGAGCTGGTTCTAGGGTAGGTAGAACGTCGAGAATGTATTGACGCAGCTTGAGCAATTCTGCTCGTCGTTCTGATAGTCTGCCTTTTTTGTATTTCAAAATCCGTTCTAGCTTGAAGAGATAGACCATTGCCGGATGGGGAAATGCTTCGATCTGATAGCGGCCGGGCTGCTGGGCAATGAGTGTTGGAGCGTGGGCAAAACCGCGTGTCTCCAGGCTCAAGCCTAGCTCTAGTGTGCGTGTGGCAAAAGGACTACCTAAGTTGGCAGGATAGCAGCCTGCATGATAGCGACCAAAGTATTTGTGGGCAAGGCGATCGGGCAGGCGCATTCCGCTAGCGTTGGGAATCAGCGTAGGAGCGTCAACGGCAATAATGGCAGGCTCTTGGGGTGTGACTTGAGTATCAACCCAGGACAATACTGCTGTAACTTCATCTAAACGAGTTAGATCCAGTAAGTGTAGAGTTGTGTTCTGCAAAGCCAGACAGCATAAACCGCTGGGTTGCGATCGCCAGCCAAAGTCAATTCCCAGAAATTTCATGCTGACGCTACCCTTCGGATAGATACTTGATTAACCGATAAAGTGGTAGTCTCCTGCCAAATTCACCTAAAACAAAATTTAAGAGAGAAACTGTTGTGAGATTACCCATCAGACTGATTATCGCACTGTTGTTTGCGCTGTTTGGTTTAGTTGGTTATTGCGGCAGCGCTGTAGAAAATCCGATTACGGGAGAGAGCCAGCGAGTTTCACTTTCACCACAGCAGGAGATTACATTAGGACAGCAGGCAACTCAGGAAATAGCGGCTCAACATGGAGGTCTCTATCCAGATGAGGCTTTGCAGCAGTACATCGATCAGATTGGTGGACGAGTGGTGCAGCAGTCAGCAGCGGCTCAAGCTCCTTATCCATTCGAGTTTTATCTGCTTCAAGATCCCCAAACTGTAAATGCGTTTGCCCTACCCGGTGGCCCGATTTTTATTACGGCAGCCTTGCTCAGTCAGCTTTCTTCAGAAGCTCAGTTGGCTGGAGTTTTGGGGCATGAAGTGGGTCATGTGGTAGGACGACACGCCGCAGAACACCTGGCAAAGCAACAGTTAGGACAGGCTTTGGCTACGGCAGTTGGGGTTGCAGCCAGTGATAGTCAGGATGGCGGTCGGCAGGCAGCGGTGGTTGCCCAGGCGGTCAATCAGGTGGTTAGCCTTCAGTATGGGCGGGAAGATGAGTTGGAGAGCGATCGCCTCGGTTTTCGCTTTATGACCGAAGCCGGATATGACCCTAGAGGCATTGTGGAACTTATGGAAGTGTTAGGTCGAGCGGGCGGCGGAGGTACGCCAGAATTTTTTAGCACCCACCCCAATCCCAGCAACCGAATTGAACGGTTAGAGGCACTAGTAGCTGAAACTTATCCAAATGGCGTTCCGGCTGAACTCACGTCTGGACAAGAGGAGTTTGCTAGCAATGTGCGTCCTCGCTTAACGGGTGGCAGCTAGGACGATGAAATTGGCATAAAAAACTGCTTTATCCTTCAGGGGGTAAAGCAGTAAACAGGTGATGTCAACGTTAATGCCGAAACCTTTGGATACTTCTTATCCGCGACTTCTAACTCGTGAAGTCAGGGCATCTAACATTGCCTGATAAATGTGAACCTGATCAACGATTCCAGAAACTCCAGGAACTTGCTGACCGTACTGAGTGAAGCCCTGACCGACAAAGCGGTTCAGGTTGAACGGTCCGCCCTGGTAGTACACAGGAACGGGTCGGTTAGTGTGGCTTCCCCACCCGTACTTAATATCACTCATTGAACCCCAGAAATGCCCTGCTTCTGTGGGCGTATGCTCTTCAAAAGTGAGAGCTTCTGCCCCTTTCTGAGCCAGGAGCTGAGAATAGTTGGGATTGAGTGTCAGGTAGTGATCATGGTCAGCCGTCACGATTAGCACATTCTTTTGCCAACCCCCGTTTCGGTTAATCCAGTCGATTACGGTTTGAACGGATCTATCAAACTCGTTCATGGTGCCGATCAGGTTGTCCAGGTTGTCATCATGGCAAGCCCAATCTACATCACCCGCTTCTACCATGAGCCAGAACCCATCTCGGTCTTTGCCCAACACGTTTAGTGCAGCTTGAGTTAGGTCTGCCAGGGTTGGGTTCTCGCTACGTTCACGGGCGATAAATTGGGCATCTGTCTCACCCGGCGACAGCGGTCGCACTGTATCCGGCTGAGGAATCTGATTGTTTTGAGCAGCGGTTGAAAATACCGAGAAGTTATCTAATCCGGTGGTGCTGTAGTCACCGTTGGCGCTGCTAGTAGGAAGGTTGCCATTTTGACCCCGCGCACCATACAACCCCAGCAGTTTCTCACCTCGATTGGGGTTGATCTGGTTAGAAGTCGCTAGAAGTCTCTGAGCAGCGTTTGATCCACGCTCCAAAAACTTATAGCCATAGGTGTTGTCGCTGGGGTTACTCTTCAACTCCTCATAGGTACTCTGGCGGATGTAGGTGTAGTCGAAGATAGGGCCAGATGCAGTTCGGTTTTGGAAGTCGAGCGGATGACCGCCACCCAAAAGCACAGTCGGCTGGAAGATGCGAAGGGACTGCTGCAAAATGTTGTCAAGGTCAGGAAAGTCATTGTCGTACTTGGCTCGACGATTGACAAAAGATGCTGCTGCACCGGGAGTCGCGTGGGTGATCGGCACAGAAGTCACCAAGCCAGTAGATTTGCCCAGCAACGCGGCTCTCTCTAGGATGGTGGTTTTGCGCTCTTCAAAAATATCTACCCCCATTGCGTTGTTGTAGCTCTTGACTCCGGTGTAAAGGGAAGTTGCTGTGTTAGCTGAGTCGGGATAGCTGTACTTGATGTACTCTTTGTCGAAACCTAGCTGCTCAGCGACATCGGGACTAATCGGTGTCCAGGGGTTGGGACCACCGCGATCGGGTTCGTAGCCTACCAGGTTTCCTAGAGAGGGGTCGGTTGCGCCTCCGCTAGCTCCAGTACCAGGATTGAAGGGCAACGCTTTGAAGGAGAAGCCTGGGCGAACTGGGCTTTCTCCCGTCGTTGGGTCGGAGTTATCGAGGGCGGAGTTGCCCGTGCTGAAGGAGCCGTCTTCGCCCAAGACGGTAGTGCCATAGGTCGTGACCAGACTGTAGCCGCTCAGGTTTTGGAAGCTTAGACCGCGCCCTTTACCCTGATCGTAGAGAGGTGCGCCTTTTGCAACAGCGGCGGCGCGTGCCATCTCCCAACCCATTCCATCACCGATCATGAGAATGACGTTGACTCCGTTACCAGTGGCGGCGATCGCCTCACGCCGAAAGCCAAACGAGAACAGACCAACGCAGAGCAAAGTCACTGCCAGCACAGCGGACTGCCGCAAGTATCTTCTGAATATTTGAATCATTACAGTGCCTTTAGGGTAGTTTCACTCTGAACAAGTAGCGGAAGCTCTATCGGTAGAAATTGGACTCTAAGTGAGAGGCAGCAACTTCATCAAAAGTTGAAACGAGTACCGAGGTAGCAGACTGGCTTTCACCGTGAGCAGCAGCGCTCACAGCTTGACTAAAGGACAAACCAAACGAAAGCAAGAATGCGCCTACTAGACCAACCAGGAAGCAGACTAGCCAGCGCCAGTTCTGATTTAGAACGAGAGTCATGGCAGAAACCCTTATTACTAACGTGAGTGACAGACTGAAGTGAGCTAGGACTTACGCAGACAGAATATGCGTTCAGTTAAATCCCTGTTAACAGGGAACTGAAGCCTCTCGCCTGTCTAGTGAGTGCGTAAGTCCTGGTGAGTAATTGGGGAAGTCTTTAACAGAGCCTCAGTCATAGAAATTAGGCTCTATGTCAGACAGTGAGTTTTCAACGTCTTGGGATGTTGGATAGCCAATCGGAAGGGCGGCAGCGGTTTGGATTGCCTGAGGCTGAGTAAAGCCCAGCAGCACCGCCGAGGGGCGACCAAAGTAACGCGCCTGAGTCTGAATGTCAGGGTTGGCTTGCCAGTCTGTACGACTCACCGTTAGATACAGAACGGGAGCTTCCGAACCGTTGTGTTCACCTAGAATTCGGAGTGAAACTTGTGTAACAGCAGCATCAGAAAAGCTTTGTCGCACTAGACGGTCTGCCATTTGCTCTGCCTGCTGCACCAGCACTGCATAACTGCGGCTACCCTGAGAACTTAACGTGTAGTCAAGCTGACGAGCTTCAGCCAGAACAGCGGGTGCGATCGCCCCCAATTCATCACGAAAGACATTCCTAAAAGTGCCCAATGCCAGATCCTCATGGCGATCGCCCCAATGTTAAGTCCTAAGCCAATGGGCGACGACGTACCGCAAGACGACGTACCGTAAACAGTGCGCCAGCGACACTTACGAGTGCCAATGCTGTTCCGGGTTCAGGCACCTTTGCAGCTTCAGCATCAATTTGAGCGCTACCGATGCGGGCACCTGTTAGGTTCAGTTCAAAGTTGCCAGACGCATTCTCCAGGACATCGTTGAACTCTTCTGAAACCAGTACATCTACATTGGAAACCAGGAGGGTGCGATCGCTGAAGCTGGGAGCCGCGTTTACCACCAGATCAAACAGTGGCAACCCCGTTGTGATGTTGTCAGCAATAAAGAAACCACCGTCAAAGCCAATGGAAAAGTCACCAATTTCCAATGGTGAAAACAGCGCCAGTCCACCTGGGTTGGTTACAGGGTCAAAGGAATCAACCTCAAAACTCAACCCCCCCGTATGCTCAATCTGCCCGCCCACAGGAGCAAAAGCTCGAGTTGCTTCGTCAATAGTGAAAGTGAAATCTGTGCCGACCACACTGGAATCTTCAGTCGGAGGCAAAATTTCAAAGCCGAAAATGAACCCTTCAGCAGGTGTAACTGTTTCAAAAGAGTTGCTGAACGTTAAGCCTAAACCTGAAAGTAAGTCCAGAGCCGCAGTATCCACATTCAGACTCGTAACACCAGAAGTAACCTGGTAAAGAGTAGCAGCTTGTGCAGAGGGCATGATTGCTACGGTAGCAGCCGTACCCAGAAAAATAGTGAGAAGTTTGTTACGCATTTCTGAATGAATGAACAGGTATTCAGGAAGGGCATTGAAATCGTATCACCGAAGATTAAGATCTCCGTGTTATCCCGCAAACAGAGACATTAAACTCTGATTAAACAGTGGATGAAGCTGGAAATTTGATACCGAAGCAGTACTAAGCTGTAGCACCGCTTCCCGAATTGCAAATTCCTGATAGAGATAGGACTGTAGATCTTGAGAGAGGCGATCGCGCTCCTCTACACTTGGCAGATTTACGGTCAGATGGGCGCACAGCATAACCTGACCAGAAGTAAGAGTCCAAATGTACAGTTTTTTCACCTGCTCTACACCCTCAAAGGAAGTGAGTGCAGCCTCTACGGTTTCAGGCTCTAATCCTTTGGGTGCATACTCCATCAACACTTCTACACTGCTTTTAATCAGCGGAATGGCGCTGAGTCCGGTAAAAGCCGCAACCAGTAGTCCGGCGGCAGCATCGATCCAGACCCAGTTCCAGCAGTAAACAGCGAGGGCAGCTAAGATCACGCCAACGGAACTGGCGATATCTGCAACAATGTGCAGCAATGCACCGCGCATATTCAAGTCATGATGGCTGTGCTGATGCAGCAAGGATAGGTTAAGACTGTTGATCACCAGTCCAAATCCCGCTCCCACTAACATCGGCACCACTAATAAAGGCTCTGGGTGTCTGAGTCGATCAATTGCCTCACAGGTCACAAAGAGGGCGATCGCCACCAGGCTAATCCCGTTTACCAGGGCCGCCAAAACCTCAGCTCGCTGATATCCAAAGGTCGCTCGACCTGATGCAGGCTTTCGAGCTAGCCATGCCGCTGTCATTGTCAGCCCTAAAGCTCCAACATCAGACAGCATATGTCCTGCATCTGCCAACAGAGAGAGACTGTGGCTCCAGAAACCAACTGCCAACTCAAATACAAAGAAGCTAGCTAGTAAACTCAAGACAACTCCCAGAAGCTTGATTTTCTTCTGGTTGTCGCTTCCTTCCTCAAGATGAGGATAACCACAGCGGCAGTTGCTTGCCGCTGTAGGACGAACTCTTTGCCCCTGAGCGACAGAACCCATGAATGAATGATCAGTTAAGTAAGATTACGAACTCTAATAAAGGTATCAGCCTCTTATGTAAGAGATCAGTAAGGTTTGGTTAACATTTGAACAAGGACGGGTCGAGACTGATTTGATTTTTGTGTAAATGCATACGGAATGCACGCATTTACACAAAAATCTCAACGCACTTGGCTGGTCATTAGCGATGGGTCAATAACGCGATGGGTCACTGTAGAACTCTGTCTCTAGACTCAGGTTAGGAAGAACCTTAATCTTTGACAATGCTAGAAAGATGGGAGTAGCCACAGTTAGATATGACAAGTTCTAGCGATCGCAGTGATCAAACTCGCAAGTTGCGCGACATGGTTCGAGATATTGACTATGGAATGTTAACTATGATTGATGCAGATGGCAGTTTGCACGGTTCAGCTTGAGTCACAATAAGGAATGCCTCTTACCTTGCGTGATAGATTGCTATGAACTCAGTTACCTCCGTTCTTTCAGCGAATCCTACTCAACTTCAAACTCCCGATCACTTTGCTATCACATTTGCGCCTCTCTCCCTGGAAGAAGTTTATGCACAGGCAGACGATGCAGCAAATGGGGCAATTGTGGTGATGAGTGGCATGGTGCGAAATCAGACGGATGGCAAACCTGTTGTGGCACTTGAATATCAGGCCTATGAACCAATGGCGATGCAGATATTCAAACAAATTGCTGCCGAGATTCGCCAAACCTGGGTGGAGGTAACGCGAGTTGTGATTCATCACCGAACTGGCAAGTTGGGCATTGGTGAAATCAGTGTGCTGGTTGCGGTGGGCTGTCCGCACCGTTCAGAAGCATTTGCTGCCTGCAAGTATGCGATCGATACCTTAAAGCACAATGCTCCAATTTGGAAGAAGGAGTGGTACAGCGGGCAAGATGGAACCCTGTCCGGTAGCTGGGTCAGTATCGGTGCCTGTGAACCGTCTCCAGAAGGTTGCTGATCGCGAATTAATTAACCTGCGGCGGGGGGGCGATCGCTCTCACGTCCAGAGCCATACCAAAATGCGCCATGCAAAAAACCAGTTGTTTGCAGAGAGGGCGATCGGCATTTCGCTACCCGAATCAGGTGTTGGCGCTCCAGTTTCATCTAAAATTTGATGAGACTGTCATATCAGATTATTCCTGAACGAGCTTCGATTTATGTCTCCTTCCAGCCCTTCCACACCCCCTGCACGCCACACCGCCGAGGCCTTGCTGCGCGGCGCAAAGCCAACCATTAATCCGCTGGAAGTCACTCTGGAGCGGCTTGGTTCAGCCATCAAAATGGGGCTGTATGAACCGGGCGATCAGCTTCCGAGTGAGCGAGAACTGGCACAAATGATGGGCATCAGCCGCTCGACTGTGCGGGAAGCAACTCACCTGATGGTTGAGCAAGGCATTTTGGTAGCAAAACGGGGGCGATCGGGTGGCATCTTTGTCTCAGAGCATCCCCTGCCAGAATCGCTCATGACGCTACGGCTTCGGCTGAACAAGGCAGGGGCAACTCTGTCAGAAATTTTAGATCATCGGTTAGTTGTAGAAATGGGGATTGCAGAACTGGCAACCCAACGCGCTGAAGAGTTGCAGATTAAGGACTTGCAAGACCTGGTAGCAGCAATGCAAGAAACCTACGATAGTGTGGAATATCGTAAGCTCGATATTCGCTTTCATTTACTGATTGCCAAAGCGACCCAAACCAATCGACTGCCTGCGATCGCACCGAAATTCACTCTGAACTGACCGATTTGTTGCAGAACGCACCTCACAGCAAGGCGCAGCGGATTCACTCTAGCCAACAGCATCAGGCGCTTGTTTGGGCAATTCAAGAGCGAGACAGCGATCGGGCGAGAGAGGTGATGAAGGAACACGTTTTGGCAACCAGTAGCTATTTGAAGGGATTGCTTTAGGGCAGAGGGCAGGAGGTGAGGAAGCGATCGCACTACAATGTGAGCTACTGATTGCTAAACCGATGAGAATCTGAAACATGGATTAAAACATGAGCAAAAAGTATTTAACAGATTTCAGTTTGTGGAT
The DNA here is from genome assembly GCA_012031415.1 of Leptolyngbyaceae cyanobacterium SM1_4_3. Lineage (GTDB taxonomy): Bacteria > Cyanobacteriota > Cyanobacteriia > Elainellales > Elainellaceae > JAAUTN01. Next base: position 4,929 of record JAAUTN010000058.1, on the reverse strand, counting down.
TGACCAAACAGCCCACCTGTTACGGGAGCGTCGCTGGCATGAAATTGATGTGCCGCATTTGATCGAAGAGGTTGAAGACTTGGGCAAGAGTGAACGACGAGGAATTGCTAGCCAGCTTACTCGTCTTCTATTGCATTTGCTCAAGTGGCAGTATCAGCCTCAGCGCCGCTCAGACTGTTGGCTAGATTCCATTACGGATGCACGTACCCAAATTGAACTGGCGATCGCAGATAGTCCCAGTCTGCAATCTTATCCCTTAGAGCAACTTGAACAGAGTTACCAAAGAGCGCGGCGGCAGGCAACCAGGCAAACCAGTCTAGATATTTCGGTCTTTCCAGAGGTATGTCCGTATTCTGTAGAATTGGTCTTGGCAGAAGCTTGGCTACCAGAGTGATTAATTTTCAGCAATCTCCAGTTCATGAATATTCCAAAGTGGTCCGCCCAGGGCAGAGAATTTAACGTTTTGGATGCGATCGCGCACCGCCATTAGGGTTAAGGGGTTGACCAGATAGATAAATGGCAGATATTGCTGGGTAACAATCTGGCTTTCTGCGTAGATGGCTCGACGCTCCGCTTCATCAACGGTCTGCGCCCCGCGAATGTAAAGCTGCTCGATTTGCTTCTCCCAATCTGATACAACTCGCCCTTCAATAGGGGGCTGTCCGGGTTGGGCGGCCTGGTTAAAACGGTGCGATCGCCCCTCCGTCAGCCAAACATTTGCGCCGCTATTTGGCTCTACACCGCCCGTCAAACCCAGCAGGTAGCATTCCCAATTGAGATCGCTGTTGAGTTTGTTGAGCAGAGTGTTAAAGGCAAGCGGGGCAAAGTCTACCTGAATTCCAATGCGGCTCAGGTCTTGCTTGATCTGCGCTCCCATTGCTTCACGTACCTTATTGCCAGAATTGGTAATCATCGTAAAACGAACGCGATTTCCCTCCGCATCTAGCAATTGACCCTCAGCGTTATATTGAAACCCGGCACCTAGCAGCAGTTCTCTAGACTTGTCCGGGCTGTAATCATAGACGGGTAGCCCTTCTTCGGGCGAAATGAAGTAGGGGCTTTGGACGGAGATTGGCGAGTTTTGCGTTTGTCCTAACCCCTGGAACGTGTTGTTGATCATGCTCTGGCGATCGATTGCGTAAGCCACTGCCCGCCGAAACTCAACCGCGTTAAACCAGCGCGATTTGATTGGGTCAACCAGCGGTATTCCATTGCGGCGGCCCTGGTTGAGGTTAAAGGCAAGAAAGTTGGTTCCAGGGGCAGAGCCGCCTTCATAGATTGTGAAGCTGCCTCGCCGCTCTTCTCGCTTGAGCAAGGAGAAATAATCGGGTTGAAGCCCCAGTAGATCCAGTCCGCCGGAGCGAAACTGTACCAGGGCATTGTCGGTTGATTCTACAATTTGCCAGACGATGCGCTCAATGTAAGGCTGCGGATTGCCTTGACCGTCTCGCCGCCAATAGTTTGGGTTGCGCCGAAAGACGATGCGCTGACTGGTGGTGTAGCTAGCAATTTGATACGGCCCGTTTACGGCCATCTCAGCGGGGTTAGTATCCGTGCCCAGGGCTGAGACAAACAGCGGTTCGCCTTCAGAATTTTTGGTTGTCACCAGTTGCCGCAGGGAGTGAGCGGGTAAAATTGCTAAACTCATGTTTCGCAGGAGGGGCGCAAAAGGTTCTGGCGAAACCACCTCAACCCGCCGCTGATCAAGCTTTCGCACAGTTGGCAAAACCCCTGCTTCGCCAATTCTTAGCACGTCCCGAATCGAGGTAGGAATTTCCTCATTAAAGAAGAGGTCGTTGTAAGTAAATACGACATCCTCTGCGGTGAGCGGCTCCCCGTCAGACCATCGCAGCCCTTCCCGCAGGGTAAGGACAATTCGCTGAGCATCTTCAGAAACGTCCCAGCTTTCTGCCAGGGCAGGCTCAATTTCGCCAGTTAGACCGTTTTGGGTGATCAGCCCTTCGTAGATGAAACTAAAAACGCTGGGAGATTCGGTGCTGGTCAGGTAGTTGAAGGTTTTAGGCTCACTCAGCAGGCTGATTAGCAGTTGGGGCACCTGAGCAGCTTCGGTCCTAAACTGGGCTAAGTTGCAGGCAGTAAGGGCGATCGCCATCACTCCAACTAGCATTCCTGCTAAAAGTCTGCGGAACCAGGAACCTGTGAACAGTTTGAGGTTACTGATTCTGATCATGTTAGGTCGCCCTTACTACAAGTACATTGATTATCTCAGCATTGCTTTTATCTCAGCATTGCTTTTGGTGATGCACTTCAACCACCGTATGGACATTGCCACGCGGAGTAAAGTCACCTTTGACCGTTACCTCCAGAGGATCGCAGGCAGCAACGAAGTCATCCAGGATCTGGTTAACTGATTCTTCATGGGAATGTAGCGATCGCGATAGCTATTAATATAAAGTTTGATTGCTTTTAGCTCCACAACGCGTTCATTGGGGACATAGTTAATGGCGATCGTGGCGAAGTCAGGATAGCCAGAAAACGGGCACTTGCAGGTAAATTCTGGCAGCGTGATTTGAATGGTGTATCGCCGTCCCACACGCGGATTAGGAAACGTGATCAGTTGTCCTTCGGCAATGTGGCGTTCGCCGTACTTCATTTCCGTAGATGATTCAGCAGAAGACCCAGCAGAATTTTTAGCCTCAATAGGTGGGTTAGATTGGACGAACGGGTGATTCATGGTGAGCTAATTTATGGCAAATTTATTGACGATTGGCGGTCAGAATGCTCAAAATTCCATTATTCTGAGGCATATATTCAGCCTCAAAGGGAATTGGTATCAGTGGCCAATCAGGAGTACTTTATAGCAGTCTAATAAAATAAAGGCCGAAAAACCTGCTGTTACTTTCTCAAAGTTTGCTCAATTCTTGCCTTGATCTTTTTGCTTTCAATTTGCCAAGTCGATGAATAACCTCAATCTTGATTCCATGAGAACTTCACCTGCTCCCGGACAAACCCCATCAGGCAATGCTTACGCTCCTTCAGTGCCGATTTCGGTATATCGCCAACTGGCAGCCGAGCTACAATCGGCAAAAGCGACGGCAGAGTTGCTGAGCAACCAAAATCAGCAGTTGACTCGCCAAAATCAGCAGCTACGGCAAGAAATTGACCGCGTTGTGCAGGCGGCTTCTCAGCTTCAGCAAATGGCAAACTCATTTCCAGATCTGCTACAGCCTGCACCTTTAGAACCGTCAGAAGTTCCGCTAGAGAGGGTGATACCCATTCGTCAAACCGCTCAACCCGTCGTGCCGCCGCGCCCGGTTCATACTAAGCCAGCGCCAGTGCAGCCCGCGCAAATGGAAATGGGAGTGACTACCCCCAAGGGGGAACCGCTTCGCACCGCCAAACCCACTGCTAAGCCAAAACCGTCTGACTCCATGATTTTGTCGGATAAACTGTTTACCGAGCAGGAGGAACCGCGATCGCGCCGCGTCGCCCCACCCGAAGCTGCCAAAGACTTGAGCGGAATCTGGCTCATAGTTGTGATCGGATTTATTGTCATCACGGCTTTCGGTGCGGGGTTTATGGTTGTACGTCCACTGCTGCCAAGCCGCTAGACAGCCTTGAGGAACGCTTTTTAGTAAAAGTGGCGTGGTGCAAGTCCACGCCACTTTTAGCGATTGGTAGTGCGAAGCGGTTCTCCCTTTGGAGTAATCGCCTCCTAATCCTGTTTATCAATCCGAACTTTAATCCCTTTAGATAGAAGTGTGCTTATCGCATCTCCCAATTTCTTTTCTGAAGAAATCCTTTGGAGGAAATAGGAACGTGCAAACATAAGCAACGACCAACAACAAACCCACAACAGCACCAAAATCCATAGGATACACCCACCTCTTCGGTAAATACTGAATTAATTTGGCTAACTTCATTTGCACAACCAGAACTTATACGGAATCTGCTTGGCAAAGTGGCACTCTTTTAAAGACCCTAACTAGGTATAAACAGCCATTAGTTCCTCAGATAACATCACTCCACAAACGAATTTCGTATTAATAGGTACAAATGTACGTCAGACACTAAATCTAACAAATGTTCGCCAGAGAAATATCAAGCCGAGATAAGGTTGGTGTAATTTTATTTACATGGTTTACGGAGATTTTTCAGAGCGCGATCGTTACAGAACCTTAAGCGCAGAAGCAAGAACTCTCCTTTTAAAGAATTGCTGAATTAAAATTTAGTTCGTTGGTTTATCTGTTCCTATAGTTACAAAGATTGTGTGTCGATTTCGCCGGGATTGACCGGACTCAATCGACCCTCCTAATCCTCCCAACCCACAAGGGGATTAGGTTTCTCGGAGGAAGATCATGAAAAAGCACTAATACTTCTGGCTGGAATAGGCCTTGCATTTGCTTTGGTCACTTGCACTGATGGTTCTTCAGAGAACGCTTCTACCTCTCGAACGAGTCAAACACCTGTTGAACAAAGTTCCACAGATAATCGCTCTAGTCCTGATATACCCGAAGTCAATACTCCTGGAATCAGCACTCCCGAAGTCAACACTCCCGAAATTAACACTCCCGAAGTTAATGTTCCTGAGGTCAACATTCCTAATGTGAACCTTCCAACCATCAATTTTCCAGAAATTACTGTTCCAGAAGTTGTGGTTCAGCAAGGGGATAACACAACCATTTACACGCTTGCTGCGGATGTGCTGTTTGACTTTGACAAAGATGCAATTCGACCCGATGCAGAAGTTGCCCTTCAACAGATTTCTGGATCAATCGCTCAACGGTTTCTCAATTCTGCGATTCAAATTAATGGGCATACAGACTCTATCGGAACAGATGCTTACAATCTGGATTTGTCACAGCGTCGCGCAGAGTCGGTCAAGCAGTGGTTTGCGTCTAATGGAGGCATTTTCTTTCCAGTCGCATGACTGTAAATGGACTGGGTGAAAGTCAACCTATTGCCCCT
>JAAUTN010000057.1 GCA_012031415.1 Leptolyngbyaceae cyanobacterium SM1_4_3 | reverse complement strand
CCTTCCAGCGAGTAAATTGCCAGATTAGGTCTTCGGCTTCTGCCTGGTGCAGCTTCAGGGTTTTGTGGCGATCGCCGCTTCTGACTCGCGTGCCTGCCGCAAAGCGTTCACTGCCAGCAGAGATTTTCCGTCTCGGTGCAAAATGTCTAGCAGCTTTTGCTTCAGTTCATCTACATCGGGTGGTGGGGCTTCCCACTCGTGGGTCACGCGCCCCTCTTCCCACTCCACCCGCACTTCTACGGGGGCGGGATCAGCCGCCACCATCACGATATCGTCAGGGGAAAGCATCGGACGATAGCGATCGCCACTGCTGGCAAATAGCGTTTGCAGCTTTTCGTAGATGGTTTGGCGATCGCGGTCGGGGTAAAGATCGGTCTTGTTAAACACCAGAATCAGCGGCTTGTGCGCCTGCTGCAACTCCATCAGCGCTCGATATTCAGTCCGGGTCAGGTCTCCCGCAATCACAAATAGAATCAGGTCAGCCTGCTGTGCAACTTCTCGTGCCAAAGTTGCCCGTGCCTGCCCGCCAATCTCATCTAGCCCAGGCGTATCGATCAGTTCCACTTGAAAAGGCTCACCTGAAACTGGAGGCGACCAGTACACCGAACGCGCCCACTGCGTCACCCCGTTTAACGGTCCTGTTTGTAAAAGCTTTTGCCCCACCAGCGCATTCAACACCGCCGACTTGCCCCGACTCACCAGCCCAAACACCGCCACCCGAAAAACGCTGTGATTCAACTTATCGAGTGCTGTAGAAATCTGGTCTAAATCTGCCTTGACCGCTGCCTGAAGCTCAATGCTGGCAGATCCCCGTTTGGGCAAACGAACAAACTGGCTGTAGCGATTGAGCGCCTGTCGCAAACTGACACGGGCACGGTTAAAGTGAGATTCCTGCGGTTTGACTTTTGCCAAACCGGACTGCATGGGAGTGGATGATTTGGGTGACGTAGATTGACTCAAGGTAAAGTGAGATGACTTTGGTTCTATTTTCGCTTACCGAAGGCGTTAGTGGGACGTAGGGGTAGGAGGGTTAACCCATCCATTCAGTCACAAATTTATCAACAAAGTTTGAGCAGACTCTCTACTGACGGCACCGTGTGTGCCCAGGCAAGCTCATAGCTGAACTCAAATCGCGGGCTTTGTTTTAAGACAGAAACGCCTGGATAGGTCAGACCGGGCACAATCGGGGCATTGCCCACGCCCACGCCGCCAGCGACCATTGCTAGGGTGTCAGACATGGTTGAAACGTCGATCGCAATGGCAGGTTCAAAGCCTGCTTCGGCGGTGTATCGCCGATAGGTGTCGTAAATGATCGGCTGGCGATCGCGGTCAGGTAAAATAATGGGGTAGCCAGCTAGGTCTGCTAAACTCACTAGCTCTTTTTTTTCGAGTTCGTGACCCGATTGGACCAGTACAGACATGGGTACGGTTCCAAGATGTTGACGATAGAGACCGCTGGGAATTGAGACATCCCAGGCGATCGCCACGTCAATTTTACCCTCTGCTAGCGCCGCCCCGATTGAGCGTTCGTCTATCTGACACAGAGACACCCGCGTTTCGGGATGGGCGCGTTTGAACTGAGCGATGAGATGTCCGACAAGGGGTTGCTCTGTCCCGATAATCATCCCCACTGTCAGCGAATCAATGCCGTCTACGGCTCCTGCTTTTGCCGCTCGAATTGCCATATCTGCATAGGCAACGGCTTTTCTGGCAGAGTCGAGAAATCCTTTGCCTGCATTCGTCAGTGAGACATCACGAGACGTGCGGTTGAGCAGCTTCACCCCTAGCTCAGTTTCTAGCTCGCTTAGCAGACGGCTCATTGCAGGTTGCGACATTCCGCACTGCTGGGCGGCACGCCCAAAGTGAAGCACTTCAGCCAGGACGATAAAAGCGCTCAGGGTTTTTAGATTCATCAATACCAAAAATAATATGACTTAATTACTATTGTATATTTGTTTTGCAATCGATATCGTGTTAATTATTAATAAGCCTGACTTTGATACAGATTTCTACAAGATGGCAAGCTCCTAAACTTTTTGCCCTTGCTGGCACCTTTTCTGGCACTTTTACTCAGACTGTCTAGAGGTATTCATGACGGAGCTTAACTTCACCCGTAAATCGTTTGACCTGCTAGAGGGTCTTGCCGCAAATAACGAAAAGTCCTGGTATGACGAACACCGCGATCAGTTTGAGGTTTATCTGAGGGAGCCGTTTGGCAAGGTTTTAGAACTGGCAAGTGACCGTCTTTCAGAGGCTCCCATAGCGTTGTCGGGTAGTTCTAGAACGATGTTTCGCCAGAACCGCGACGTTCGTTTTTCTAAAGATAAATCTCCCTACAGCACTCATGTGAGCGGTGTGCTGACCCCATCGGGCACTAAGGCAGAAAAGGACGGCTTACTCTACCTTCAGCTTGATTGCTCAGGCGGACTGATTGCCTGCGGATTTTACAAGCTAAAAGCGGCGGAACTCGGCACCATTCGAGACAAAATCATCGAAAACCCAGAGGCATTTTCTCGCGTGCTGCACGAGCTGAAGGATGCGGGGCTGTCGCTCAGCGATGAGGACAAGCTAACCAGTATGCCACGCGGCTATGAGGCGCATCACCAGCACGACTATGTGGAATTCTTGAAATTAAAAAGCTTTATCGTGCAAACTCCGCTGCCCAAGAGCGCTTGGCTGGAGGGGGACATTGTTAATCGCATTGTCGATTATGCAAAAGGCTGTGCCTCTCTGCTGAAATTTGGTCGAGCCTCAACGGACGATTAGGAAACACTAACTTAAGGGATCAGATCTGCGACTTCTTTAAGAAGTCGCAGATCTGGCTGAGCCTAAGCGCAAGAAATGCATCTATTTGTTTGTTGTCACAGTTATTTGTTGTCACAGCGTTTAATTCATTCCTTTTGCCAGGAGAAACCAGGATGGCTGACCGCTCTTTGCCTCAAGAAACAATTGATTCAGCATCTCAAAGGGGTGCAGTGGGAAAACTCAAGCGATACCTAACGCCTCAGCCTCGGTGGTGGATTGGGTTGGGAGTAATTGGGCTGCTCTTAGCGGTGGCTGCGCCGATTGTCCAAAATCAGTTGGTGGCGCAAGAAACCCAGTCTGCGGAGGCGGATGAAGCTAAGGTTTTGTCGGTAGAGACGTTGACGGTAGATGCGGTTAGCAGCTATGAGGTTTCTCGCTCGTATACGGGGGAAATTGCTGCACTGCGGAGCAGCGATTTGGGGTTTAATCGCGGGGGTGAACTGGTTCGGGTGCTGGTTGAGGAGGGCGATCGCGTCTCATCAGGACAAGCCCTAGCCCAGCTTGATATCCAAAATCTTCAAACGCAGAGACAGCAGCTTGAGGCTCAAAGGGCAGAAGCCCAGGCTCGACTGCTAGAACTAGAGCGAGGCGCACGTCAAGAAGACATTGCGGCGGCGCGTGCTGAGGTGCGCGACTTTGAAAATCAGCTTCGGCTTCAGGAACAGCAGCGATCGCGGCGGCAGTTTCTCTATGAGCAGGGGGCGATCGCCAGAGAGCAGCTTGACGAATTTGCCTTTGGCGCAGAAGCGCTAGAAGCACGGCTAGACCGGGCTAAGAGCAACCTGGATGAACTGCTCAACGGCACCCGTCCTGAACAGGTTGCGGCACAGCGGGCGGTCGTGCAGCAGCTCGAAGCCAGCATTGCTGACCTTGATATTGATATCAGCAAAAGTACGCTCAAGGCTCCTTTTGATGGTATTGTCTCGGCGCAGCAGGTTGACGAAGGGGTCGTTGTGTCAGCGGGGCAGTCGATCTTGCGGCTGGTTGAGGAAGCGCCAGAAGCCCGCATTGGAATGCCTCAAGCTGCGGCTAGTCGCCTCCAGGCGGGTGATGCGGTGACAGTGCTGGGGACGGAGCGCCATAGCGCGATTGTCAAGTCAGTGCTGCCGGAGGTTAACCCCGACACTCGCACCCAACTGGTCGTCTTTCAGCTTGAGCAGGATGCTGTAGGTCGCGTCAATCCAGGGCAAACCGTTCGCGTAGAGCTAACCGAAACGATCGCGGCAAGTGGACTATGGCTGCCGACCCAGGCGCTCACCCAAGACATTCGAGGGCTGTGGAGCGCCTATGTTCTCGTCCCGATCGCGGAAGAGACAGACGAGGAAGATATTTACGAAGTTCAGCCCACAGCTGTTGAGATTTTGCACCAGGAAAGCGTTAGTGAAGCTGCCCAGAATGAGCCTCGCGTCTTGGTGCAAGGGACATTGCAGGAGGGCGATCGCATCGTCGCCAACGGCATTCACCGCCTCGTCCCCGGTCAACAAGTGCGCCCTATTGACTAAATGAGGACTAACGCATTTGAAACCTGAAAGCTTGATCCCCCTTAACCCCTTAAAAAGGGGAGAACTCCGGAAGCCCCCTTCTTAAGGGGGTTTGGGGGATCTAGCCGCGTAAGCCCTGTAAATTCTGAATTTGAGACTAACAATAACGCCACACCCCACACCCCCACACCCCCTCATGATTCGCCCATTTTTCACCAACATTCGCCTACTGGTCTTAACCATCATCCTGATTTTGGGATGGGGGCTGTCGTCCTACCAGTCCTTGCCGCGTGAGGAAGATCCACAGCTTGTGTCACGCGTTGCGGTGATTACGACTGCCTTTCCGGGTGCCAGTGCAGAACGGGTTGAAGCGCTGGTGACAACGGTACTGGAAGAAGAACTGGCAGAAATCGAAGAGATTGACGTGATTGAATCGGACTCTCGCGTCGGGTTCTCTACGGTGTCCATTGAGCTGTCAGACTCCATCAAAAATACTCAGCCCGTCTGGTCAAAAGTGCGGGACGAGATGGATGCGGCGGCGACGCGATTTCCGGCTGGAGCGGCAGATCCGGAGCTATCGGAGGTGTTGTTAAAAGCCTATACCTTTGTCACCGCGGTGACGTGGGATCTGCCGAGTGAGCCAAACTACGCGGTGTTGCGCCGCTACGCGGATGAGCTTGGGGTGATGATGCGGGGGATTGGCGGCACTGAGCAAGTCGATTTCTTTGGCAGCCCCGATGAGGAAATTCTAGTTGAAATTAATGCAGCGGAACTGGTTGGAGTCGGGCTGTCTGCTCAAGCGCTTGCCAATCAGGTCAGCCTCAGCGATGCCAAAGCTAGCGCCGGACAGATTCGCACTCCTGAGCAAACTTTTGCCATTGAGGTTGAGAGTGAGCTAGAGACAACGGAGCAGATTCGCCAAATTCCGATTCAAACTAGCAGCGGTCAGTTTACTCGCCTCAGCGATATTGCCAGCGTTAGCCGCAGTGTCCGCTCTCCCTTGACTGACCAGGCGATTGTTAGCGGCAAGCCTGCGGTCGTCGTCGGTGTGATGATGCAGTCGGGGCTGCGAATTGACCAGTGGGCTGCTCAGGCTCGGTCGGTGATTGATGATTTGCGCGATCGCCTACCCCAAGGCATCAGTCTAAACGTCATCTTTGACCAGAGCGGCTACGTCGAAGACCGAATCAGTACGCTGATGCTCAACCTGGTATTAGGCGCGGCGTTGGTGGTCGGTGTCACCCTGGTGGCGATGGGCTGGCGATCGGCTCTAGTCATTGGGATGGCTCTACCGTTTACCGCATTTGCCGTATTTGGCTGGATGAGCGTGCTGGGCATTCCCATTCACCAAATGTCTGTAACCGGGCTGATTATTGCTCTAGGACTCCTGATCGATAATGCGATCGTCGTGGTTGATGAGATTCAAGCTGAGATTCAACACGGGGCAGACCCGCTTGATGCCGCATTAAAAACAGTGAATTACCTGCGGGTGCCGCTGTTTGCCTCAACGGTGACGACGGTGCTGACTTTTTTGCCGATCTACCTGCTGCCAGGAGCCGCCGGAGAGTTTGTTGGCACGATCGCCCTGGGGGTGATTTTGGCGCTGATTTCGTCTTTGCCAATTTCTCTGACGCTGATTGCTGCTCTGGCTGCGCGGGTGCTGGGTCGCCGCAGCCAGCAGCGTGAACACGGGGAACAGCGCCACCTTCGCAGCAACGGGTTGAGGAGTCTGGTGAAGCCAGGAGCCTGGTGGAATGAGGGGCTATCGCTGCCCCAGTTTGCCCGTCCTTATCGCTGGTCTATTAAACGGGCTACGGCTCGACCGCTGCTAGCGATCGCCCTGACGCTATCGATTCCTCTGATTGGTTTTATCTCAGCCGGGACGCTCGAAAACCAGTTTTTTCCCCTGATTGATCGAGACCAGTTTCAGATCGAGATGGAGTTTGCCGCTCAGACTTCGATTGAGCAGACCCGTAAACAGGTGCTTCAGGCGCGTGATGTCATCCTCAAGCATGAAAATGTGCAGGATGCATACTGGTTTGTGGGGGAGAGCGCCCCTCGGTTTTATTACAACCTTCAGGGCGATCGCCAAAACCAGGCTTACTACGCTCAAGCGATGGTGCAGCTTAAATCTAAAGACGGGGTAGAATCGCTGGTGCAAGAACTCCAGGTAGAGCTAGACAATCTGTTCCCCTCTGCCCGTGTGATTGTGCAAAAGTTTCAGCAGGGACCGCAGTTTGATGCACCCGTCGAAATGCGAATCTACGGTTCAAACTTAGATGAACTGCGCCGTCTGGGGATGGAAGTTCGCGCCCTGATGACGACTATTCCCGATGTCGTCCACGTGCGCGATAACCTGACGGAAGGACAGCCAAAACTCGGTCTATACCTTGACCCTGAGCAGGTGCGTCAGGCTGGGTTGACAAATACAGACATTGCCCAGCAGCTTGATGCCTATTCTGAAGGCGTTACGGGTGGCGCAATCCTGGAGTCTACCGAAAACTTGCCCGTGCGCGTGCGGCTGACCGATGCTGACCGCGCCAGCCTGGAAGAACTAGCGTCTCTAGACCTAAGCCCCCAGCAGTCACAAGATCGAAGCTTTCGCCCTACCTCTGCCCTGGGTGAATTTGAGCTGGTGCCCCAGTTGGCTCGCATTGCTCGTCGCCATGAACAGCGGGTTAATACTGTGCAGGCATTCATCACCGCTGGAACCCTGCCCAGTACAGTACTCACAGCTTTACAGGAACGGCTAGAGGAAGCAAACTTTGAGCTGCCTCCCGGCTATCGCTATGAGTTTGGGGGTGAAGTTGAACAGCAAAGCACCGCTATGGGCAACCTGCTGCTATTTCTACCCATCCTGATATTGGGAATGGTGGTGGCGTTGGTGCTGTCGCTGGGGTCGTTTCGTCAGGCGGGCATTATTGCGGTGGTGGCGATCGGCTCGATTGGCATGGCGCTGCTGTCGCTGAAGGTGTTTGGGGCACCGCTGGGCTTTATGGCGATCGTCGGAACGATGGGACTAGTCGGGGTGGCTGTCAACGACTCGATCGTAGTGTTAACCGCATTTAATGAAGACCCAGAGGCTCGATGGGGCGACCTCAAAGCGGTGCAGCGAGTTTTGCTTAAATCAACGCGCCACGTTCTCACAACGACAGCGACTACGATGATCGGCTTTGTGCCTTTGCTGTTGGATGGCGACCCGTTTTGGCAACCCCTGGCGATCGCCATCACAGGCGGCATCGCGGGTGCAACGCTGCTGGCAATTTACTTTGTGCCTGCTGCCTACGTGTTAATCAAACGAGGTAAACCAGCACCCAGACATCCATTTCCGTCCGAGGAATCTGATAGCCGTTTGCTAGAACGTCCTATTTCATAGCTGTAGCCATACACTGACCGGGAGCATTAGTGGGGGCTACTTCCCTAATCCTCTGTGAGATGGGCATCTTGCCCGTTCGAGTCAAATCAAGCAGATAAGATGCCTGCTCCACAGGGGCAAAAACTTTCAAACTTTATGGCTCTTGCGGAATGATGGTTCTCGGTGCAATCGTTCCTGGCATGACGGTTTCTGGTGCAATCGTTGCAGGTGAGGAGGTCTGCTGTTGTGAAAAAGTTTTGTGGGCGATCGCCACTCGTGTCGCATTGTAAGCTTCGACAAAGGTTCGGAAAGATTCCTGGGAAATTTTGCCTTCCACCAGAGCCGTTGATGCTTTTCTAAAAGTTCGATCCAGGTCTTTTTGAATCACATCGCGGCTTCTCTGGTTATCTTGCATCAGCGCAAGCAAGTCGCCGATGTAGCCGTCTGAAATTTCCCGTTGACTTTGCTGGGCAACCTGTTTGCGCCGATCGATTGCTTCTCTAGCCGTTTTGTAGGCTTCGTTAAACGTTCGGAAGGATTCCTGCGAAATTCTTTCGGCAATCAGCGCATCGGCTGCCTGGGCAAAGGTTTCATCAAGCTGCTTTTGCTTCTCGTCAAGGTCGCCGCTATCCTCTTTCATGGCTTCAAGTGCTGAAGTGACGTAATTATCGGCGACTTCTTTTTTGCCTCGCTCAATCCAGGATTTAAGCTGTATGACCCAGGAACCTAACAATAAAGTGATGGTAAGTAAAAGCGCCAAAAAGTCAGCATATTCCTGGACAAAAGAAGGTTCGTCCCGTTCGTAAAAGGCGATCGCCCCCGGATGCAGCGGCACCCCCGTCCCGCCTGTTGTAGTCGGGCGATCGATGCTGGCAACCAGGGGCTTAACCTCAGCAGATGTCTCTGGAATTGCTTCGGCTATCTCTTGGCGGCGCTCGTTAATGGTCGCGGTAATGTCCTGAACGACCTGCCGATTGACGCGATCGCCTACCAGTAAGGTGCGATCAACGGCGATCGTAGGCAAATCTTCAGTCGGCATGGGTGGCGGGCTACCCTTGTAAGCGCCCTGTGGAATCACCGCAGGCTCAAAGGCAGGATGCTTAATTCGCATGGCTTCTGCCTGCCCAATCGGTAAAATTCGCCCGTTATATCCCTGCACCAAATTCAGAATCGCCTGATTGCCTGGGGCACGCACCCGAAATACCGCAATTACCTGATTTTGTTGAAAGGCTTGACTGGCTGCCTGGTCATTTTCGCCGAGAAACTCAAAATCCTCCCTTCCCAAACCGTAGTGATCTGCAACTTCTAAAAAGGAGCGAAACTGTCCGCCTTCCTGGGGCAAGCCAATGCGCGTCCCCCGAAGCTGGACAAATTCTTCAATGCCAGAATTTTCCTTAACGACTAGCTGAAACAAGTCTTGGTAAAGGACGGCAATGGTTCGGGCTGAAGGCCCTGCCGCTACGTCTGCCTGGGCTGTAGCCAGTTGCGCCTCGCCCTCTTCCAATCGACTAAGGTTATCTGAGGTGCCTCCGGTCGCCTGCACCTCAATTTCAATGTTGGAATGGTAAGTTTCTACAACCTGCTCAATCGCTTTGCTGAGAATGTAGCTCTCTCCGTTTACATCGCCCGCCGCCAGAGTCAAACGGTGAACGCGAGTGCGAGCGACCACTCCCCAGGCGATCGCCAGCACCAAACTGACACTCAAGCCGCCCAAGATGGCTAGAAAAATCAACCTGACCCATGCAGTAGAATGGATCACAAAGCTGAGTGACTGAAGACGAGCAGTACGCTTAAACGTGGGTTGAGAAGTCTGGTTGAGCTTGCCCATATTGCAGAATGTTGATTGTGCTAAACACTCTAAACAGGTGGAAGGGTAGCTCTAATATAAGCAAATGTCTTTGTATGCTGGATTACATTCACCTGGCAAATCGGTGTCTAATCTACTTTTAAGGTTTAGTCGGCGGCTGTTTTCAGACTCATCAGAGCAAGAACGATTTGTTGAAGCTTTGATGCAGCCGCAGCCAGATTATTCCTGTATTTTGTGGTGTCGTGAGCGCGTGGAAATGCCCTTTGCGATCGCCCCTCCCCTGCCCTGGCAACCTCCCTTTTGCGATCGCCTTTCTGCCCACGAAAAGCCAGGAAAACATCCCCTACACGACCAGGGATATTACTATTGCTTAGACTTTTCTTCTGTCTTCGCAGCCTCGTCACTATTGGCGATTCCTCAGCCGATTCAGCCGATAAATTTAGTGATTGATATGTGTGCTGCACCGGGAGGCAAAAGCCTGTTTGCCCTGAGATCTTTGCAGCCCAAAATTCTAATCAGCAACGAAGTAATTGGCAAAAGAATTGGCGCACTAACTTCTAACCTAAAGCGATGTTTCGTTTCAGGAACGTTTAGTCAGCACACCGCCGAAAGAATTGTACTCAGCCTTGACTCTGAAGTTTTTGCAGAAGAAATTCCTCAAACCGCTGAAGTTGTGATCGTAGATGCACCTTGTACAGGTCAATCTTTGCTTGCAAAAGGTGAAAAAGCACCTGGATGTTTTCATCCCGTTAACATTAATAAAAATGCCAATCGGCAGAAAAGAATTTTAGCCAACTCTGCTCAACTGGTTGCCCCTCAAGGCTATTTAGCTTACATGACCTGTGCCTATTCACCCGAAGAAAACGAGCAGGTCAGCGAGTGGCTCTTGCAAAAATTTCCGCAATTTCAGCCTGTAACCATTCCGCATCTACAGGACTTTCAATCTCATCTATCAGATTTCCCCTGCTACCGAATGTTTCCTCAGAATGGACTGGGAGCAGGAGCCTTCACTGTCCTGTTTCAAAACGCTGAAACAGGCGAAAGAAAGCTATTCCTTCTGGTTTTCTAGAAAATTTAAGCACTATGGGCTTAACGCGGGAAATTCTAAAGTTTTCCGATAGGTCTGGCTCTAGATAGATGCATTGTCTAATTCATTTAGGTGACAGTCTGCATTGCAGGACTTCACCTTAGCTCAATGACACAGCCATCTTTTAATGCCTCTGATTCCTCAGACTGGATCGAGCGGTTTGCCCGATTTGGTTTTGCGTCCAAAGGAGTTGTCTACGCCGTCATCGGCATTCTGGCTGCTCAAGCCGCTTTTACCGCAGGAGGGGAGACCACCGATCCTCAGGGCGCATTGCAGTCCATTGTGGTGCAGCCGTTCGGACAAATTCTGCTTGCCTTGATTGCGATCGGTCTGGCTGGATATGTACTGTGGCGTTTGCTTCAAGCAGTTCTTGACCCAGAAGGCATCGGCTCAGATGTGAAAGGAATTGCTCAGCGGTTGGGCTACGCAACCAGCGGTTTAATCTACGCGGGGCTATCCTTCTCTGCGATCAAGCTTGCGGCTGGGGCGGCGGCAGGCAGCAGTGATGGTGGAGATTCGTCGGCTCAAGATTGGACAGCCCGAATTCTTTCCCAACCCTTTGGTCAATGGCTGGTTGGTTTAGGGGGCGCATTTGTCATTGGGTTGGGCTTTTACTTCTTCTATGAAGCGTTTAGCGCCAAGTTTTGTAAGGAACTCAAAATCAGGGAAATGAGTCAGGCTGAACGCAAGGCGGCGACCTGGTTTGGCAGAGTTGGGATTACTTCCAGAGGAATTGTGTACACCATCATTGGGATTTTTCTCATGGTGGCGGCACGTCAGTCCAACCCGGAGCAGGCTAGGGGCGTTGGCGGCGCATTAGGAGCACTGGCACAGCAGCCCTACGGTCCCTGGCTGTTGGGCATCGTTGCGCTGGGTTTGATTCTCTATGGGGCTTACATGGGTTTGTACGCAAAATACCGTCGCATTAGTGCCCCAGATCTTGAGCGGGAAGCCAGAATGAGACTGAATCGATAAGTGAAATTTTGTGGGAGCGATCGCCCCTTATCCTTCAGGCACAAGCACAACTTGAGCAGTCAAAATTAACCTGTTTGTTGGGGCACTGTCTTCTAACGAGTTATCTTCTGACTCCATCATCCGACCAATTCCTAAAAAAAGACCGTTTTCGTGATGTACGCGACAGATTTCTGTCATAGTCTGGTCTGGCTCTAGGCAAATTCGCTGCCCCTGACACCAGCGCTTGCTTTCTGGTGCTGCCAAAGTGACTGAAGGTAAATGCCATAAAGCCAGTTCGGGCAAGATAGGGTGAAAGGTTTCTTGCTGAGTTTGTTCAGCTAGCTGGTCAAGGGTGAGGCTGTCTGCCAGGTGAAAGCCACTGCTAACCGTGCGGGTCAGAGATGCCAGTGTGCCGCCCGTATTGAGGAAACTACCGAGGTCACGAGCGATCGCCCGAATATAAGTCCCCGCACCGCAGGCGATCGCCACTTCCAGTTCAGGAAAGTCACCGGGTCGCCAATCCAGTACATCCATTTGAAATACTTCAACCGTGCGAATGGGAGCCTCTACCGCTTCGCCTGCTCGAGCCAGTTCATATAACCGTCTGCCCTGTACCTGAATGGCGCTATAGCTGGGCGGAATTTGCTGAATCTTTCCCTGAAACTGAGGTAACGCTTGCTTAACTTGCTCTAGAGTCAGGGTTGGTGCAGGTACCGCCGTGAGAACCTCGCCTTCCAGATCGTCTGTAGTTGTCTTCACGCCAAAGCGAATCGTCGCACGGTAGGCTTTGTCTCCAGGCAAAAATTGCAGCAGTCGGGTCGCTCTTCCCAGGGCGATCGGCAAAACGCCCGTAGCCGCTGGATCAAGCGTGCCCCCATGCCCAACTCGCTTGAGCTTCAGTAACCGTCGCACTTTTGCAACGCAATCGTGGGAGGTCAGCCCCACAGGTTTGTTTAAATTCAGAAATCCGTCCATATCTTACGCTATCACTCCCCCCAGAGCCGCCGTCCAGACTTTCCTTTGAGCCGCCCGTGCGTGTCTCGCAGTAGGGTAGGAATGTCAAGCTGTTCAGGACAGCGAGGGAGGCAGTCGCCACAGTCGGTACAGCGATCGCCCCTCCTTCCCGGAAACCAGTGCCCCGCATTTTCAAACATCCCGTAGCGGTAGCGCCCAAAGGCGGTCATGTCGTAGCTCACCGCCAGGTTTCGCAAACGCAGCACTTCGGGAATGTTAATCGCCTCTGGGCAGGGCAGACAGGCATAGCACTGACTACAGCGATCGCTCCTTAACACTTCAGCTTGTCGAACTTGCAGCCGTTCTAGTGCTTCAACTTCTAGCGGTACCAGTGACCCGTCTCGATCGCTGACGGTCAACGGCTGGTCTAGCTCTGTCGGATTCGCTGGACCCAAACTGAGGGTGGTGATGCGGCGATCGCTGATCAAAAACCGATAGTTTAGCTCCAGCGGTGAGAAAGGCTGACACAGTTCTGAGAGCGCTGTTGGCGGCGTGTAGAGCATTCCGCCTTTGTCGGCTGGCGAAATAATGAAAATGCCCATGTCTTTCTGGCTGGCAAGCTCCAGAGCCGGGGCGTTGCGCTGAAAGAAATAGTTGTAGTGCAGGCAGACAAACTCGAATCGATCGGTGGCGATCGCCCGCAGAATCACCTCTAGTGGCGCGTGGGTCGAAAATCCAACGTGGCGTACCTTGCCAGCGGCGATCGCCCGCTCCACCGCCTTCATGCAGCCGTCTGGAGCTTCTACCCAGGCAAGATGCTCCTCCGTATTTAAGCCATGAATGGCAAGGCAGTCTAAATAGTCCATGCCCAGAGCGGCGAGGGAATCATCAATGCTGCGGGCCATTGCTTCCGGGTCGGCAGTTGGAGGAATTTTGCTGGTGATGTAAACCTGAACGCGAGAAATTCCTAGATCGACTAGCGCTTTGCCCAAAAACTGCTCACTTTTGCCGTAGCCTCTAGCGGTTTCCAGGTGGTTAATGCCTGAAGAGAGCGATCGCTCAACCGTCAAACGAGCATTCTCCTCGGAAGCCAAGTAGCGCATCGTTCCCAGGGAAAAAATAGAAATATTCAGGTTTGTTTGACCGAAGCGACGATAGCGCATTGAATCTCAGTAAACTTATGCTTCGCCGCTGCTGTATCGCCCTCTCTGGGTAAAGTCTTCTGGACGCAGATTGGAGAGAAAATCGCGAAAGGCTTGCCGTTCGGCTTCGTCTGCATCTCGATCGACTGGAATTGAGGCATCTGCAACGACTTCTTCCATCACCCAAATTGGGCTTTTGGTTCGCAGAGCAACGGCGATCGCATCACTGGGACGAGCATCAATTTCCTTCTTATTCTCGCCCTGACGCACCGTTAAAATGGCGTAAAAGGTATTGTCCTGTAAGGAGTGAATCACCACTCGCTCCAAAGCCATATCCCACTCTTCTAGAAGATTAACAAGTAGGTCGTGGGTTAACGGACGGGGCGGAGCCTGATTTTCCAGCGCGTTGATAATTGCCCTTGCCTGATCCTGTCCGATGTAGATAGGAAGCTGGCGGCGGTCTGAAGCATCCCTTAAAAGCACGATTGGGCTACGGGTTGCTGCATCCAGGGCAATTCCAGCGACTTTCATTTCAATCATTGGCTTAGCCTCTAGAATCCATTGAGCAAGGACGATTCAACTCAAACAGATAAACTGGGGTTAGTGAATCCATAATGACAGATAGACGTAACATTTAGCCTGACAAAGAGTACGGGTTATAGCTGGACATCTACCGTTATATCCTTTGCAGTCAAAATTATCAGAGCAAAAACAAGTATTTTTACTCAATGCTCAAGATTGCTCAGATCCAGATAACCAATCTCCCCTATATGAGATTTACTGTATGAATTTTACTGAACTCCAGTATGCCCTGATCTTGCCCTGATCCGTAGCTAAAAATCTGAAGCTTTGACTAAAAGATCACGAGGTAAGTCAGTAGGATTGGTTTATAGCCCCAAGAACAGGTTTCGGAATCAAGACATTGAAATCGGGATGGATAGGGTAAAAAGGACTTGAAGTTAGTTCAAGGTTTTTGCAAATTTTTTACGGATATGAACTGAACGTAAACGGACATAAAGCTGTGTTTACAGGACTGATTCAAACGACAGGCACTATTCATTCGTTGGGAGCAGATCAGCTACAAATTTCCTGCGGTACAACTGCCCCAGACTGGTTTTTGACCGATTTGGCGATCGGGGACAGTATTTCGGTTGATGGCGTGTGTCTCACCGTAACCCGCATTCTGGCAAACGGGTTTATTGCTGCTGCTTCTCCTGAAACGCTTCACCGCACTACGCTAAGACAGCTAGAGGGCGATGCTTACGTTAACCTGGAAGCCTCTTTGCGGGTAGGTAGCAAGCTGGGCGGGCATTTTGTCACCGGGCACGTAGACGGGGTGGGTTATTTGCAGGCATCAGTGCAAACGGCAACCTCCTGGGAGATGAGCTTTACGGTGTCAGATCTGCGAGTGTCGCGCTACATCGTGACCAAAGGCAGCATTGCGGTGAACGGGGTCAGCCTGACCGTTGCGGACTGCAACTTGGAGGGCACCTGGTTTAAGGTGGCGGTAATTCCACTGACCTATGCTGAAACGAATTTGCGCTATCTCAAATTGAATGATGCGGTCAATCTAGAGGGCGATGTTCTCGGAAAGTATGTAGAAAAGTTTTTGTGGTTAGGCGGAGATCAAACAGGAAAGGCGATCGCTGACCTGGAAACCCTGGTTCAGCCTGCGAATGAAGAGGTGAGTCCGGCGTTTTTAGCGGAACACGGGTATCTTTGAGAGAACTCGCGTCATGGGTCGTTGGCTGAGAGAACTTCTTTGATTCCTGAGCAGTCTACGTGCTGAAGCAGTTCGGCGATCGCTTTCCCGGATACAGGCTCAACCCAGTCGGCAGCGATTTCGGCAAGGGGCACCAGTACGAAGGCCCGCTGGTTCATACGCGGATGAGGAATTTGCAGATCGGGCTGCTGTAAGATCTGGTCGTCAAACAGGAGCAAATCGAGGTCGAGCGATCGCGGTCCCCAACGCTCTTGCCGGACTCGCCCAAATTTTGCCTCAACTTGCAACAGGGTATTCAGTAAGTCATGCGGCTCTAGTGTGGTTGAAAGCAGCGCACAGGCATTCAACACATCGGGCTGCGGCGGCCCAACTGCAACCGTGCGGTAACAGTGTGAGGCTGACTGGAGGGCAATGCCGGGCGTGTGGTCGAGAACTTCTAACGCAGATTTAAGGATGGCGGAAGAGTCCCCGATATTGCTACCGAGGGCGATCGCCACCCGCTTAACCTGTTTTTTCAACCGATTCTCTAAAACCAATGACCTGATCACCAACTCGGATCAACGAATAAATTAATCGTAAGCTGTTGCCGCCCAGATGGTACAGCGGTAATGCAGGCACAAACAGTATCACCGCCTTCCACTTCCACTTCACAGGCATGACAGGAACCCATCAAACAACCCGTAGGAATCGTTAGCCCTGCCCGATCTGCCACTTGCAGCAATGGTTCTCCTACCTCAGCTTCAATAGAAACATCGTCAGGCAAAAACCGAATCAACACGCTCATAGTAAAACCCTGCAATCTATTTACCTAGATAGGGCATGATTGGCGTTAGGTCAATGTAAGATTCAACCACATCAGCCAGGGAATCTAACATGGCTTCCCGCTGTTCTCGATAGTTTGAAATACCCGTTGGCAGTGATTTCAGCCCACGCTGCTGACGCAAGCGATTTAACCAGGCACGCCGCCAGGGGCCATTGTCAAAAATGCCGTGCAGGTAAGCTCCCCAAATCGATTGGGTTGAGTCAACTACGCCTAAATTGACATCATCAAACAGAGGTTTGAAAGATGTTCCTTCGCTGTCAGGTGTATCCAGATCTAATAAATGGCTGCGCCCCTGGTGAATTTCGTACCCCGTGACAGGTAAACCTGTTTGAGGAAAATTGGACGTAACCAGGCGTTGACGAGCAACTTTCTGTCCCGTGATTACCGTTTTCAGAGGCAGCAATCCTAGTCCTTTGTAACGACCTTCTTGACCTTCGATGCCTTCTGGGTCAGCCAGCATTCTACCCATCATTTGAAAGCCACCGCAGATGCCCATGACGGTTCCCCCGGCGGCGGCGTAGTTTTGGATTGCCTCTGCCATGCCCGTGCGCTGCATCATGATCAGGTCGGCGATGGTTGTTTTTGAGCCGGGAAGAATGACGGCATCAGGATAGCCTAAGGAATCTTTTAAGCCGATGTATCGGACTGAGACGCTTGGCTCGGATTCTAATGGATCAAAGTCGGTGAAGTTAGAGATTCGAGGCAGGCGAATCACTGCAATGTTGATTTCGCTGTTGGCAGGGCTGGCATTTCGCTCAAGCAGGGAAAGCGAGTCTTCTGCCGGAAACGCATGGTCGAGCCAGGGAACTACGCCAACAACGGGAATTCCGGTGCGCTCTTCCAGCCAGGTAATGCCCGACTGTAGGAGCGATCGCTGTCCTCGAAATTTGTTAATGACAATTCCTTTGACCAATGCCCGTTCTTCTGGCTCCAGCAGTTCCAGGGTGCCGACGATGTGGGCAAAAACGCCGCCTCGTTCAATGTCGGCGATGAGTAACGTGGGCGCATTCAGATGACGAGCCACGCGCATATTGGTCAGGTCGCGATGCTTCAGGTTGATTTCAGCCGGACTACCAGCTCCTTCACAAATCACCAGGTCAAATTCTTCTCCCAGACGGGCGAGGGATTCTTCGATCGCTTGCCAGCCCGGTTCAAAATACTGTTCGTAATAGTCAGCCGCGCCAACTCTGCCTACGGCTCTGCCTTTCAACACAACTTGAGAGGTCATATCGCCCTGAGGTTTGAGCAAGATGGGGTTCATCTCAACGCGAGGAGTCACTCCAGCGGCCCAGGCCTGTACCGCTTGAGCGTGACCAATTTCGCCACCGCTAGCAGTCACATAGGCATTGAGCGCCATATTTTGCCCTTTGAACGGGGTCACTCGCCAGCCCCGGCGACATAAAATTCGACACAGTGCCGCAGTTAAGAGCGATTTCCCAGCGTGGGATGTTGTCCCGACAACCATGATGGCTTTCATGTAAAACCTCCAAGAAGTCCCTGGCAATCGGGCAAAGCCGAACGAGGGGATGGCTGATATGAAAAATGAACGTTTGGACGCTTTAACGCGGTCCCTCGACCAGTCATTATATTCGAGATAAATATTTGAGCCAGAATTGAGCCAGTTGAGACTCAAGCTGGTTGAAGGCAGCTATCGTATCCAATCTGGTAGGCGTACCCAGCGATTCCAGGCATTCTGCAAGCGATCGAGGAAGTTTGGTGCGGGTAGATTGTTGCCCTGGCGCTGCCACTGTTCGACCAGTTGCCGCCCCAGTGGCGTAAGTCGAAAGCTATCGGTTAAGCCCTGTCCGTCTACTTCTCTTCGCAGCAATCCAGTTTGAATCAGCCAAAGTAAATCATTTTCTGCCACTAATTCGGGCAAGGGGCGACGGGTATAGCGGTTTTGGATGCCAGGTTGTCCGGCGATCGCCTTGATCCCAACGCTCTGCTGACGCATTACGACAAACAGGGGAAGCTGAAAAGAAGCGCACCGTACCGCCCGTTCTGCCCGCTCAACTGCACGGCGGGGGTACCGAATCGACAGGGCACTGCTGGATTGAATTGGGGTCATTAGCAACGGTTGAGGCTAGGTTGGTGAGGCTGGCGAAAAAAGGTCGTGCAAAACTAAAAATTTACATTCTTGTTTATTTTATGCTGTTTTTTTGGGGCGATCGCACCCCATCAGGCTTTATCAGCAGCTTATGGGCAAGTCCGAAGCAGTTAAGTAAAGACAAAAATCAAGGGTTTTGATCGGCTGAACATCTTTTGGTAGCGCTCATCACATTTTTTATTTAGCTCCATTGGTAACTCTTTTACTAAGCGCTTGCAAGATTCTTTAGCAGAGCAAAGAGGCGTTCTATCGGCGCTTGAGTTGTGTTGCTTCGGGTCTTGAGCAGAGGTAAGCCGATTTAGAAACCGAATTTTAACGGATTCTTGAGTAGGGTTCCCTCTGTTGGAGCTAGTAGAAACAATTAGGTCGCTTCTAGGGTTCCGGTTTGGGTGTGACCCGAATGGCTGGTCCGAGAGAAGCCAGTTAGCTTTTGAGAGTTCTGTTTGAGAACTTTCAGCTAGCCACACGGCGGGATAAAAGCCCGGGAGAAGCAGTCTAATGGCTGAGACTGTCTCCTGGGCTTTGTTTTGCAGTTTAACTGAAAGGCGGGTTTCCCAGGACAGTCATGGAATTGGCATAATTCAACGATTTCTGGGTGATTAATTATGACGGATGATCCTCTCTTTCAAAGTCCATCTAACGGACAGCAGCCTCAAACGCAGGCTCAACACGCCCTGGAGCGGGAAGCCCAGTTGCCGATGACGGGGTGGCAGCAGGAGGTTTCTAGAGGACTGGAGTTTGGGCTAGAGGCGGCTGAAAGTATCCGAGATCGCTCCATTCCCACTTTCTCTCGCGGCGAACTGCCTCACTACGCTGGTATTAACACCTTCCTCAAAGCACCTTACCTGGAAGACGTGCGAAAGGTGGGGGAATATGACGTGGCGATCGTTGGTGTGCCGCACGATTCGGGCACTACTTACCGCCCTGGCACTCGCTTTGGCCCGCAAGGAATCCGCCGCATTTCTGCACTTTACACACCCTACAACTTTGAGTTAGGCATTGACCTGCGTGAACAGATTACCCTTTGCGATGTCGGTGACGTTTTCACAATCCCAGCCAACAACGAGAAATCGTTTGACCAGATTTCTAAAGGCGTTGCTCACGTCTTCAGTTCTGGTGCATTCCCGATCATCCTGGGCGGCGATCACTCAATTGGGTTTCCAACGGTGCGTGGCGTATGTCGCCATTTAGGGGACAAAAAAGTGGGGATTATTCACTTCGATCGCCACGTAGATACCCAGGAAACCGACCTGGACGAGCGGATGCACACCTGTCCCTGGTTTCACGCCACCAACATGAAGAATGCGCCCGCTAAAAACCTGGTGCAGCTTGGAATTGGCGGTTGGCAAGTGCCGCGCCAGGGGGTGAAAGTATGTCGCGATCGCGCCACCAACATCCTCACCGTCACCGATATCGTTGAAAGGGGGCTGGATGCTGCGGTTGACTTTGCCCTAGAACGCGCCCTCGATGGCACCGATTGCATTTACATCAGCTTTGATATTGACTGCATTGACGCAGGCTTTGTCCCCGGCACTGGCTGGCCAGAACCAGGCGGACTGCTGCCCCGCGAAGCCCTTTACCTGCTCGGCAAAATCGTTCAAAAAGCGCCAGTTTGCGGGCTGGAAGTGGTTGAGGTCTCACCGCCCTACGACATCAGCGATATTACTTCCCTCATGGCAACGCGAGTCATCTGTGACACGATGGCCCATCTCGTGCTGTCGGGACAACTGCCGCGATCAAAGCCCGCCTACATTTACCCCGAAGCTCAGCCCGAACTAGTGGAGTGGAGCTAGAGAAGGGATGAAGGATGAGGGATGAGGGATGAGGGCATTTTGTAGGTTAGGTGAAGCAAAGCGGAACCCAACATTCACCCGCATTCTACTGAGTTCCGCATTCACTTCATCAACCCACATCTGAAAAGAACGGCAGCAAATTTTGGACTTTTGCCATGCATGAAACCGATATGACAAAGGCACTAATTTTAACCGTGCGAAATTGGTGGGAAGCGCAGCCAGAACGACCCCAAATTTCTCAGGTGCATCTCACAGTCGGTCAGTTTACCTGTGTGGAACCTGTTAGCTTGCAGTTTGCCTTTGAAGTGCAAACCCGAAATACATTCCTAGAAACCGCCAAACTAGTGATTCAAGAAACACCTTTAATCGCCTTTTGTCACCACTGCCAGCAAGAATATCGCCCCGAAATCGGCGTTCAATACGCTTGCCCTGACTGTCGATCGCCAATGGAAGATATTCGCTCTGGGCGAGAGCTAAAAATTAATCGCATCGAATACTGTTCTGACTCTGCGGAAAGTTATGCATCAAACCTTTGACGCGGCTCTAGAAATTAATCTGCTTCACGCCAACCAGGAGGGAGCCGACCACAATCGCGCCCACTTTGACGCATGGGGAATCACCTGCCTCAACATCATGAGCAGCCCCGGTGCAGGTAAAACCGTGCTGTTAGAAAAAACCCTCGCAGCGCTCAACCAAACGCTAAAAATCGCCGTAATTGAAGGCGACATGACAACGGAATTAGATGCCGATCGCCTGCGTCAATACCGCGTTCCAGTGATCGCAATTAACACAGGGCGTTCCTGTCACCTAGATTCAAAAATGGTGGCGGGAGGACTGCATCAGCTAGCGCATCAGTATACCCCTTCCGACTTTAATTTAGTGCTAGTTGAAAATGTTGGAAATCTGGTTTGCCCCGCCGAGTTTGAAATTGGAGAACACGCCAAAGTTGCCCTTTTAAGCATTACTGAAGGCGAAGACAAACCGCTGAAATATCCCGTGATGTTTCAAGCAGCAGATTGTTTACTGATCACCAAAATAGACTTAGCGCCGCATTTAGAAATTGATGTAAATCGGATCATTGCAAACGTCCGCCAGATGAATCCAGGTGTCACGATTATTCCCGTTTCTGCCAAAACCGGAGAAGGCTTAACCGTCTGGTTTGATTGGCTACAGTCACAAATCCCTTCTGCTGAAAAGATAGCTTCTAAATTGCCAGATCTAACATCAGCCTAGGTTGGGTTGAGTTAACGAAACCCAACAACACCCAATCTCTAACAAATTCAATTACGTAGAGTCTAGGCTTGTTGGGTTCCGCATTGCTTCACCCAACCTACAGTTCAACTTGCTTGAAAGGAGCCTGAATGAGAGTTCGCAAACTATTATCTTGGGGAGTTGCTTTTCTATTTGGTTTAGTTGTTGTAGTAAGCTGTGCGCCCAACCCAGGAACCGATACTGCAACTTCTGGAACCGACACGGCTGGGGAACCTGTCGTGATGGGCTTCAGCGCCTGGCCGGGTTGGATTCCCTGGCAGGTCGCTGAGGAGGAAGGCTTGTTTGAGCAGAACAACGTCAACGTTGAATTGACCTGGTTTGACGGTTATCTTGATTCGATTAATGCCCTGGCAGCCGGACAGCTTGACGCAAACACCCAAACGCTCAACGACACGATTAGCTCGGTGGCTGCTGGGTCAGACCAAGTGATTGTGCTAGTTAATGACAACTCAACGGGCAACGACATGATCATCGTCAGCGAGGAAATCAACTCCATTGAGGGCCTGCGCGGCAAACGAGTTGCAGCAGAAGAGGGCACGGTCGATCACTTCCTGCTGCTATTGGGCTTACAAGATGCTGGAATGACCCAGGCGGACATTGACTTTCAGCCGTTAGAAACGGGGGCTGCTGCTGCTGCTTTTGCGGCAGGTCAGCTAGATGCAGTTGGAGTATTTGCGCCATTCACCACGCAAGCGTTAGAACGTCCAGGCAGCAAGACCCTATTTAGTTCTGCGGACTATCCCGGTGCAATTCCCGATCATCTGGTTGTGACTCGTCAAATGGTTGATGAACGTCCTGAAGATGTGCAAGGTCTAGTCAATACCTGGTTTGCCACGCTGGAATTTATCGAAGGCAATCAGGACAAGGCATTTGAAACAATGGCAAAGCGGGCGGGTGTGTCGGTCGAGGAGTACAAAGAATACGACCAGGGCACGACTATCTTTAGCATTGAGGACAATCTCAAGGCATTTGAACCTGGCTCGGATATGTCTTCTTTACCCTATGCTGCTGAACAAATTAGCCAATTTCTCGTGGAAAGCGGATTGGTTCAGGAAGCTCCGGATGTGAGCAATATCTTTGATGACCAGTTTGTTAGAGCCTATGCGGAACAGGCGGGAAAGGGATGAGGGAAGGGTGAGGGAAGGGGGAGGGATGTACCTGGTATTCCATCTACTGCCTGCTACCTACTACTTACTGAGCAAGAGGCAATGTTGAGGCAGAGCAAATGAGCCAATCTAGCGAATTTTTGGGAAATGAAAATGTTTCTAATTCACCCAGAATGTTATCACCTACTGTGTTTTGGCGCATTGCAGAAGACATTCCTAAAAAGTTGTCGTGGACGCTAATTGTTTTATCGATCGCCATTCCGATCGCCCTGTGGTGGCTTGTTTCTGAATACATCGCCACTCACTACGAAGTTTATGCAATTTTTCTGCCTACGCCGCTGCGAACTTTAGAAGCACTACAGCGTCTCTGGTCAGAAGGAATATTGCTGACAGATATTGCCTACAGTATGTTTCGGGTGTTTAGCGGTTTCTTTTTGGCAGCGCTTATTTCGGTTCCTTTAGGTGTATTGATGGGGGCGTTTGCGAGTTGGCGATCGCTCCTAGAACCGATCATCGGCATCATTCGCTATATGCCAGCACCCGCCTTTATTCCTCTACTAATTCTTTACTTTGGGTTGGGCGAAGTTCCTAAAATTCTGCTGATTTTCATTGGCACCCTATTTTTCAACACGCTGATGATTATGGATGCGGTGAAATTTGTACCCAAAGAATTAATTGAAACTACCTACACGCTGGGCGGTAGACGCTTACAGGTTTTACTGCAAGTGATTTTGCCCTACATTTATCCCAGCATTATTGATGCCTATCGCGTCAACATGGCTTCAGCCTGGAACCTAGTCATCGTAGCGGAACTCGTCGCTGCGACGGAAGGCTTGGGTAAGCGGATTAGTATTGCCCAACGGTTTCTAAGAACCGATGAAATTTTTGCTGGGCTAATTGTGATTGGTCTAATTGGTTTGGCGATCGACCTGCTGTTTCGGCTGCTATTAAAACTTTCCTGTCGATGGGCGACTTAATTAGGTTGAAAAAGCTCAATTCCCTGAAGGGCATAGCATTCGGGCAAAAATTCTCGGTTTACTTTCAGAGGCTATCTGCCGAATGCTGCGCCCCTACGCCTGCTTTAATTTGACTTCTAATTTTTAATTGCTACAGTTTTTTCTACTCACACTTCTCTCATTCACAGCCATGCACCTTGAAGTCTCTCAACTCCATAAACAGTTTCAGACTCGAAATGGCCCGATTGTTGCGCTTAAGGATATTAATCTGCACATTGAGGAGGGCGAATTTGTTTGTGCGGTGGGTGCGTCGGGGTCTGGTAAGTCTACCCTGTTGCGGCTAATCGCCGGACTGGAAACGCCAACGGCAGGTGAGGTGCGGGTAGATGGAGTGCGGGTTACAGGGCCAGGTGCAGACCGGGGTATGGTGTTTCAGCACTACACGCTTTACCCCTGGATGACGGTTGCCAAAAACGTTGGGTTTGGGCTGAAGTTGCAGGGAATGCCTGAGAAGGAACGCCGACAGCGCGTGTCTTACTATCTGGATGTGGTGGGACTGGCGCAGTTTGCCAAAGCCTTGCCCAAAGAGCTATCTGGCGGGATGAAGCAGCGGGTAGCGATCGCCCGTGCCCTTGCCTCTCAGCCCAAAATCCTGCTGATGGATGAACCCTTTGGAGCGCTCGACGTGCAAACCAAAGAAACCATGCAGCAATTTTTGCTTCAGGTGTGGGAACGCACTCACACCAGCATTTTCATGATTACCCATGACGTAGAGGAAGCTGTTTTCCTATCACAGCGCATCTATGTCTTAACTTCGCGCCCCGGCACCATTTTGCGAGAAGTGGTGCTGGACTTGCCAAGCCAGAAAGACTACCACATCAAGCGCCAGCCAAAATTTCAGGACTACAGGGAAGAAATTATGGGACTGTTGCGCGGCGAGTCAGCAGAAGCACTGGTAGCCGGATAGTTTGCTCGGCTCTAGAGGGCGCAAAATTGGCTTTTGTGCAGTAAGATTTCGCCATGATCAGGAACCCAGGCTAGCCAGCGATCGCCCGACTGCTGACAGAGCAGTAGCGCTTCATCAAAGCTGAAAGGGTTAGGCAGTTCTGATAGCTGAACCCATGTAGAAGCCTGAAACGTGGTCTGGGCAACTTCTGGATGTCGAGTCTGCCAATCGTAGGCAACCTCAGGAAGGTTACACCAGCGAGATTGAGTGTCATATTTTATGGGGCAAAAGTCTAACTGCATATCATGTCTCTCGATCAGGAGAAATGAGCAACCTGTCGCTTCAAAGCTAGCTTGCCAGTCATTTTTAGAACTTCTTAAAAACTGAGTCGTGGCAAGCAACCTATGAATAGAAATAATTCTGTATCAGATACTACAAAAATACAGAAGATTGGCTGCTGATATCAAGCGGTTGTCGCACATCTTTACGTAGGAGGGGCGATCGCAACGCCAGGATTGCAGTTACAATCTGTAACGAACAATGCAATAGCAGGAAATAGAACCCATGCCTTTATCAGTTGGCACAATGGCTCCCGCCTTTACCGTCAAAGACACCAACGGCAATACGGTTTCACTCTCCGACTACGATGGCAAAACCGTCGTTCTATATTTCTATCCCAAAGATGACACACCGGGCTGCACCAAAGAGGCTTGCGGCTTCCGAGACTACTACGCCGATTATCAGGGCAAAGACATTACCGTATTTGGGGTGAGCATGGATGATGAAGCCTCTCACCAAAAGTTCACCGAAAAATATAGCCTGCCTTTCCCGCTCCTGGCTGATGTCGATGGTGCGATGACCAAAGCCTACGATGTGGATGGGGGCGGCTATTCTAAGCGTGTCACCTATGTAATTGATGGCACAGGAAAAATTGCCAAAGTCTATGGCACCGTCAAGACTGATACCCACGCCAGTGATATCTTGGCTGAGCTAGCGGTCTAAATACCGTTTCTACATAAAGCTGCACTGTAAGCGGGGGAGTGCAAGGTCTGCTCTGTAACCCAAAAACACATGGGGGCGTGGCACTAGGCAAGAACTTGGGTCTGTGCCAAAGACTATCTACCGAGTGCTACGCCCTTTACCCTGAGCTTAAGATTGACGTTTAACCATCACAGGGACGAGCAGGCAACATTTGGCTAAAACGACGATATTCTGCCAGATATTGTTCTAGCGCCACAAATTGCGGCAGATTGAGGCTGTAGTAAATCCATCGCCCCTCTTGCCGAGTTCGCACGAGAGCCGCTTCTTTGAGTGTTTTCAGATGAAAAGACAGTTTGGACTGGCTGACCCCAATGAAGTCACACAGTTCGCAAACGCAAAGCTCTTGCTCTCGCAGTAAGCCCAGAACCTTCATCCGTAAGGGATCAGAGAGGGCGTGAAAGCCAACCGTAACCAGATCTATTGAGGGTGATGATGCGGGTGAGACGAGTGAGGCAGGTGTTGTAGGAGTATGCATCGAGCAATTTGCAAAGCTGGGTTAGCTTGACTAGGTTGGAGCCTAAACAGTGGACGAAAGTTTTCCCTTCGAGTTTAGCGGTCTGGTAGCTGCATTGGGGGAATCTGTTTGACTGGAAGCGATCGCCTTTTCTGCAAGCGTAATTACAGTCACTTCCGGACGACAAAATAGCCGTCCAGGAAGGTAGGTGCCCAATCCCCGATTTACGTACAGGTAGTTAGAGCCAACCTGGTGAAAACCCTGGGCCCATTCCCAATGACGCACCACCTTACAACAATCTTCCCGCATATACGGAATCCATCGGCGTAACGGTTTAGGAACGTACCGTCGCACAGCCTGATACCAGGTGGGAATCGGTCCCAGTCCAGGAATCACCACCTGACCGCCGTGTGTGTGCCCCGAAAGCTGGAGATCTACCCGCCAAGGCTGAAGATAAACGGTGCTGTCTGGGTTGTGAGACAGGACGATGCGTGGGGTAGCTGGGTCGAGTCGATTCATCACCGAAGCGGGGTCAAAGTCTCTTGACCAAAAGTCGGCAAGCCCGACCAGCGGCAACTCTGACCCAAACGGATAGCCAATCTGATTCCACAGCACTTGAATTCCGGCTTCGACAAACGCAGTCGTGATTTCAGTTTGCGAACCCGCAGGAACAATATCATGGTTGCCCAACACCGCATAGGTGCCAGCGCTGCTGCAAAGTTGCTGTAACTGCGTGGCAAGGGCACGGGCTGGGGTTGGGTCGTCGGTCACGTAGTCGCCAGTCAGCACTACCAGATCAGGTTGGACTGCGTTCGTGGCAGCGATCGCCTCTGCCAACAGTCGCTCTGAAAGCCGCAAGCCGTCGTAGTGCAAATCTGACAGTTGAACGAGCTTGCAGCCCTGTAAGGGTTTCGGCAGATCCGCAATTTCAACGGTTAAATGATCAACGCTCAGCGATCCTGATAGTAACCTGTGCATAACTTGGATGGGTTTTCTCTGGATTGGCCACACCAGCTTATCAAAATAAAGCGGGAGGACTGGGAGAAAGGTGTTGGTGGAGACATGGAGGGAAGGGGCTAGGGGCTAGGG
>JAAUTN010000347.1 GCA_012031415.1 Leptolyngbyaceae cyanobacterium SM1_4_3 | reverse complement strand
TTGCGCGATCGCCCCTTCCAAAAAACACCTCACGCTTGCCGTGCAAGAGCAAATGCCCTGCTTCATGAAAGAATGCGAACCACAAGTGATCATCTGTTTTGTAGCGTAGGCTAAGTTGAATCAGGGCTTTGCTAGAACTCAACCACTGCGTTGCTCCACTTGCTCTGGTTTTTGTAAGTTGAGGCACAAAGACTACTGCAACGCCTGCGGCAGCACAGAGACGCACCATTTCTGGCTGAAAGATCTCTAGAGGCTGCACTGTTAAAGTACGAATCTGCTGTAAAGCCGCTCTAAACTTCCCTGCGTCGTAGGGATCGCAAGGAATTTGCTGTGCTTGGATTTCGCCCTGACGTAACCAGGCTGCGATCGCCCCTGGATGACTTTCAAAAGCAGTCGATTTCCGAAAAGATACTGCTTTTTGGCTCCATATTTCCTGCCACTGCTGAGGGGAAACAACCCCAAAGAATCCTAAAACAGTTTTCAGTAACTCAATTGGGTCGTCGCAGGATTCAATCCAGCCTCGTTTAATCATTTCACGCACAGGAATTTGCTCAAGCCAGTCCGTTTGCGTTTGCAGGCGTTCCCTTTCCTCCTGCCGTGCTAGAGCTTCTCGATATTGCTGTTCACGATTGTTCCAAAACCGTGCTGGAATACCTAAAACTCGTTCTAGTTGCAGCGCTGTTTCTGGAGTGAGTGCAGCTTTTCCTTTAACAATTTCGTTGATTGTTTTTTTGGGTCTACCCGTTCGCTCTGCTAACTCTGCCTGGGTCATTCCCTGTTCTTCAAGCACTTCAAGTAAAGTTTCTCCGGGTGGGGAAACAAAATCTGGCGTGTATTGATTTTGTATTGCTCGATTATTCATGAGTATCCTCCACGCCCAAAATCCTAACGGCGGTTACTTTTGTCCAATCAAGTCCACCATCCAGCTTGGCTGGGATTGGTTCGTCTGCTGGCTCAAAAATGAGTCGATAGGGGTGGTCTAAATCCAGCGATAACTGCCCTGCGCGATCGTGAAGTAGTTCATGACATCGCCCTGGAAGCGATCCCATATCATCAAGCACATCAGCAGCACGGAGATCATTTAGCCGCCTTGTAATCCGCTTAGCTCGATCCTTCCCATACCTTTTCTCTAGAAGCCTCTGGTTGTTGCACTCCGAAGCAAATTTAGAGTTTCTAAACACAATATCCATTCTACCAGGGCTTCAAGCATTATTAACCTTTAGGGTTAACAGATTTTGCCAGGAAAACTAATAACCAAGAAGAAACATATCTCCATATAGGGTTTTTAGCTTGTATTTTTAGACATAATGCACCATATCTATAGTTGGCTGAGGAAGTTAATATATTTACGTTTAATGTAAACTTGATTATTTTATAGAGTTATGTCCTATGTCCATAAAGCATTGATTTTGCTTGAGCAACTCCCTCACCGGAAAATTTTGGGTTAGCTTGATGCAGCAGCGAGATAAAAATAGCGATGGCAACCCGGATCTGGAAGTTTTTAACAACCGATATCAAGGATCTATTTTCGACAGATTCCGTTACCAGCGGTATTGATGCAGCAAATGCTGTGTTTGGTCTGGCGGAGGCGTTACAGGATGCAGAGATTCAAAAAATCGCGCCGCAGGTTGCCAGGGTTGCTTCGCTTTTGGATGTGCTAAATTCGCCGCTGGCAAGGCTGGCAGAATCAACGCTGCCTTTTGTTTCTATTGCCACTGGGCTGCTGAAGTTTTACTTGGAAACTACCAAAACGGAGCCAACATTAGCTCAGTCGGTAGCTTTGGTGAGTCAGGCGGCTTATTTGGAAAGCTTTAGAGCAATTTTGGCAGGGCTAAGAAATCGGGAAGAACTGCTGAAGAAAATTGGTCAGGAGCCAGCATCGGAAATGGTGCAGCGGCAGATCCGGCAGTTGGGTGAATTGGAAATTGATGATAAAGAGGCGCGACGGGCGATCGCCTTTTTCCACGAATCCAAACTTGCAAAAGCTTTCAACGAAGCCCTCACAGTCCGCCTAACTGAACTGGGGATTAAACCTGATGCCGCCGTCAAAATTGCCGAACAGGTTGCCCGCAGAACCGATGAACATATGCTGCCCGCTTTGATCGACGCGGGCGAATCCGTTAAGCGGCTGGTGGACTGGTATCGACTGGGCGGTCGGGAGGTATTTGAGAAATACTTCAGCATCGACAGCTATCTGAGTGAGAGAATTCAGCCACGACCGTTGGAGCGGGTGTTCAATGAGAAATTTAGCTTTCGAGATATCTATGTGCCGCTAAAAGCACAGCTAATTCAAAAAAATGGGGAACCAGATCTAGAGCAGTCACCTGTTCAGATAGAGCAGTGGGCAAGGCAACTGTTGAATAATGGGGAGAAGGGCGATCGCGTCCTCTTCATTCAGGGTGGGCCAGGTCGCGGCAAAAGCGTTTTCTGCCGGATGTTTGCTGACTGGGTGCGACAGCATGAACATCCTCGCTGGACACCGATTCTGATTCGGTTGCGGGATGTTCGCACGTTGGAAAAAGACTTTGAGGAAACCCTGCGAAAAGCTGTAGACCGCGACTTTGCCGAAAACGATCCGGGTTGGCTCACCGATCGCAACATTTGCTTCCTGTTTTTGCTCGACGGCTTCGACGAACTGCTGATGGAAGGCAGAACCAGCGGCGGACTGGAGGAATTTTTGCGTCAGGTCGGCAGATTCCAGGAAAGCTGCGCCCACAACTCTGAGAAGGGACACCGAATTCTGATCACAGGTAGATCCCTTTCCCTCCAAAGCATCGAACGACTGATGCCACCTAACCTGGAGCGAGTCGAACTGCAACCAATGGACGACGAACTCCAGAGCCAATGGTTAGCTCAATGGGGCAAACTCATCAATGCAGACCCAACTCATCTCAAGGAAATTTTGCACGATCCGCGCCTGCCCGATCGCGTCCATGAACTCACGCGAGAACCGCTGCTGCTCTACCTCCTGGCAGCAATGCATCGAGACGGTGAACTGCGCTTAGAAATGTTTGAAGCGGCAAATGAAGCTAGCGCTAAAGTCTTGATCTACCAGAAAACGCTGGATTGGGTGCTGACCAAACAACGCCCCGAACTGCTCAACCGTGACCTGACCGAACTCGAAACTGAAGGGCTACGACGCATTTTGGCAGAAGCTGGGCTTTGTGTGGTGCAGTCGGGTGGTGAGTCTGCGGCGATCGCCATGATCGAAGAACGCCTCAAAAGCGACGACAAAGCCAAAAGATTGCTAGAAGCCGCCCAAACCCGTTTGCAGGACAGTCCCTTGCGAAATGCCCTATCTGCCTTCTATATGGAGTCAGGCAGAAAAGGCTCTGGCTTTGTTGAATTCACTCACAAAAGCTTTAGCGAATTTCTCTGTGCGGAACGGTTGAAGGAGGCAATTGAGGATTGGTCAAAGGGGGCGATCGCCGCCGCGAATTCTACGTCCCCACTGAACAAATGGACTGGGAAATCTACGACCTCCTTGGTTATGGAGGTTTGACAATAGAGATTGTACAGTATCTTCTAATATTGCTAACTGATTTGCTATCTACAGAGGCTGCAAGCATTCTTTTTGAGCGACTACAAAGATTTTACTTCCGTTGGTGTAAAGGAGAATTTATCGATGCTACTCCTGAAAATTTACCCCAGAAAAAAATGCGCCTACTCAGGGAGCAAATCAAAAATCATAGAGATTTAAACTCGTTAGGACAGCGGCAATTAGATATTTATACAGGCCTCAACATAATGATTTTGCTTCTAGAATTACAAAGTTATATTTCACGCAAAGGAAACTTAGACAATGATTGTATCTTTCACCCCTGTGGGCAATTGAATACTGATACCTTTAATGAATTTCAATTACTACAGATTATGGGCTATAGCGATTGTATAGATATTGGAACCTGTGTAGATATAATTGGCCCATTCTTAAACAGTACAGATCTAAGTCATAGCAATCTCAGTGTTGCGGACTTCAGAGGGGCAAATCTCAATAGCTCAAACTTACAGTTTTCAGACCTGCGAAGTGCAGATTTGAGCAGTGCAGATCTCAGTAATGCAGATCTGAGCTACACCGACTTGAGAAGAGCAAACTTCAGTAATACAAATTTTCAAAGTGCCAAACTGATTGATGCAGACCTTAGAGGTACAGATATTAAAACTGCAAATTTGGCCAATTCCGACCTTGAAGGATCTAATCTTAGCGGTGCAGATTTTAGAGGTTCTAATTTAGAAGGAGCAAACTTCAATAGTGCAGATTTAAGGGGTGCCTATCTTAAAGAAGTAAATTTAGTAGATACAAGTTTTATCGGTTCACGTCTTAACCGCTCAGACCTTAGATTGACAAATTTACAGCAAGCAAACCTAAGTAGTGCAGATCTTCGAGGCGCAGATCTTCGAGGCGCAGATCTTCGAGGCGCAAACCTTGAAAATGCAAAGTTAGTTCGTACTAATCTTATGAATGTTATTTGGAATGAGCTAACTAATTGGCCGTCTTCACAAGAATTAGAATTAGCAGTCAATGTACCAGAATCCTTGAAACTGCGATTAAAAAATTTAGGAGGAAAAGATGAACGTTGAATATACGGCTCAAATTTGGAAAGAGGGAACACAGTACATTGCTCATGCAATGCCCTTAGATGTAATGAGTTCAGGAGCAACACCAGAAGCAGCAAGACTTGCCTTAGATGAAGCAGTGTATTTATTTTTGAGCGTTGCGAAAGATAGAGGAACTCTAGAAGAAATTCTTTAGGAGGCGGAGAATAAAGGCGATCGCTCTCACACAGCTATCGTATTAAAATAATGTCACAAGCAGACATTTAAAAATCATGTTTTCCTCTGATTTAGTCCAGCTTGAGCAGGTTATCAATACTCTGCCCCGTGAGGAGCAGTTATGGTTAGTAGAACGAATTATTCATAACCTACGTGTTGGCTCCTCTAAAGATTGGCTTACTCAACAAATATCGGATTTTGAGCAACAGCTTGCGGCAATGGCAAGTGATCCAGAAATTCAGAAAGAGTTAGAAATAATTGATCAAGCGTTTGCGATCGCTGAGATGGATGGTCTGTAGAAACAAAATATGGCTATTTAATGAGGTTAAGGCTAGGAGTAATTGCTATGAAAGTCAAAGGGATTAAGCAAGGGCAAGCCATTGAACTACTAGAAGATATTGATATTCCTGATGGTGTAGAGATCACAGTTGAAATTGAAATAGATACTAACAAAACTTCTTCAAGTACGGGTTCTATTAGCGAGCAGGAAAAGTTGGAAAAGCTAAATCGACTTTTTGGAGCCTGGAGTAATCAACCTAATTTAGACGAAATTTTTGCTGAAATCGATCAGGAGCGTCATATAGATATGGGTAGAGAAATAGAATCTTTAAACAGTTGAATAGGACAAAAATTTAATTAACTGGAGTTTTTGATGCCGCGATCGCCGCCATTGCTCGATCTCGTCAGGATATTTTAGTAACCAACAACACACGCCACTTTGCAAATATTCAAAACTTGCAGCTAGAGAATTGGTTAGAACTGTAATTGCCCCATCCCCAATAACTTCACCCCTTGCTATTAAACCGTTGACGCAGGATGAATTCGGCGATCGCCAAATCTGCCGGGGTTGTAATCTTCAAATTCGTTTCTTCACCTTCCACAATTTGGACTGGCAAACCAAAATGCTCGAATAGGGCAGCGTCGTCTGTCACCTCTATATTCTGCCGTTGACCTTCGGCGTGACAGTGGAGCAACTGCTCGACTGAGAAGCCTTGGGGGGTTTGGGCGGCCCAGAGTTTGCTGCGATCGAGTGTGCCAGCGATCGCCCTCGTCTCATCGACCACCTTGATCGTGTCTTTTACGGGCACCGCAGCGACTAGTCCTGGATAGGTCAGTACGGACTCAGAGCAGCGATTTAGTAGGTTAGGAGTTGCCAGACAGCGTGCCCCGTCGTGAATGAGTACTTGTTCTGCGACCGCAGGTAGCGCCCGTAAGCCGCGATAAACGGACTCTTGCCGAGTTGATCCGCCTTGAATAAAGCGGACTGACTTCGTTAGAGCCAGATCGGTCACAATTTCCTTAAAGTCTTGCCAGTCTTGAGGCTGTCCGACGATGCCGATCCAGTGAATGCTGGGGGCGGCTTTGGCGGCTAAGAGCGTCCAGGCAAGCAGGGGCTTATCCAATAATGGCATGAGCAATTTGTTGCGGTTGCTCCCCATCCGCCGACCGACTCCTGCTGCTGGAATTAATAGATACA
Organism: Leptolyngbyaceae cyanobacterium SM1_4_3; assembly: GCA_012031415.1. Lineage (GTDB taxonomy): Bacteria > Cyanobacteriota > Cyanobacteriia > Elainellales > Elainellaceae > JAAUTN01. The sequence continues at coordinate 1,112 of JAAUTN010000347.1, read as the reverse complement.
CGATGTCCCTCTATCTAAATCACGAGACCAACTTTCTCACAGTGTGTTCTAATTAGGCATTTCACCGAGTGTATGTTCCCGTAAAATGGGGTTGCGAATATGCGTAACAAAATATTATGCGAATAGTGGCTCTTGTCCCTGGTGGGATTGGTGATCAAATTCTGTTCTTTCCGACTCTGGATGATCTGAAGCGAACCTATCCTGACGCTCAAATCGATGTAGTCGTAGAACCAAGGGCAAAAGGTGCCTATCGGGTGTGCAAGTCGATGGATGAAACTATCCCGTTTGATTTCAAAGACCGCAACAGTCCGGCGGATTGGGCAAACTTGCTGGGCGTTATCCGCGATCGCTACTACGACATTGCGCTTTCCCTGGGGCAGCGCTGGGGCGTTGGCTTCCTCCTCTGGTTAACCGGAACCCCTATTCGGATTGGCTATGAAGGCAACGCAGCGGGAAAACTCTTCCTCACAAACACCGTTCCCCTGAAGCCTGAGCAATACGCCGCCAGTATGTATCATGACCTGCTGCAAGGTTTGGGAATCAACACTCTCTGTCCTGAGTTGTCGATTAACATTCCCAAACGAGATCTGGAATGGGCTGAAGCCGAGCAAAAGCGACTGGGAATTCCGGGTAGCGGCTATGTGCTGATTCATGGCGGTTCTAGCGAACTGGCACAAGTCAAAGGCATCGACAAAATTTATCCGGTCGAGAAATGGCAGGAAATTATTCAAGATTTTCAGCAGCGACAGCCTGATTTGCCACTGGTCGTAGTGCAAGGGCCAGACGATCCAGAATTTGTTGCAGCATTGACTAAAGCTTGCCCCAACCTGAAAGTCACCACGCCCGCAGACGTGGGTAAACTCGCTGCTATCATCGCCGGGGCAAACCTGCTGCTGTGTACAGACAGCGCTCCGATGCATCTGGCAGTGGCGCTAAAGGTTTACACTCTGGCGCTATTTGGCCCGACTGATCCCGCGAAGCTGCTGCCTGCCAGCGACAAATTTTGGGGATCAAGTCTCCAACAGGAAACATCGCTGATGTTGACCCTCAAACAGTGCTAAAGCAGGTTTGGGGAGGATAACTGCAAACAGGAAAGGAAAATGGGTAGAACC
>JAAUTN010000346.1 GCA_012031415.1 Leptolyngbyaceae cyanobacterium SM1_4_3 | reverse complement strand
AATAAAGCCAGGACAGCACGTCCAGGTCGACGGCCTGGCTTTTGGGGCGCGATTCGCTGGTGCCGCCGTTCCTACAGCTAAACTGTCGCAGCTAATTCAACAATAAATTTCATCATGATTTTCTGGAGTAGAAGCATTTGCTGCCTGTTATCTGTCCTAATTAATCTTCGTAGCGAGGGGGGGAAGGAGAATGGGGAAGGAGAAATAGAGATAGCAATGACCCATTCCCCATTTATCGATTACCGATTCTCACTCATTACCACCCTGAAACAAGAACTCTTTTACTCTAGATTCCACACACAAATCAGCTTGTTGTCTACGATTTGCCATTGAGCAACCAGTCTTGGTCTTTTGTGAGCGGAAGAAGCCGTGAGTTGACGGATGGGAGATTCGTAGCACTGCAAAGTTGCGGTAGTCATGATGTTGTCTCCTAATGAATGATTGGTGGAACTTGGAAACGGTTGAGAGTGTGATTGAAGTTGGTTTAGCTCGTTCGTCGTTTCGCTGATGTTTCTATTTATATACGCTGCGTATCGTTAAGTTTATGAGCTACCTCATACTTGGACTAATTTCCTTATTTTTGTCGCCTAAGAATTTCTATAAGCGTCAAGTCAGCAAAGCTTTGATGAGCAAGCCTCAACCTCATCTCTCACCCTTACTGCCACAAAGTCCTTGAAGCAGATCTAGTGATAGCATATTAATATACGCAACGTACTGTATGCTTAATCTTAAACAGAGGTTGTCATGAAGGCAGTCAGCCAGCGAAAATCACCTTCTTCTCGCGGCCGTCCGCGAAGTGAAGCGGTACGGCAGGCAGTTCTACAAGTGGCGTATGAGATGCTGCAAGCCAGTGACTTTAATTCAGTCACAATTGAAGGGGTCGCGGCTCGCGCTGGAACTACAAAGACCACAATTTATCGCTGGTGGTCAAACAAAGCCGAGTTGCTCATGGATGCCTTCTTGGAAAAACCCAGGAGCAGACCAATTTCCCTAACACGGGTTCTGTGATTGAAGATTTCAAGCGGCAGATTCCGCTGTTGATACAGGCGTATGCGGGCGAAACGGGACATAGCGTTGCCTCAGTTATCGCCGCAGGCCAGATGGATCAAGATACGGCTGAAGCGTTTCGGACTCGATATCTGGCTGTGCGTCGGGCGATCGCTAAAATGCTAATTGAGCAAGGCATTAAACAGGGTGTTTTTGCCGCAGATCTAGACCCAGAAATCGCTGTTGATCTGCTGTATGGCCCGATTTACTTTCGGCTGCTGGTTGGTCACGCTCCTTTAGATGTAAATTTCGCTGAACGACTGTTTGAGCAAGCCCTGAAAGGATTATTAGTGCGTAACAGCGGCTAAAGTAGAGTTTGGATAGCTGATAAAATTTCGTTTGGGGTAGCTGGGCCGTTGTTATTGATCTCTAAATCCCAGTCGTAAACCGCTGCTGCGGCTATCTGATTGTATTGTTCAACTTTATTGTCTGAGACAGGAATATGGTCAGCCGAACTACGGTTTTTAACTCGTGCAAGACAGATCTCTAAATCAGCCTAGATCCGAATCATTTTGAGAATGTATTTTTTCTCCAGGGAAGCGCGAAACTTACCAAAAGCTTCGCCTGCGCCCAAGCTTTCGATCATGACATGAGAATGAGCTTTAAACGTTTGATCAATTCTCTGTTCTACCTTCTCCCATCCATTTTCTCCAGGCTGTAGGCTCACTTGCAACCTGGACTTTAGAGGATTTAGAAGAGACTGAACGACAAACCCTCGTCCAGCAGTATCTCCGAAATCCATTTTCTGTTCGCTGGTCAACGTTAGCTCAGTTGTCTCAAACTCATGATTTAACCTACTAAGGGACTTGCATAAAAATAAAGTCCCATTTTTTCAAGGCGCGGCTCCGCCGCGCCTTGAAAAAATGGGCTCTTAAATAAACGCAGATCCCCAAAGCAGCCTCGAAGGAAACAGTGTTGCTGAAATCCGCAATTTAGCTGATTAAAGTCCGCAATTTACTGAGGATTAACAACGTTTTAATTTCTACAATTTCAGCAAGGGGTTTAGGATGCTCTTCAAAGATTCATCCTTTTTCTATACGACTAATCCATTCCTACCAAGTTCCATCTCGTAACTCTCTCACGGATGAGATTAACCAGAGTGCAGGATATGTATAGAAATGTTTAGCTGCAAGATTAGAGTTTGTAAACTCAATGCACTACCTAAATGATTTGCAAACGCAAAATTCTCAGGCTTTGAAGAGAGTTAGAGATGGAAACAGCTATAGCCTCTAGCTTTAACAGGAGCATAGATTTTAGGAAGCTTTAGGGCGCATCTGATTCTTTACTTAAGTTTTGTAAGTGGCGTGAGTCTGCCTTACTAAGGAACAAACTACTTAGTGATTCTTTTTGCTAGTTCAATCATTACTGGGTGACTGACAAAACTCCTAAAATCACTGATATACCGTGGGTTGGGTTCCACTTTGCTCTACCCAACCTACATCAGAAGATTTGTCAGTCAATCAGCAATCATTATCCTACACCCAACAAAAAGCTCTAGAGCTACGCATCGATTCCTGTTGGGTAGATGAGTAAGTTCTCAGTGAGACATAGAGTGGTTGCCAATTGTATTGGCGTAGATATTGCAGAATCTCTGGAAAGGAAACATAAAGGCATGAAACATAAAGGCATGGAACTTAGAGGCATGGAACTTAGAGGCATGAAACTCAGAACTCGTATCTTTTTGGGATCTCTCTCTCCTATCTTGTTACTTGTTATGTTGAATGGATTCACTTACTCACATTATTGGCAGATGAGAGAACTCCAGGAAGAGATAGAGACAGAGCAAGAAACAATTCGCGAAGTGAGTCAATTAACAGTTGGTCTATCTAAGATGGTTCGAGCGGTTAGAGGTCAGGTGCTTTTTCCAACGGAGGAAGACTATCAGGATACTTATCAAGAAGGGCTTGAACAGTTTCAAGAAGCATCTTCAGGAATTATTGAAATGCTTGAGGATGATCCTGAACATATAGAACCAATGGAAAAAGTGCTGGCGGAAGCTAACGAACTGATAGAAGTATCTGAACGAGTATTTGCGCTAGTGAAAGCAGGACAAATTCAGCAAGCCACTGCTCTGACGGCCGAGATACAACTGGAAGGTTTGGAAGATATTCACCAGAGAATTCTTTATGAGGAGGAAGAAAATCTGGTAGATAAAAGGTTGGAGGCTGAATCTGCTCGATCTTTCCTACTCATATTGGTTACAGTTGGCACAATTATCGCTGCCGCAATTGCACTCACCTTAAACGCGCTGATCTCTTCAGTCATCAGTCGAACACTTCAGGAATCTATTGTTCGCCTCACGACCTCCTCCAACCAGATTGCAACAACTGTTGAACAGCAAGAGCGAATTGCCAATCAGCAAGTTGCTGAGGTGAATGCAACGACGGCTACAATGGATGAGCTAGAAGCTTCCTTTCGACACACCTCAGAGCAAGCTAAAGCTGCCGCTACCGGTGCTGGACAAGTACTTGAACTTGCAAAAAGCGGGATTCAAGCGGTGGAAGACAATCTGGAAGGTATGTCTAACTTAGAAAAGGAAATGGAACTCATTGCTGAAGAAATAATGCAGTTGAGTGAACAAGCTAATCAAATTGGCACTATCTCCCAGCTTGTTTCAGATATCGCGAGTCAAACAAATATGTTGGCACTCAACTCATCGGTTGAAGCGGTTCGTGCAGGTGAACATGGGAAAGGCTTTGGTATTGTTGCCAATGAGATTCGCAAATTTGCTGATCAGAGTCAACAATCTGCTGGCAAAATTAATGAACTGGTGTCTCAGATTCAGAATGCGATTTATTCAACAGTGATGGCAACTGAAAAGGGCACGAAGCTAGTTACGGTAGAAGTAAAAACTGCAAAAGGAACTGAGCAAGCTTTTACTGAAGTATCGCAGGCAATCGATAAAGTGGCTTTAAACACTCAACAGATATCGTTGAACCTGAAACAGCAATTAGACGGCGTTCACCAAGTTTTACAAGCAATGGAATCGGTTGATTGTGGAACAAAAGAAACTGCAAGTGGTATCAGCCAAACTAAAATAAGTACCCAACAACTTAGTGAAATTGCTCAGAGTCTTGAACGTCTAATTTAAGTTGTAGGCTGTACGGCGCTACGCGCATACCTTAGGACACGTTTTTTGTGTGGAAGCCCCTGTGCGGCGGGGGTTGCCACACAAAAAACGTTTAATCAAGGCGCGTAGCGCCATATCATTTGAGTACAGAATCGGTAGGAATTTGTGCTTCAGATTTGCGTCTAGGTCGCTGCCTGTCGTGTCACGGTCTGCGGCAATCTTCAAAAGATGATTGCTATGCCCATTTGAGCTTTCAACTTACTGCGTACAAACAATAGCTGTCATCTTCATACGGAAGGAAAGCGATCGCCCATCCACTTCAACAGTTTTGTGCAAATTAAACCTGAACAAATAGATTTAGACAAAAGAAAAGCACTGCACGATCGCAATAAAGTCACTAGCACAATTTCAGAAAAACCAACTGCCTGCGGGAAATGGGAACCTGGTGCTTTCTGAACTAGCAACTCACTGATAACCGTACAGTGCTATGGAAGGGAACTTGTATATTTGCTGTTACTCCTAATAGTAACTCCAAAATCCATAGATAAAAATCACTAGTTCTTATCTTTTTCATAGATTTAAACCTATGTCTAATCCATAGATAAAAATCACTAGTTTATTTGCTTGTGATAGACTTTTACCCATAAACCTGCCCGGGCAGAAATTGACGCAGGAGCTTTCAGGTGATCCACGCCACCCTACATCAACTCAAAGTATTTGAAGCAACGGCTCGTCACGGCAGCTTTACCCGCGCTGCGGAGGAGTTATTTTTGACTCAGCCAACCGTCTCCATGCAGGTAAAACAGTTAACCAAAGCGGTAGGGCTACCCCTGTTTGAGCAAGTGGGCAAAAAGCTTTACCTGACCGACGCAGGGCGAGAACTGTTTTCTACCTGCCAGGATATTTTTAGTCGGCTCGATCAGTTAGAAATGCGAGTCGCAGATATGAAAGGCATGAAACAGGGACAGCTTCGGTTAGCCGTCATCACCACAGCCAAGTATTTTGTCCCTCGGTTGCTTGGACCTTTCTGCCAGATCTATCCCGGCATTGATGTTTCACTAATTGTGACCAATCACGAGCAGGTCATTGAGCGACTGTCAGACAACCAGGACGACCTCTACATCATGAGCCAATTGCCTGAACACATGGATATTGAGGCTTATCCATTCCTCGACAATCCGCTAGTGGTGATCGCACCTAGAAATCATCCCCTTGCAGGGCAGAAAAACATTCCTCTATCGCGGCTGATTGACGAGCATTTTATTATGCGAGAGCCGGGTTCAGGCACTCGTCGTTCGGTGCAAAAGCTGTTTGACCAAGAGGGCGTGTCTGTTAGGGTGAGGCTGGAGTTGGGCAGTAATGAGGCAATTAAACAGGCGATCGCCGGAGGCTTAGGCCTATCCGTCCTTTCTCGTCACACCCTCACCCCCGAAGGCTCCAATAGTGAACTCACCGTTTTAGATGTGCAAGGCTTCCCCATTCACCGCAACTGGTATGCGGTCTACCTATCAGGCAAACAGCTTTCAGTGGTTGCCAGCACCTTCCTCGACTACCTCAAAGTAGAAGCAGCAAAACTAGCGGATGGAGCGATGTCAATTTTGGTGTGAGGAGGGGCTAGGGGCTAGGGTGTGCTTCCTCGTTACAAGGCTCCGCCTTGTAATGCCACTCCAGAGACTCTGCCTCCTGCTTCCAGTCCCTTATCATCACGATTTTGCGTCATTTCAGCCACACGTCATGCGGCTGAAATGACGCTGTCGATTTCCCGTTGATTTACAGCATCACGCCTGCAAACTTGAGGAAATCGCCAATAGTGCGAATCTCGCCGCCATTTGGCAACTTCACTCCTTTATCAGGCTCCCATTGCTGACCGTTGTAGTCACGCTGATTCAAGTAAGAAGCAGGGTCATGCATCATCAGTCCAATGAATGTTTCAGCAATCAGGCGGCTACCCACTTCACCCAATGTCTCTCCTTTCGCCCGAACCTCGGACTCTTTGAGAATGTAAAACCAGGCAGGTGTCTTCTCTAGGAAAGGTTCCAGCGCTTGATTCATTGCGTCGGAGTTGTCCTGCTTGAGTTCTTCTGGGGTTAGCTTCGGTACCCCCAATTTCGCCGCCAAACTTTGTCCAGTAGGAATGCTGAGTAAATAGCCACGCAGCAGGTTGCGCTTTGCCAGGTGCTTCAACAGTTCCTTGATCATCGGGGAGGACTCATCTTCTCCTTCATTGATCATGGTGGACAAAGGTGGAGTCAGGCGGGTGTCAATCTTGCGGGCAGAGCGAGTTTGCCGCTCTTCAGCAGCAGCTTTATCCACAAATCGATCCCACTCAATAATCCAGTTGAAGGGCAGGGTATCGTTGGCACCGGGACCGTTGCGCTCACCGATGTTGCCTCTGCCTGTGAAGGAAAATAGTAGTTCAAAGCTGGCACTGGGAAGCAGAACAGCTTCGCGTCCAAAGTTGCGGTTGTAGTCATAGGCAGCCCGCACCATGCTGTGACCAAAGCGATAGGCTGCGACGGAGAACTCCAGAGGCATGAAGATATCGCGATATCTCAGGTCGTAAAATTTCAGCCCGCTGTTCAGGATGTTGTCTACTGTTCCATTTACAGTCAGGGTTTTGAGGAAGTCGTTCACGACAAGCCACTGATGGTGCCAGCGAACCAGGTTTTGCGATCGCTGAAACAGTCCATGCTCATCCTTGAAGCTCTTGGGTTCGTTGGTTCGTACCCAATCCACTACCGCATTGTGGAAACGCAGGAAGGCCGTGTGAAGCTGAGCAACGATCAGGTTTTCGTCGTTGCGGCTGTCACCAATGATGGCGTTTCTATCTTTGCGGGGTAGGTCGCGCAGCAGGTCGTCCACTGGCGGAATTTTATCTCCCGGAACATCGTTGCCCGCAGAGTCTTTGAGGGCGTTTTGACCAATTCTCAGTTTTACTGGATCTTCTTCCTGGTAGAAGTCTTTTGCCTCGGTGGGATTGGCCGGATTCAGAGTTGGGCCATCTCCGTAAACGCTGTCTAGATCAAACACGGGGCGGCGCAAGTTCTTTAGCTTTTCAGCCACAAAGTCAGGGGCTAGAGGCTGAAAGTCATCTTTGGTGATGTCGGTTTGCAAATCTTGGGAAGCGCGATCGGTGTTAGCCGTCACATCATGGTCGATGAACTGTCCCCAATAGACCTCTTCAGAAATAAGAAAAATGGGCAGGTTGAACTACCAAAGCTCGGATTTTAGCCATACTGCACCCGTAGACGTACTAAACCACAAACACAACTGATGACGACCTCATACATTTGAGATCG
>JAAUTN010000345.1 GCA_012031415.1 Leptolyngbyaceae cyanobacterium SM1_4_3 | reverse complement strand
TGGCTCTTCTGGCAAAGCAAAATTCTGTTTGTAAACGTCGTTTTCTTCAGCGTCAATCAGAACAACTCGGTTTCATAGCCCTGTGATGCAGCATAGGGAATGTAGAACCACAGCGTAGGGTTGGCATCAAGGGTTAGCCCCAGGTTGGTATTGGGCACTAGAGCCGTTAGTGGGGTTGAGGTAGGGGGGCAAAGATCACGTCCTGCCCCTGCAAATTGCCGTCCGGCTGCTGCACCACTGTTGCGATTTCGGGGAGGGTTAAAAAGATTGATCACGCGCTGCACCAGACCCGGTGAGACGGTAGATTGAGCCAGTGCGGGTGAGGGGTTGAGAAAAGAATGGATAAGAAAAGAATTGGCGATCGCCCACACCCACGCCCACACCAGTTTGCTGCGAAAACGCCGTTTCATCATGCACTCTCGGTAAGTACTGAAATTATAGCCATGAATGCTACCAGGCTTTCCGTAACCTGTAAGTGATATAGCCAACGCTTGAGCCTGTCAGCAAAAAGGCCAGCGCTGGTGGAATCAGCGGTAGCCAGAGACCCTGAACAATGAACAGGAGGCTACAAAGAATGTATAGACTGGCGATCGCCCCCGCGCCAACCAAACTAAGCGAGAGAAGCCGCTGAAAGTACCAGGTAATTAGCCCGCCCAGCACACTCCAGCCCAGCACCCACAGCAAATTTGCCCACAGGGGTAGCCACGAGATCGTGTTGCGACCCTCTAGAACGGCACTAATAATGTGACTGGTCATCTGTCCCTGAATGATGACACCTGGAACTTCACGCACCCCGTAAGGGGTAGACCAGGAATCATTGCCTCGGTTGGTGACATCGGTGATTCCAATTAGAACGATGCGATCGCTAAACTGCTGTAGCTCCTGCTCGGTGAGCCGATTCTCTAAAATATCAGACAAACTCACTCGTGGCGCAAAGTTAGCAGGGTCGCCTGCATGAGCGCGATAGTTGAGCAAAGTGATGTAGCTGGGGTAGGTAAATTGATAAATACTGCCCTGATCAATCCGCTTAAAGGTTGCTTTTCCCCATTGCCATTCTTCAACATAGTTACCGTCAGTGGCGATCGCTCCTTCTCTATCCCGGTTTCTGATTCCAGATACTTCTGGGCAACTAGCAGGCTAAAAGCAGTCTCCGTATTGCAAAACTCAGGGTCAGCACTCTGGTCAAGAATCTGGCGACGGACTCGCTTGCCGTCCGCCTCTAGCAGGAAATCACCAAAGCCAACGCGATCGAGAGGAACCTCAGGTGGCGGTTTAGTGCCCTCCGCAATAACTTCGCTCTGCCAATCTGTCTCACTGTGTTTGCAAATGGCAACCAGGTTTTCTGCCTGTTCAAGCTGCGGCGCTAAATCTGCCTGAGCCGCAGCAGGGCGATATAAATCTAATCCAATTACTCTGGGCTGATAGGTCTGCAATTTCTCTAATAGTTCTGCCAGAACTGAGTCGGGCAGGGTAGCGGTTCGGCTAACTCCATATTCTGTATCCAGCAGTTGAGAGGTTTCTTCATCCACTTCCACAATCAGGAAGCGATCGTCCTGCGGTTCACTAGGGCGAATCCTAAAGAGGTGATCGTAAGCTGCAAACTCTAAAGTCTGCAAGCCTCCCACAAAGCTCATTCCAATCGACAGTGCAGCCGCAGCCGCGCTAATCAAGAAGACGTTGCGCGGCTCCAGTTTGCGATGCTGCACATTACCGCTAGCGGTGATGTATTCCACCTGAAGTGGCGTTGGTGCAGGGCGTTTCTGCTGACCTTTTCGCAGCCAACGCTGTGAATCAGCCAGGTCTTTGCCCCGCAGCAAAAAACTGTTGTCGCGCTTTGCGTCCTCCCACTCCACTGCTCGCACAGTGAGTCGAGTGTGGGTCCGAACGTATTGCAAATCGGTATCAACCGCTTCGAGCAGGCGGGCGATCGCCTTTTCAAAATCGTCACTGTCTCTCATAAACAGCCAATTGTGAGCGCTCAAAGCAGAATGCACTCGCTCCGGCTCGGTGTCACGACGCACAATTGGAACCAATCGCTTGTTGTGCTTAAGGGCGTGTTCAATTTCATCAGCACAAACTTTTGACTCAACCGAATCGGGGCTAATCACAAACACAAATGCTTCAGCGCCCTCAATTCCTGCTTCGATTGCCTTCCACCACTTCTCGCTTGGCAGAATGTCTTGCCAATCGACCCAGGCATCGCGTTTGTGAGCTACTAGCGCTGCATGAAGCTGCTGTACAAACTCTTTATCCTTACGCGAGTAAGAAATGAAAACATCGGTCACACTATCCTCTACCTTGCCCGATTTGCCTGAAGTGACCTGAACGGTAGCTTTAACCTGAGGAAATCATGGCATGAATGATAAGGGTGTTCAGTAACTTTTAGGAAAATTTGATACTAGCAGGGAAGGGGAAGGAACGGAGGACCAGAAGATTAAGAATGTTTGTGGGGAACAAATGCAAATTAGAAGAAGACGTTAGGCCAGACTGGTAGCTTCAAAGTAGCTTCATCTAGCGGAAAAGCGCGACCGCCAATCCACCTGATTCGATTAGCACGGTTGCCAGTCATGGGTGCCTCGACCAGTGTTCATTCTCCTGGCTCGCAGTTATACGCGGAGAAGTACCTAGTCAACGGAGGCAAACGATGTCATTTGAAACTGAAGTCTTGCAATTGACCAACCAGTTTCGTAGTGAGAACGGGCGATCGCCCTAAAGCTCAACACTGAGCTAAATGCGACAGCCTACGGTCACTCAAAAGATATGGCTCAGCAAGACTACTTCAGCCATACAGGAAAAGATGGTTCCCGTCCCTGGGACCGGGCAAAAAGAGTAGGTTATGAAGCACGGGCAATGGGCGAGAACATTGCCGCCGGACAAAGCACTCCTCAACAGGTTGTTCAAGGCTGGATCAATAGTCCTGGACATCGAGCAAATTTGCTCAACGCCAGCTACACAGAACTCGGAGTGGGCTACTATTATCAGGCGAATGACACAGGCAGCGTAAATTACAACCGCTACTGGACACAAATGTTTGGCAGTGGCGACACTAACCCTGGTACCAATCTGCCATCGCCCAGTCCGTCGCCCAATCCGTCGCCCAGCCCGTCTCCTACACCTAGCCCAATTTCCACTGCCCCCATTCGCTATGAAGCAGAGCAGCTTCAGCTTAGCGGCTACAAGATTGAATCAACGAGCAACTCTGGCGCGTCGGGCGGAAGACAAATTTCGTTGAAAGATACGGGTCAAACGACAGGTAAGGCAACGGGTGTTTTCAACGGCAAAGCTGGAAACTATCAGGTCAAAATTAGTTACTTCGATGAAAGTGATGGTGTATCCAGCGCAACGGTGACGGTAGACGGGCAAAGCAAAAGTTTCAAGTTTGATCGAAACCTTCCGTCTGCTGGTGCAGAGCGAACTGCCAGAGCTTGGCGCACGACCCATACTCAAATTGCCCTACAGCCGGGCGATCGCTTTGAAATTGCTGGCAAGCTTGATCGCGGCGAGATGGCTCGGTTTGACTCCATTGAGTTCGTACCTGTGCAAAAGCAAGCTGTTAGTCCTGCATTTAAGGATGAGACTGGCAGTCAGGTTGATTCGGTTAACCCTGGGGCAGACAGTCCAGCAGGCTTGAACGGAGCAGGATTAATTGATTTGCGTCAGTCTGACCTCAATCAGGATGGGCAGGTCGATCAAAAAGTTTCACTCACGTTTGACACCATTCGCAGTGATGCTGCCTATGGCAACTCGGTTGGCTTTTATGCAGTTGCAGATGAAAATGGCGCTATCCTCAATCCTGGTACCGATGAGCTAATTCAACCCGGAGATGCCGAATATGCCAGTGTTGCGCTGAAACAGCGTCTACCCGATGTGCAGTTACAGCGAAACACGGATAAACTCACCGCTCAGGTTGACGGAGATGTTTTGCTGGCTCCTTTCATCGTCACAAACGGCACCGCTGACACATTTCTCTCTGAGAATCCTAATAATCAGAGGAATGGCAATGCAGTTAATGCCTACTTCGCCTATGGATCTGCAAATCATGGCAAGGCTACTCATGTGAAAACACTCGGTGGCGCGACTCTTGGATTTGAAGATCAGGGGATAGGGAGCGATCGCGACTTCAATGATTTCACCTTTAAAGTTGAAATGACTGCCGCTTAAGCCCTTGTCCAGATCCTCGTTACCAGGCTTCGGTTTGGTAGCGAGGTGAAAATCAGCCCAACGCTGAATGCGTTTCTGGCACAAATTCTTTCAAGATAGGGCAAGACAGTTTATTTAATTTTTGTTTTTGCCCCTAGCCCCCAGCCCCTGCTCAATGCCCGATCTACAGCAAAAAGCCTTACTCATTCACGATCGCCTCTGTGCTGAGTATGGTTGCCCAATTCCTTACTTTCACAATCTTGATCCGTTAAGTGAGTTAATTTCCTCACTGTTATCTCATCGCACGCGCAACGCAGATTCAGGGTGTGCCTTCAAGCAATTGGTCAAGCAGTTTCCTACATGGGAAGCGGTGCGAGATGCGCCAACGCAGGAGGTGGAACGGGCGATCGCGGCTTGCACCTGGGCAGAACAAAAAGCCCCCCGCATCCAGCAAGTGCTGCGACTAATCGGGGAGCGTCAAGACGGTGACTTATCTCTCGACTTTTTAGCTAAACTTTCAGTTCCAGAAGCTAGAGCCTGGTTAGAATCTTTGCCCGGAGTCGGTCCTAAAACCAGTGCCGCTGTTTTATCCTTTAGTCGTCTGCGCCTGCCAGCCCTACCTGTAGACAGTCATCATCACCGAGTTGCGATTCGCTTGGGACTGATTCCTGCTAACGTTGCTGTTGGACCATCTCATACACTGCTCGAAGCTCAGCTTCCCAACGACTGGACCGCGCAACAAATCTATGACAACCACGAGGTAATGATGCTGCACGGGCAGAAGTGTTGCTATTACAAGAATCCAGCGTGCGATCGCTGTGTTGTTTTAGATCTTTGTCCGTATGGGCGATCGCAAGTAAATTTGTAGGTTGAGTTGAAGAATGAAACCCAACATTCACCTATTAACAACCCATCCCTCACAACCAATCCTTCAATATTGATATATCGCAGCCCCGAATCAGTTGTAAGATCAGCGGGTTGTGACTTGGCCGCGCGAATGAGTGCGATCGCCTCTCAGTTTGAGAAAATTGTCGGTTCAGTTGGGGTTTGTGCCTGGGAAAGTTTAGAGCCTGAGCAGCAAATTCAAATTAGCGCAGCCCTGGTTCCTGGAACTCAAATCGACTGTGTGGTTTACCCTGCGACTCCAGCAGAGCTAGCAGACGTGATGACCTGTGCCAGTCAAAATCACTGGCGCGTTTTGCCCTGCGGCTCTGGCAGTAAACTGCACTGGGGCGGACTGGCAGAAGGCGTTCAGGTAGCGGTGAGTACGGCAAAGCTAAACCGTCTAATAGACCATGCGGTGGGCGATCTGACGGTTACGGCTGAGGCTGGAATGCGGTTTGCAGAACTTCAGGCGACGCTGGCAAAGGTGGGTCAATTTCTGGCGATCGCCCCCACTGATCCCAACCGGGCAACACTGGGCGGCATTGTTGCCACTGCCGATACAGGAGCTTTGCGACAGCGCTATGGCGGCATTCGCGATATGCTGATTGGGCTTTCCTTTGTGCGAGCAGATGGACAGCTTGCCAAAGCGGGTGGGCGGGTCGTGAAGAACGTTGCAGGCTACGACCTGATGAAGCTGTTTACCGGGTCTTATGGAACGTTAGGTATTATCGATCAGGTAACTTTTCGGGTATATCCGCTGGCGATCGCTCCCAAACGGTCATGCTTACCGGAACGGCAGAGGCGATCGCCCAGGCAACCAAAACGCTATTCGCTTCAGCCTTAACCCCAACCGCAATTGAACTCCTTTCGGACAGCACCGTTGCTCAGCTACAGCTAGGTGAGGGCATGGGGTTGGTTAGCCGCTTTCAGGGAATTGCAGTCAGCGTCGAACAGCAAGCCTCCAAACTGCTAGAAGTGGGTCAAGCGTTAGACTTAGAAGGCAAAGAATTGACCGTTGGAGATGAGTCCAACTTATGGCACCGATTATCAGAATTTGAGGTGACAGCCGCCGAACCTGCAATTGCCTGCAAGATAGGAGTATTGCCCGCTAACGCAGTCGCAACTTTAGTACAAGTGAGTGAAATGAGTCGGAGTGAAATGACTGAGGCGATCGCCACTATCCACGCCAGCAGCGGCTTAGGCAAACTTAAGTTGAGGGGTGATATTACTCCTCAAATGCTGCTCAAAATTCGCCAACTGTGTGAGTCTCAGGGGGGCTTCCTCACGGTGCTAGCGGCTCCAGTATCTTTCAAACAACAGTTCGACGTTTGGGGCTATTCCGGAAATGCGCTGGAATGGATGCAAAAGTTAAAACACCAGTTTGACCCACAAAATTTACTCAGTCCCCGTCGTTTTATTCCCACGTCTTATTCCCAATAGTTGAGGGGTGCGATCGCCAAATGAACACAGACACAACCCAAGCTGCTGCTCAAAACCTGGATTCCTTTCCCAGCTTTGATGCCAAACATCCGCCCGACCAAAAACTGGTGGATGCCTGCGTCCACTGCGGCTTTTGCTTGACCACTTGCCCCAGCTACCGCGTGATTGGTAAAGAAATGGATTCGCCCAGGGGCCGGATCTATTTAATGAATGCCATTAATCACCACGAAGCGCCGCTGTCTACTGCAACTTCACAGCACTTTGACTCCTGCTTGGGCTGTCTCGCCTGCACCACAGCCTGCCCATCGGGTGTGCAGTATGACCAACTGATTGCCGCAACCCGTCCTCAGGTTGAGCGAAATGTTCCTCGTACTTTGGGCGATCGCCTCTTCCGCCAACTCATCTTTTCTCTCTTTCCTTACCCCAATCGTCTGCGGTTGCTGCTGATTCCGCTATTTGTTTACCAAAGGCTGGGATTGCCAAAACTGGTGCGCTCTACCGGAATTCTTCAGCGATTTATGCCCCGACTGGCTGCGATGGAATCTCTATTGCCCAACGTCACTGCCGAATCGTTTCAAGATACGATGCCGACCGTAATTCCAGCGCAGGGAGAGCAGCGCTATCGGGTGGGAATGATTCTCGGCTGTGTGCAGCGGCTGTTCTTCTCAGAGGTAAATGAAGCGACGGCCAGAGTTCTCAGTGCCAATGGCTGTGAGGTGGTCATTCCCAAATCACAGGGCTGCTGTGCGGCCTTGCCTCAGCACCAGGGACAGGAAGCACAGGCACAGGCGATCGCCGCCACATGATCGACAGCTTTGAAGGCACCAACGTAGACGCAATCATTATCAATGCCGCAGGCTGTGGACATACGCTAAAGGAATATGGTCATATCCTGCAAGATGATCCCGACTACCGTGAGAAAGCACAGGAATTTGCTAGTCAAGTCAAGGATGTTCAGGAGTTTT
>JAAUTN010000344.1 GCA_012031415.1 Leptolyngbyaceae cyanobacterium SM1_4_3 | reverse complement strand
CCCAGTCGAGTAGCAAAACTCAATCCGCTGAAGGGTGTAGGGAGATAAGGAAACACTGGGATCAGTATCGGGGATTTTGCCCAAATGCCAGTGCGATCTAAAACTTTGACCCGTTTGCCTAATGCAACTAAATTGGATGCCGCATCCATACCACTTTCATAGCCACCGATGATGATAAATTCATCTCCTTTCAAATAAGTCCAGGATTGAATCTGAGAATTGTGTAAACATAAATCTGCACCCGGAAAAGGAGTTAAGTTGGGATATTGAAATTCCCCAGCCGCCCAAATCAGAAATTGGGTTTTGAGGATACCATCCGGAACATGAACCAGGAATCCTCTGCACTGTGGTAAAGGTTCAATCTTTTGAACTTCAACGTCGGTATAAACCGGGATCTGAAAGTAATCTACAACCTTCTCTAAATACTGAGCATATTGGTTGCCCGTCAGATGTTCTCGCCGAAAGCTAATGGCAGGAGAGGTTTTCCGGGCGATCGCGTTCAAGTCGAGGTGTCCAAAGCCATGACTGGGGAAGGATGGGGTAATGAAATTCATCTCTTGCGGCCAGCGTCGAAAGGACTCGCCAATTTGATGTCGCTCCAGGATGGCAAAGTTTTCCAACCCCAGATCTTTCAGCACAACCCCAACGCCGATACCCGCTGCACCTGCGCCGACCACGAGGACATCAAACGCTTCCGGCTTCTCCATAAGACTTGAATTAGAATGATAATCATTATCATTTTAGAGCAGAAAGGGATGATTGGATTGTTTACACACAGTAATTCTTGACAGCACAAGCGATCGCCTATCCAGCAGCAACCCCTATTTTCCTATGTTTCGCAGTGAGCCGACCTCTTGAGCTTTCAATCGTCGAGATTGAGTCAACACCCCTTGAGACGGGCTAAGTAAGAACGCCAGCAGAAACAGTCCGAAGGCAACCAGGACGATCGCAGACCCCGATGGAATATCCAGGTAATAGCTCAGGTACATACCCACCACGCCTGCTAATGCTCCTAAGCCTGCACCCAACAGCATCATCTGGTGAAGTTCTTTGACCAGTAAGTAAGCCGTCATTCCAGGGGCAACCAGCATTGCAATCATCAGCAGAACGCCCACCGTTTGCAAATTGGCAACCACAGTTAAGCTAATTGCAGTGACAATCCCCAGGTAATACCAGCGCACGGGCATTCCCTCAGCCTGTGCGCCGAGCGGATCGAAGGTATAAAACAAGAGTTCTTTGTAAAACAACCAGACTACGATCAGGATCAGAATTGTGATTCCAAACGTGAGCAGTAAATCACTCCGAGTCACGCCCAAAATATTGCCAAACAGAATATGGAGTAAATCAATGCGATTTGCGCCCGGTAAAACCGTCACCAACGTACTGCCAATCGCTAAAAACGATGCTAAAATCAGCGCCATCACCGAATCGATTTTCAGCCGCGATTGCGACTCAATCCCAGACAAACAACGGTGCTGATCACCCCTGCGACTACCGCACCAACAGAGAGGGGTAGATCTAAGAAAACAGCGATCGGCAACCCCGCCAGCACCGAGTGGGAAATCATGTCTCCCATCAATGCTCATCTGCTGCACAATCATGTAGCTGCCAACCACCGCACACAGAACGCCCAACATGATCGCCATTGCTAAGGCATTTCGCATGAACTCAAACTTTAAAGGGTCAATCAGCCCGTCAATCATTGAAACTCCCATAGCGGTTTTGGATTTTGAATTGACGATTTTGGATTGAGAAGCGTTGATGTTGCACCACCTTCAGCTTTGCCATTTGTAGCAGGCAAAAATTGAAATCGTACAATATACACAATCGATATAACGCTTGTTTCCTAAGCCGCTACAAACCGCAGCGGACTGTCGTAAGCGACTTGCAGGTTTTCAGCGGTCATCACTTCCCGCCGCGATCCCACGGCAATCAACCGTTTGTTGAGCAAAATGAGGCGATCGTAGTGCTCTAACGTTTCACTCAAATCGTGGCTGACGACTAGCAGGGTTTTAGCTTGAGACTTTAGCTCAGCAAAAATCTCAAACATAATGTCTTCTGTCTTGCGGTCTACTCCAGCAAAGGGTTCGTCGAAAATCAGCAAATCGGCTTGTTTTGCCAGGGCGCGTGCCAGAAAAACTCGTTGCTGCTGTCCGCCCGATAAGCTGCCAATGCTGCGATCGCGCAAGTTGTACATTCCCACGCGCTCTAATGCCGCCTTGACTAACTCACGCGACTGCTGACTGGGCTGACGAAACAACCCGGTATGAGCTGTTCGCGCCATCATCGTCACGTTCCACACGGTAATCGGATAGTCCCAGTCAATTTGCGATCGCTGGGGCACATAGGCAACTTGGGACAGTTTCTGGGTCAATGGCTTGCCTTGAAACATCGTCGCGCCTTGGGCAGACCGAATTAGCCCCAGCATGGCTTTAACCATTGTGCTTTTACCCGCACCATTAGGACCCAAGATTCCAATCAATTCACCTGCTTCAAAGGTGCAACTTACGTCTTGCAGGGCATCCACACCCCGGTAGCTGACAGACAGATTTTGGATTTGCAGCATCGCTTTTCTGAAAAATGAATAGACAATGAAAAGAAAATGAGATAAATATGAAATGAGCTTACTGCAAGTTCTTTTAGAAATCAACTTTCTTTAGCTAGAGCAAGATGCTCATCAGCCTTGGCTTTGCCTTGCTTCATTTCGTACTGCAAGAGATTTTAGTTTACTCATCCTAATGAGAAATTCTTTCAATAAGGAGTCAACTATGTCAAACCGCTTTCAGCTCAAATCCCCTTCCCTGTGGGGAGCCGTTGTTCTATCGCTTACCCTGGGGGTAGCCAGTTGTGGCACTTCTCCATCCACTCAATCTGAAGGAACTGCCGAGACCGAAACTTCTGAAACCACGGCGAGCGCGCCTGCGGGAGAGGTTGATGTCGTAGCATCCTACAGCGTGCTTTGCAGCATGGTTGAACAAGTTGCTGCCGAGATCCTGGAACCCAATTGCCTAATTAGCTACGATCAAGATCCCCACACCTACGAAGCAACCCCAGCCGATCGTCAGGCAATTGAGCAGGCAGACGCAGTGTTTTATGCCGGACTCAATTTTGAACCCTCGATTATTCAAATGGTGGAGGCGACGAATACTCCCGCTCCCAAGGTTGCTGTGCATGAGGAAGCCGTTGACAACGTGATTGAAGTTGAGGAGGAAGGCGAGGTTGAGCCTGACCCCCACATCTGGCATGACGTGGAAAATGGCATTCGCATGGTGGAATCAATTCAGCAAACCCTGTCAGAGGTAGACCCCGATAATGCCGAACAGTATGCCAGCAATGCAGCGGATGTGATTAGTGAGTTGGAACAGCTCGATGCCTGGATTCCAGAGCAAATTGCCACCATCCCTGAAAATCAGCGGCGGTTAATTACGACCCACGATGCCATGAGTTATTACGCCAGAGCCTATGGTTTGACGGTGGAAGGCACGTTACTCGGCATTTCAACCGAAGAGGAACCAACGGCGGCTCAAGTCAAAACGTTGACAGAGGGCATCCAGGCAGCGGGTGTACCGACCCTTTTTGCAGAACTGACCTCCAATGACAAGGTCTTGAGAACCGTTGCCAATGAGGCTGGCGTTAAAATCTCAGAGAATGTGTTGATTGCAGACGGGATTGGCAAACAGGGAACACCAGCAGGAAGCTACCAGGGCATGTTGGTTTACAACACCTGCACGATTGTTGAAGGGTTAGGCGGCACCTGCACATCCTTTGAATAGGCTCGATTCATTGGTAACGTTCATTACATCCATCAGGAGATATGGTATGAGTCATTTTTTGAAGGGTTTCTTTGCTGGTTTATTTAGCCTGTTACTCAGTTTTGGCGTATGGGCAGGTTGTTGGAGTCAGCCTGTATTTGCTGCATCTGCTCAATCAACTCAGTTGATAGAACAGAATCAATCCAACGAATCATTGCAGGCTGGAACTCCATCAAGTTATTCTTCCGCCCAACTCAAGAACTTGAAAAAATCAGCCGATGCTGTCAATGCATTGCGGAATCGATTGGAATCATTTCAGCCTGCTATTGAGAAACGAAATTGGGCAGAGGTGCATACGGGAGTGGCAGGCTTGTTGCCTGATTTGAGACAGAAAATGACTTCCGTGACCGATCAACTCGCACTCCAGGATCGATTGCTAGCGCGGGCAATTGCAACGGAGGTATTCATTCATCTCGAACGGATTGATGAAGCCGATGAAGTTTATGATTATCAAGCTGCTGAAACTAATTATTTGCAAGCGGTTCAGGATTTTGATGCGTTCCTGGGTCTGATTCCCACCAGCTAGGGTAAATGTTGATTGCGAGTGCGATCGCCTGTATCCTGTCAGGTTTGATCACGGTTCTCCTCACCTACTACAAACCTCCGGCTTACTGGAACAATGCAAGTCGGAGTTTTTTTCGTCCGTTAATTGGCGATCGCGTAGCGGCTCCTCTGGAGCATCGCGCCACAGCTTGGTTGCATGATGCGATCGCGCCAGCGATGCGGAGCATTATCGGGGCTGAGCGTAATTGCAGGGGGATTTGTTGACTGACTGTAGCCTAAGTTTATTTAGAAAAGGGACATTGGAGCAGAGCGATCGCCATTCAGAATTGATCGCCTGATTCCCGCACAGATGCAGATGTTAAAATTACCATCAAGCGATGGAGCAGATCTGTATGGCGAAAAAATCCAAAGGCTTCGGTGAACTTCTCAACCAACAACGGGCGGATAAAATCCATCAAAAAGCACTGGAGGAGTTGCAGCAGAAGGTTCAGAAAGGATCTTTGGGCGACAAAATTTGCGGGTATGGTGACAAATCCGAAAGGTGAAGTCAAGATGTCTGAGGTTTTGGAGGAGTTTGTTGAACCTTATCTAGACTTTGCCCAGAATCGGAATCAGCGGGAGAAGTTGTTCAGCATTGCCGTGATTGCCTGGAACTTAGCGATTATGCCAGAGAATGAGCGGCAACCCATGATTGACCAGTTGATCAAAGTGGGCTTGAAAGGGAATGACCCGTTAGCTCAACAAGATACGCGGGAGATTATTGACGAACTCATTGCTCGAAAACAGAAATTCTTTGCCAAGAATAAGCGGTATATCGTTGATTTTCAACTGCAAGATACAGGCAAGCAATTTCACCTTTCGGTTGCATCCACGTTATCAAATCCCCTCGTTGCAAATTAGACTGATTGAGCGAATGAGTTCCCACAATGGAGCAGGGATATTATGGCAAAGGTTTTTATCGGTCGCGTCGTGATTCCAGGCGACAAAATCAATGAGTACTTTGAGGCACTGCAACAGGCGGAGGCTGCCAGGGCACCGTTTCGTGAATCCTTGGAGCAACTGAATCAGGAATTTGGTGAGTATTTAGCCAGCAAATACGTTCCTAAAACGGTGCGGAAGCATACGGGATATAGATTTGTTTATCCACTTTATTTGTGGCTACACCGATGTCGAGCAGCTTGAAGACATTACCAAAGGAATGGTGAACAGCCATTTTCGCAGTTGGTACAAGCGGAAGGTGATGGATTCGGCAACAGAAAGTGATTTACGAGTGGCACTGCGGAAGTTTTTTCAGTTTTTGGCGAATGAGAAAGGGATGACTCATCAAAAGGTTCTAGATGCCTTGAAGTAACTATCACGCGACACCTGCTTGACAAGCTTATTCAAGATGGCGCGATCGCTCCTCCTGATCACTCCATCGATCGCTTGAAAGTACCATAAATATTAGGAGCAATCGTGCCTACCGCTTCACCCGCTCGCGTAGTATGTGCAAAACACGAGCGCTCCTGCTTAACAGGCTCCGATCGGCTTCGTCGTTTCGTGGAGAATCGCCCAGCAGTAGCAAGCTACGTCGCCTCAACTTCGGCAAGGGCGATCGCACTTCTTGATCGATGTTGAGTGTGTGTTTTAGGCGATGCGTTACGCTGCGCTTGTCTGGTGTGCTGGATCGTTTACGCATTCTACAGGGTTGGCGATCACTAATTTTTGTCAATGGCTTGTATTTAAGCTTTTTAAAGGGACAGTTTGCATAATGGAATGTAAGCGGGATTGGGTTAAGGAGTATGAACGAGGTATTTGAACAAGTCATCAATTACGGCATTGGCGGCAAGCGGGTTTTCCACGCTCCATGTCCAACCGTCTACAAAATGAACGTTCCCATATTGGACTGCTTTGAGTTTTTTCCATAGGGAATTGTGTAACTGATCATCAAGTGCTTCTCTGTCCTCCTCATTGAAGATTAAAACAAACAGAATATCGCCGTCAATTAAGGCTAGCTTTCTATAGAAATAGCCTCAATTGTCCCTCGTGGTAGAGCAATGATGTCTTGTGAATTTGGTCGCTTGAGTCCAGCATTAAATAAAATAGATCCAGCAAATGAATTTTTTACGTAAGCTTCTACGCCATACTCTCTGCTAATGTGAGCTACAGATATCGTTTTATTGGAATATCGGTTGCCTAAAGCTACTTTTAGATCTTCAATTCGTTGGTCATAATTGCTCAAAATTTGCTGCGCGGCATCTTGCTTTTCTAATGCTTCTGCTAAAACCTGAGATACTCTTTCCAATTCTCTCCAGAGGCTTCCACACTGCTTTGAGGTAGTAGTGTAGGGCTAATTCGAGATAGGAGAGGGTAAACGCTAATGTGATGATCCCATCCTAAAATCAGATCAGGCTTCAGGTTTAGTAACTTCTCTAAGTTGATAACATCTCCAGCAGTAGCCACTAGCTCTATGCCGTTCACTTCATCTTTCAAGTAAGGTGGAAAAGCCTCAAATGTACCTGTGGCTTGGGTAATTGCTATTGGTTTAATTCCAAGGGCAAGGACGTTTGCTAACGCAGGGGTGTATAGAGTAGCAATTCGTTTTGAACGATAAGGGACACAAGTTTCACCTGCCATGTGTTGAATGACTCGACAGGGCACTACTGGATATTTTGCGACTTGCTTTTGCTGCGATACTTCAGTATGACAAGCTGAGGTTATAGCAATATTGGCTGATATTAAAAGGATAAACAACCATTTGTAACTACTTAAAGCTTTCCAAGGGGACAAAGCCATACTCAACCTCAAACAAATTTGAAGAAAGAAACAATCATAAGCTAATAAACGCGCAGTCATCAAAACTCATAGCTAATCGTACCAGTAATTGTAAAAGGGTCGCCTCTAAACAAAAACAAGTTTCCGCCGTCAGAAGCGCTATAGTAGTCCACGTCAAACAAATTACGAACGTTAACGGCAATACGTAATTGATCTCTGCGATAGTACAAAGCTGCGTCAGTTCGCAAATAGCCGGGAAGTTCAAATGAATTGGCTAAATCTCCTTCCCGTTCTCCCACATAAAATAGTCCGAAGCCAACGCCTAATCCCTGTAGATCACCTTCTTGAATTTCATAAGTTTACATTTAGCACCGAAATAACTTTGCCCGATTTG
>JAAUTN010000056.1 GCA_012031415.1 Leptolyngbyaceae cyanobacterium SM1_4_3 | reverse complement strand
CAGTTTGCCTGCTTAGACACGTTCACTTCGGTCATGCCGTAATTGGCAAAAACCCTTTCGCCTGGGCGATAATGAGCGGAGCGGATTCAGCAATTGGCAAATAGCCCAGCGTGATGCGCGTAGTTTCAGGAGCTTGAGCCGGATCAATATTGACGGCTGGCGTTTGTTGTGTGGCAGCACTGGTAGTGTTGGTAGTCGCAGAAGGCGGGTTGCCCACACACCCCTTGAGCAATATGGAGCTAGCTGCACTGACTCCAGCCGTGAACAAGAACTTGCGACGAGAATAGTTAGAAAAGTTGGTCATAAAACTCCCTCACAGCATTCAAAGCTGCTAAAAATGACTGACTTCGTGATTTAAAAAACTAGGCTGAGATATCTCAGCACAACAACTCACATCTGGTTTGCACTGCCTACTTCCCCTAGACAAAGCACCAGATATGTGACTAAAACTTAAAACCAACAAACAAAATTCCCTTAGGAGATAGCTTATCGCTTTTATGACAGGAAAGGTCAACCCAAACTAACAAATTGGAAATAATTATTAAATGTTTCTTATAAAGTCTCTTGATTAAACTCGGTTAAGTTTTGTAGTTAGGATTTACGCATATCCCCTGTTTTACAGAGGATTAAGTCCCTTATCAGCGCAGAGATACTTGATTTTGCGTTCTGCTTGCAGAAGTCCTGATAGTGCTAATTGCTCAGGTTAGGGCAATCATTAAGCAGCAAAGCTTGAATGAGCAAGGTTCGGCTTTACCTCTCATTTTTCATCCTGACTGCTATGGCGATCCTAAATAATTCGTGAAAGTGCCCGGCCGGCGGCCAGGCATTTTCACGAATTATCTTTTCACAAATCAAATGGGACTGCTGTATGCATCTAGATAATGTTATGGAAACCATCAATATCTATTGATGAAACGTGCAAACAAAAGTTGGGCTTTTTCACTTTCTAAGATCTTATTTCAATGTAACCTTGTCAGTTACTTTACCCTCTAAGGGACTTGCATAAAAGTAAAGTCCCATTTTTCAAGGCGCGGCTGAGCCGCGCCTTGAAAAAATGGGATCTTAAATAAACGCAGATCCCTAAGGTGATGTCATAGATGATTGGGATTCCGGTTGCCAGTTCTAAATTGGGCACTTCATTGGGTTCTAATGGGTCAAACTGCATGATTTAGAGCGCGTAGAGAATTTCCGTGAGCAGCAACTAAGACGTTATCGTTCATTGTCAGGTGTTTGAGAATGCGATCGCGAAAAAAAGGAACCGTTCGAGCCACTGTATCTTCCAGACTTTCGCCGCTCGGTGGTCGGGTTGAGAACGATCGCCGCCACCGATAGACCATCTCCTCGCCAACCTGCTGCGCCATTTCCTCTTTATTAAAGCCCTGCAACGTGCATCCTTAGTGAATAGGTACTGTCCTGGTAAATTTCTGTCTCACACTCTCCCATCCCGGCACCATAAATCACTTATAGTAAATAATGCCAATTTATGGATCGGGGTAGTTCATCCAACTTCCAGAGGTTTACCTTTACCATGCATGACTTTTTGCCCGTCGCTTACTTTGAGAATCAATTTGTTCCATTCAATCAGGCAAAAATTTCTATTGCAACCCACGCTCTGCACTACGGGACTGGAGCCTTTGGCGGACTGCGCGGCATCCCCGATCCGCAAAACCCCAAGCAGATTTTGCTGTTTCGGCTCGATCGCCACTGCCAAAGACTGAGCAACAGCGCCCGACTACTGCACTATGACCTGCCCACTGACAAAATTCAGCAGGTACTCACCGACTTCGTACAAAAAAATAAACCCGCTACCTCATTCTACATTCGCCCCTTTGTTTACACCTCAGACTTAGGCATCGCGCCCCGGTTGCATAAAGTACAAAAAGACTTCTTCGTCTACGGTTTAGAATTGGGCGATTACCTTTCGCCCGAAGGGGTAAGCTGTCGCATTAGCTCCTGGTATCGGCAGGAAGATCGCAGCCTCCCTCTGCGCGGCAAAATTAGCGGAGCCTACATCACTTCTTCTCTAGCCAAAACTGAAGCCGTCGAGTCTGGCTTTGACGAAGCAATCTTAATGAATTCTCAGGGCAAAGTCAGTGAAGCCTCCGGCATGAACATTTTCA
The DNA here is from genome assembly GCA_012031415.1 of Leptolyngbyaceae cyanobacterium SM1_4_3. GTDB lineage: Bacteria > Cyanobacteriota > Cyanobacteriia > Elainellales > Elainellaceae > JAAUTN01. The sequence goes on along the minus strand of JAAUTN010000056.1, from coordinate 25,135 downwards.
TTGTCAGAAATGGCGAGATTTTTACCCCCGGATACGAACAAGACATCCTGGAAGGCATTACGCGAGACAGCGTGTTGACCATCGCCAGAAATCTTGGTCTCAAAGCCACCGAGCGCTCCATCGACAAGTCAGAACTGTTCATCGCTGATGAGGTCTTCCTCAGCGGCACTGCGGCTAAAATCACTCCCGTCAGCCGCATCGAAAACTTTAAGCTGTCTACCCATCGTCCAATTACCGACAGGCTGCGCGAAAAGCTCTCTGCCATTACTGAAAACCGCGATCCAGCCTACAAAGATTGGGTGTTTGCCATCTCGGTTGAGTAATGGTTGACGTTACGCTAACGCTAGCCAACCTTACCGTTTCTCTTCCTCTAATGCTGTTTTACACCTTTACCAGTCCATTGTGTTTCGCGGAAGGTGACAGCGGGAGAGGGGTATGAGGGAGAAGGATGAGGGGTTTACTGAACGAGCGTCGCGATATTAGAACTATTTACCAAATATCCATCTTCCATGTAAATAATGCGATCGGCAAGATCTAAAATGCGATTGTCGTGAGTGACGAGTAGGATGGTGCAGCCTTGCTCTCTGGCGAGGTTTTCCATGATTTCTACTACATCACGTCCTGATTTTTTATCGAGTGCAGCAGTGGGTTCATCGGCCAGAATAATTTTGGGCTGACTGACCAGGGCACGGGCGATCGCCACCCTCTGCTTTTGCCCCCCTGATAAACCGCTTGGATAGTAGTCCATTCGATGTTCTAAGCCTACTGCGCCCAAAACAGCCCGAATGCGAGTATCAGCTTCAGCAGCCGTTATGTCTTGAATTTCCAACGCCATCTCAACATTTTGATAGGCAGTGAGAAAGTTGAGGAGATTGTGCGCCTGAAAAATAAATCCAATACTGCGACGAGCCAGAGTCATCTGTTCTTTGGTGGCATGAAGCAATTCCTGTTCTAAGATGCTTAGATTTCCCTCTTGAATCGATCGTAAGCCTCCCATCAACGTTAGCAAAGTGGTTTTACCCGAACCCGATGGCCCTGTCAGGATAATGATTTCGCCCCGATTGATATCTAAGTTGATATCAAATAGGATCTGCTTTTTCAGAGAACCTTGACCGTAGTAATGATTCAGATGACGAACTGAGATGATGGGTTGCATGGGGTGTGGGAGGGAAGGAAGTAAGATGTAGAGAACCAATCATCACTGACTAGTAACAACTAAAAAATATCGGCAGGGTCGGCGGCTTGTAGTTTACGCATTGCCATCGCAGCGGAGAATGAACTCATGATGGCAGTGAGGATCAAGACAAACACGATTCGTCCCAGATCCATTGCCATTGGCAGCATGGTTGCGAAATTGGTAATTCGATAGATGCCCAGGGCAATCGCCGTCCCCGGAATAAACCCCAAAATCGCCAAAATCAGAGCTTCCTGGAAAACAACCATGAGGAGGTAGCGATCGCGGAATCCCATTGCCTTGAGGGTGGCGTATTCGGGTAAGTGATCGGTCACATCACTGTAGAGAATTTGATAGACAATTACACCGCCTACAATGAAGGCAATCACTACACCTAAATCAAAGGTATAGCCCACGGGAGTGCTGGCATTCCAAAAGGCAACTTCTGCCTTGGCATAGTCGTCTCTGGTCATGACTTTGACATCATCAGGCAGGCGCGATCGCATTTCTGTCAAAACCGCTTGAACATCTGCACCAGGCTGTAGTTTGACCACGCCCACATCTATCAGTCCACCCTGGCGAAAGTCAGCCATGCGTAGAAAGTTAATATCACTGGTGACTAAATAGGCATTGATACCAAATGTGGGGCTAAGTTTGAATAAGCCCTGAATCTGAACCTGGCGTTCATTAATTTCGGTGATAATGGTTTCTCCTGCCTGAAACTGTTGGGCGATCGCCCCAAACTCTTGACGAGAACCCAGATTAAACAGAGCAGTATCAGGCTGTCGCAGTTGCTCACGATTGGCTTCTACACCAGGAATGTTTAATACCTGGTGTTCTGGGTTGATCCCAATGGCGTAGATATCCCAAATTTCCTTATTTTCAGGATTCCGCCACTGAATTGCGTTCAGGTAGATTGGACTGACCGATGCAACCCCTGTGATACCTGCGGCTTGATAGAGTCTGCGCTCTGTAAATCGGTCGAGAGAAATCAGCGATCGCGATCGGCTACTCAGCATGACGATCTCACCATTCAGGCTATGGTGAAACTCCACAGCGCTGCTAAACAATGCGCCCCGAAAGCCCATTTGCAGAAACATCAGCACATCAGCAAAGCTAATTCCGGCGATCGCCACGAGTAATCGCGCCCGCTCTTTGCGTAACTGTAACCAGGAGAGAAACAGCGGTTTTTTCTTTTGAGTCATTTCACTGCCATTCTCTTAGTTGACATCAATGGATACTTGAACACTTAAGTTGGTTAAACCTGCAACCTGACGGCTAGAGGCTTCATCTAACCGCACTTTCACTTCCACCACTCGCGCATCAAACTCTGCCGCCGGATCGGTATTCAACACATCTTGTTTGTTGATTTCCAGCCCCACTTCTATAACCTCGCCGCGCAACACGGCTGAGAAAGCGTTGTTTTTGCTGATCACAGTTGCGGGTTGCCCGACTCGAATGTGGCTGAGATCCACTTCATACACTTCTGCCACTGCTACCATTCGTTGGGTTTGACCCAAACTGATAATGCCTTGATCACCCACCAGTTCTCCAGGGCGAGTGTGGATTTTAAGGACTTGCCCAGCTTGAGGCGATCGCACCATTGCCAAATCCAGTTCTGCCTGTGCCCGTGCCACGCTTGCCTGTGCCGCAGCCACTTGCGATCGCGCCACATTCACATCTACCGGACGCACTTCGGCTATCTGGTCAAGCGTTGCCTGCGCCTCGGAAACCTGCTGCTGGCGCGATCGCTGAATTCGACTCAGGTTAACCTGCGCTTCGTTTAACTGCTGTCGTACTATATCGGCGGTCAATTGCTTACTATCTCGCAGCGATGCAGAAACAGCCCCATCGGTATGTAACACTTGATATCGCCTTGCTTCCAGTTCGGCATTGTCCAGTTCTGCTTCTAGGCGGGCGATCGCGGCTTCCTGCGCTCTGGTTTCAGTTTGCAGTTCTGCCTGTTGGCGATCGACCACTCGCGCCTGCGCCTGAATTTGTCCTGACTTTGCACCCGCTTCCACTTGGCTCAACTGAGCTTGAGCGACTCTCACCTGTTCCTGGGCTTCCTGAAGTGCGGCTAGTCGTCGGGCATAGGTATCCAGAACGGCAATCACATCTCCTTGGCGAATCTGTTGACCGTGAGTGACGCTGAGGGTTTCGACTCGTGCCCCCTCCGCCGAGGTGGGTGCAAATACCTGAATCACTTCACCCTCTGGCTCCAGTCGCCCCAAGGCAGAAACCAGTTCGACTGGCGCTGGAGTTGTGGCAATTACGGTTTCTGAGGGGCGATTGGTGATGGTGCTGTAGCCGATTCCCCCCGCTGTGAAGGATGCGATCGCACGAGAGCCAGAGGCAAATAACGAATTTTTGTCACTGCAATGTTCATACTATTTATCCTCCGCAAAGTCTGATGTTCTGCGTTGGTGCTGCGTCATGCCAGCCATCACACCGCCCATAATCCGAACCCGCACCCACCGGGGTAGCGGCATCAACGAGTATGTCAACAGTTTCGATAAGAATCCGGGCAGCACCGTAGATCGACGACCCAGGGCAGCAAGGATGGGTTGAGCAATGTCTTGAGGCTTTAGAGCAACCCCCAATTTCATGCCAGCACGAATGGCAAAGTTTGAATCGGTAGGGCCGGGAGCGGCAGCCAGAACATCCACTCCCAGAGGTGCAAGTTCTACAGACAAGGCTTCGCCAAGCGCCTGCACGTATGCCTTGGTCGCTGCATAGTGAGCGGCAAATGGCGTACCCTGAAATCCCACGATCGAACTCATCAGCACGATGCCGCCACGACCCTGCTCAGCAAATCGCCGTCCAAAATACCAACTCAACTCCAAAAGCGCACGGCAGTTAACGTTGAGCATTTCGATCTCTGGTTCCAACTGAGCATTAAGAAATGAACCTGAAGTACCAAAACCAGCCGCCCCTATCAGCAACCCAACATCCAAATCACGGGTAGCAGCCTCCAGGGTTTTAACGCTGCTTTCCAAGGACAGATCCAGTTCTACAAGCCGAACCTGAATACTGTGCCTATTGGCAAGTTCGGTAGACATTTGCTCTAGCAACGTTCGCTGCCGCCCGACTAGAACGAGATTCAGCCCTGCTTCTGCCAGCCTGTATCCAATTTCACGACCGATGCCTGAAGATGCTCCCGTCACCACCGCCCAGGAGCCATACCGAGGATACAAACGCTTCTGCCACCCCTCCAACAATCGGTCTTTCGTCCAGGGAATGCGGGTCATATTAGCTCCATTTTTTGTATTCAAGTTTTTGAATACAAGAACTAAGGTATACTGAACAAATCGAATTCGTCAAGCCAGTTTTTAGTCATGGCACTCAAGCACACCATCCTGGCGTTTCTCTCTCGCCAACCTCTAAGCGGCTATGACGTTGCTAAAGAGTTTGCCGAAGGGTTTGGCAGTTGCTTCTGGAAAGCTAGCCAGCAGCAGGTTTATGCCGAACTGACCAAGCTGGAACAGCAAGGCAAAGTCACCTATGAAGCGATTCCTCAACCGGGACGGCTCGACAAAAAAATCTATTCCATCACGGAGCAAGGGCAGCAAGAACTGCTCGACTGGCTGACCAAACCCTGCGAACCCAGTGCTATTCGTGAAGATTTAGGCGTAATGGGTTTGGCGGGTCATCTGGTTTCCTCTGAGGTGGTCATTCGTGAAATTGAACGACGGCGACAGCTACATCTGGAAATGGTGCAGCAAGTGAAAAATTTAGATGAACATTTTGCCAAACATCTCGACTCACTAGAGCTGAAAGATCTTTATATGCATTTGATTATTCGTCGCGGTATTCGCTATCAGGAGGAGTGGGTCGCGTGGTGTGATGAAGCATTAGGGGCGATCGCACAGGCTGTAAAACAATAGGGCAGGGCAATAGGGCAGGGGCGATCGCCATCCTGATATCTTCCCCCTAGCGTTGTATGGTAAATTTGCCCGCAGGGTATAGATTCGCATTCTCTACCCTTTCTCCTCACACGCTAAGACTACATCCATGAATCGAGTTAGCCTTTGGCTGAAATCCTTTACGCTGACTGCTGTGTTGCTGGTGGCTGGCAGTCCCATTCCCTCTAAAGCGAGTGCAACGGTTGAAAGTCCAGCAATTCTAGCTCAAACGAATGCCGTTGATATTTACGTCCCACCTCCAGAGCAGAGAAACAATGGCATCTGTCCAGATGTTCTGGAGCCTGTAATCAACAACATTATCGATAGCCCTACCTTTGCTAACGGCAGGTGGGGCGTTTTAGTAGAGCCTTTGAACTCATCAGATGTAATTTATAGCCGCAATTCCAATCAACTCCTGATTCCCGCTTCTAATGTAAAGCTGTTAACAACGGCTGCGGCTTTGCAAACATTTGACCCGCAAGACTTGAACAACTCAGCTTCTCTGCGAGAAATCATTCGAGTCACAAATTTGAACAGCGACAATGGATATGCAGATAATCTTTTGCAGCGACTAGGTGGACCGCAGGCAGTCAGAAATTTGTTAACTCCATTGGGCATCGATCCAAATGGTTATCGACAGGTAGATGGGTCCGGTTTATCTCGTGCTAATGCTGCGACTGCGACCACTTTTGTTTCCGTTTTAAAGGCAATGGAGTCTGCCAATGGTGGCGATTTATTTTACTCCTCATTGCCGACGGGAGGCGTTAGCGGCACACTCAGAAACCGCTTTCGCAACACGTCTGCTCAGGGCAGAGTTCACGCCAAGACCGGAACGCTGAACGGGGTCAGAGCTTTATCTGGCTATTTGGATAATCCACAGTATGGGCAGATTGTCTTTAGCATTCTTGTGAACCAGTCTAATTTGTCGGGCGAGACAATGATCGGGGCGATCGATCAGGTTGTGCTGCAACTGGCACGACTCACTCCCTGTGAGTGACATCGCCTGGTGTGCTCACAGCAGTTTTCTTTGCATAAACCTCTGTGAGGGACGAAGCGGCGTCGCCCCTACCTGTCGTTTACCCGTCTGCAAAGCGCTGTAAGTTCGGGCGATCCTAAACTGCGGTTGTTTGAACTGCGGCTGAAGGTAGAAACTGGCAACAACGCAACGATCAACGTCATAAGCCCCTATCAAGGAGTATGTCCGGATTTTTGTGTAAATGTGGGCATTCTGCCCACATTTACACAAAAATCAAATCAGCCTCCCATCAAGCAAGTTACTCCGCCAGATTTTCCTGGATGTAACCGTAATTTAGCTTGAAGCACTTAGCAAAGAACAGGATTTAGGAAACATGGACACAAAAGATATGGTCAGGCTATTTTCCCTTACTAGATTGTCCGTTACGCTGCTCCTGAGCCTGGTTACAACTGTTAGTTTTTCTGGAGTGACTAGCGCTCAGGCGAGTATTCGGTTTAACTCTCCTTCACTGGGAGCGCCCGGAAATCGTGAAGCTGGCGCATCCCGCAGTGCGCCCTGTGCAGCCAGCGATCGCGGCTTAGTTGCCCTGTTACCTGAAACCAACTTAGGCTTAACCACGCAAGCCTATCCAACCTTTTTTGCCTCTGACTCTAACTTGCTTAGCCAGGTTGAAGCGGCACAGCCCCAAGAAATTCCAGTTATCTATGCGGCGGCAGGCACCTGGCACGAAGCGCTATCGACGCTGGTAGACCTGAACCGCGCAAATCCCAACGATCCAACCGTGAACGCTAATTTGGATGAATTGTTGGGGTCAGTGGGGTTAGAAGCGATCGCCAATGAGCCGTTGTTTTGAGGAGCTGGGAGCTAGAGGCTGGAGGCTAGGGTGTATTTGAAGACCCTTTAAGGTTCTCCACGTCCCAATGGAGAACTATATAAACCTCCGATGGTTCCTAGCCTCTAGCTCCTACCGTCCGCTTCCAATTTTTCAAGACTAGATCCAATCTTTTCTACAAAATCAAAGAGTTTTGTTGTACTGAATTTTCTTCTACTTCCCTGATTTCATCCCAATCAATTACTACAACCCACAAATGTTCTGATTGAGAATACTCAATTATTCCATCAACTTCCAAATCTTCACTATAAAGAACAAGGTGTTGACCAGCTTGCAACTCAATTTTTTGAAAGGCAAGATCTTCTATTGTTCCAATACAATTTAGACGAAGACGACCCTGAGCATCAGCATTATGAAAATCAATGAAAACTCTTGGGTTTTCGACTAAAACTCGTTGTCGCTCACTATCATTATGCTGTACTGGTTGTCTTGATGCGCTCATTGAGCATCTCCGTACTTACGTAATCTGCCGAGGCTTAGGAATCGTAGGTGTCAAAAGAGTACTAATTTGCTTTGGAGTTAGACCCACTAAAGTTGCATGATTGGGGCTTTTACCCGAAGTTCTAATTACATCTCCACCAGCCTGACGAATTTCTCCTACAGTAGTGCAACCGAGTTGCCCATGAGGAATAGCCGCTGCTAGCTCCTTGATTGAAGCTCCTAATGCACATTCTACTGAAATTCCTGTTATGCCGCTTGGGTGAGTACCTGTTCCCCATCGGATGTCATCAGGACGGTTGCGACCTCCTCGAATTACTAAGGCTTCATCTGGAATTCTTTCCACATGTTGTATCTTCTAAAACCTATAAACTCATAGACGAGATATGTTACTAGAAAATCCTGGTTCAAGGATCTAACAATATTTTCAGAGAGTTTTAAAGCAGAGCCTAGCCCCTAATCCTCCACTAACTGCCGGAACCACTCGTCTTCCCAAAGTGAATCAAAGCTCGGATCGGTTTTGGCATCGTCTCGATATCGGCGGTTCAGCCCGATCGCCCGTTGCAGATTCTCCAGCCCTGGATCAACCTCTCCTTGCAGCACATAGGAGACAGCTTTGTTGTAATAGGCGTTGGCGTAGTCGGGCTTGATATCGAGGGCTTTGTCAAATTGGGCGATCGCTCCCGGTCGCGTCCCAGTTTCACCAGGGCATAGCCTTTTTTGTCTAGGGCTTTGAAGGAATCGGGCTTGAGTCGGAGAACACGGTCAAAGGAGGCGATCGCCTCTTCAAAGCGACCCAGTTCTTCTAGCGCCAAGCCGCGATTGAGCCATGCAACGGAATCATCGGGCTGGCATTGGGTAGCCCGGTCGAAGGCTTTGAAGGCTTCTTCGTGGCGTTGCAAGGTGCCCAGCGCCACGCCGCGATTCACCCAGGCTTCGTGGTAGTCCGATTTTAGGTCAATGGCTTTGTCGAAGGAGGCGATCGCCTCTTCCTGACGCTTTAGCCGACTCAGGGTTAAGCCCCGGTTGAGCCATGCTTTAGCGTCGGGCTGCACTTGAACAGCTTTGTCCAGATCAGCAAAGGACTCTTCGTAGCGCTTTAGTTCTCTCAGGCTCACACCCCGGTGATACCAGATCGCGGGAATGTCGGCGTTCAGTTCCAGGGCTTTGTCAAAGTTGGCGATCGCCGATTCGTGCTGCTGTATTTCCTGGAGGCATCGACCGCGCTGATACCAAAGCTGAGCGTTGTTGGGCTGCACCTCAAGCGCCTGATCGAATTGGGCGATCGCTCCTTCATAGCGCCCTGTCTCAAACAGCGTATCGCCCTGGCTGATGTAGTCATCCGCCGTCATAAATAGCTGAGGACGATTTGACCGCAGCGTTTCTAGCTGATTGGCAACTTGCTGGAGACGCTGCTGAAGGTCAGACTCAAACGACTCGGCGATGAACTGCGGCGACACTTCCGCAAGCTGCTTGAGAATTTGCTCTTTGCGGCTCTGGGCATCGGTTTGGACTGCCGATAGCTGATTGGCGATTTCGGCTTCTAGCTTTTGCAGGTTTTGCAAAATGCCGTCTTTTTCCTTTTGTACGTCAGTCTGCAAAGTGGACTCTAGCTCAGACACCTTCGCGGCAAATCGAGACTCTAGTTTCTCTACGTTTTGGCGAATGATGTCTTTTTGCGATCGCGCATCTGACTTTACCTCAGCCAGTTGGTTTGCCAGTTCAGCTTCCATCTTCTCCAGGTTTTCAAAGATGCGCTGTCTGCGCTCGCCGGAGGCAGTTTGCAGTTCGTTAAGCTGAGATTCAATTTCAGACCGCAGCCGATCCAGGTTTTGCAGCGCCACATCTCGAATGCCTTGTGCGCCCTGCTGTAGCTGAGATAGCTGGTCGGCAAATTCTGCCTGCAAGCTGTCCAGGTTTTCTAGGGCTGCTTCTCTGCGTGTCTGAATCCCCTGGAGCAGTTCAGCCAGTTGGCTCTCTGCCTGTGCCTGCAAGCGATCCAGGTTTTGCAAAGTCGTATCTCTGCGCCCCTGAACGCTTTGCTGCACTTCTGAGAGGCGCGTTTCTGCGTCAGATTCCAGTCTTTCAAGGCTTTGCAGCGTTTCTGCTTGGCGATTCTGAGCGCTGATTCGCAGAGATGCAGATTGCGCCGCCAGGTCAGATTCCAGTTTTTTCAGGTTTTGCAGAGTGCCGTCTTTGTGACTCTGCGCGTCGGAGTGAAGCGCATTCATTTGTGAGGCAACTTCTGACTCCAGCGTTTTCAGGTACAGCAAAATGGAGTCGCGCTGCTGCTGAATCTGGGCTTCTGCGCCTTGTTGAAGCTCACTAAACTTGGGAGCCAGTTCTGCTTGCAGTCCATCTAAACGTTCAAACACGCGATCTCTTTGAGCAGTGACTTCGGTTTGCAGGGCAGCCAGACGAGTGACAAATTCCTGTTCAGATTGCTCCAGGTGTTGCAGGGATTGGTCTTTGCGGGCGATCGCCCCTGTTCCCAGTTCACTCAACTGCACGCCAAAATTTTGCTCTGCCTCAGTCAGGTGTTGCAAAACCTGATCTTTTTGGGAAAGGGTGTGCGATCGCAATTCGTCTAGCTGAACTGTAAAGTCTTGCTCTGAAGTTGCCAGGTGTTGAAGCGTCTGGTCTTTCTGGCTAACCACATTCACCTGAGCCTCAGACAACTGAGCCGCAAAAGCGGATTCTGAATCGTCCAACTTTTGTTGAATTGCTCTCAGGTGGGTTTCAAACTCAGCCGCAGTCTTGTCCTTAAGCTGATTGATTTCAGCGAGCAGGTTCGACAAAACATCGCGCTTCGTGCCGACCTCAGCCTGAAACTCGTCGGCATACTGGCTTAGCTCATCGGCAATGTCTTCCGCTTCTTGCAGAATGGAATCGACTTCCGCTTTGGTTTTGACGATTTCGCCTTCCAGGTCGCCCAATTCCTTGACGTGATTTTTGGCGATCGCCGTCACTTCTCGAATTACCGCCTGCCGCAACAGCCACAGCGCCACCAGTGCCGCCACTAGCAACAGCGCCAGCACTGCCAGCAGCACGTTAAACAGCGTCGTCGTCCGGCTAAAGACGCGATTGGCCTCAGCCTGCACCTGTTCCTGGGTTTGCTGTGCGTCGCGCAGTTGCTCCAGTTCTTCACGCTCTTCTGCGGTCAGGCGTTGTGCCAGGATCAACTCAGAGGAATTTGATTTTGTCAGCGATTCTGCCGATCGCGCAGGCAAAGGAGCCATCAGCCCAGCCGACAATAGCAAAGAGGCAATACCGCTCTGGGCTACCAATGCAACGACTTTATGATTCTTGCGCTTCATCAGGGTCTTCCTTGTCAGTCGGTCAGGGTCTAGGGGTCAGAGTCGATCGGAGGGGTTTTGCGATCGCTACCTCAAGTCTAACCAGTAGTCGGTTATGAAGATTTTGACAAGTCCTTAGCTTGAAGTTGACGATTGGGCTGCTTCTGCTTCGGTCGTTTCTTTAGGCAATTCTGAGGGTAAAGGCTCTGATAAGGGCGAAGCGGGAATCGGAATTTCCTCTACTTCAGAGAGCTTTTCGATCGCCAGCCGGGCCTGAGGAACTCCGCCTGATAGCCGCCTGAGTAACTTGGGACGCGGATCGTGGAGTAAGTAAATGATGCGATCGCCCGCCTGCCAATCTTCCATCGCAGGCACTACCAGCAGCCGTCCCTCTCGCTCAACCAGCAGCGGCACCAGTTCCTCAGCCCGTATCAGCGCCCTTAAATGTGCCTGCTGAAACAGCAGCCCCGACTCTCGCAACGTCGTTTCGCCTAGCTTTACTGCCCCGTCGCTAAGATAACGATTCCAGGTTTTGATTGGCATCTGCGCCATAAAAGCAGGCTGAACTTTGGTCTTAGCGGCTGGGTTTGCATTCTGCGACTCGCTTGGCGGCAACACCGCCAAAACTCTGGGCGGACTAAATTCCTCAGCGGCTCGTTGTGCCAGCACCAAATTCACTTCGCCGTTGTTGGTCATTGCCAAAAACGTTCCTGCCGTTGCCAGACCCGCCTTTTCCAGCACCTCCGTATCCAAAGCGCTGCTGGCAAAGACGGTGATATTTTCTAGCTCTGCTGCTCGACAGGCTTCCTGGTCAGTGTCAATTAAGACGGCTAATTCTCCCCGGTCTTGAAATAGTCGCGCAATCAGTCGGCTGATGGGGTTGCAGCCGACAATCACGGCTCCAGTTGCCTGAGTCGAGGTGATCCCTAGCAAACGGGCAACCCATCCTGCGGTCAGCCCTTGCAGGAATACGGTGGAAATGATCGTCAGGAAGACCAGCGCCTTAATCGAGTCGCCGCCGTTAATCCCCCGTTCGGTGAGCAAGATTGCAAACAGAGACGCAACCGAAGCAGAAACAATTCCTTTGGGCCCGACCCAGCCGACAAACAGCTTTTGTCGCCAGTTTAAGCCGCTATTCCAGGTGCAAAGCCAGACATTGACGGGGCGAATGACAAACATCAGCACCGCTACCGTGAGAATTGCGCCGCGACCCAGGGCAAAGACGCTAGCAAGAGACAAATCAGCGGCCAGCAGAATAAACAGTACCGAAACGGCCAGGATGGTCAACTGTCCCTTAAATCGTCGCAGCAGCCGTTCTTCGGGAATGGATGAGCCGCGCAGCACGATCCCAGCGACAACGGTAGTCATCAGTCCGGCTTCACTGCGAATCGTTTGAGCCAAGCCAAACAAACCCCATAGTCCTGCCAGTACAACTAGATTCTTTAAATCGTCGGAAAGAAAGTCTGCCCGTTTCAAAATCAGTCCTAATAGCCAGCCGCCCAATGCACCGATGCCCGCGCCAATCCCCAGGCGAATCAGCAGACCGCTCACGACGTAGAGCGGATCGGTGTCTCCATTGAGAATAATATCCAGCACGACCACCGCTAGAATTGCGCCAACGGGGTCGATCAAAACCCCTTCGCCCTCAAGTAGAGCGGAAACCTGGCGATCGACTTTTACCTGCTTCAGCAACGGGCTAATGACGGTGGGGCCAGTGACAACGACCAGCGCGGCATAGAGGAAGGCGATCGCCCAGGGAAACTCACCCAGCCAGTGAGCCGCCATGCCGCCGCCCAGCAAAGTAATGAGAGTGCCAAAAGTAACAAGATTTCTCAGGCTACCCGAAACTCTGCCAATTTCCCGCAGTTCCAGGTTTAAGCCGCCCTCAAATAAAATCAGCGCCACCGAGAGAGCAACAATCACCTCCAGTCCTGTGCCTAGAATCTTAGGGTGCAGTAGCCCAATGCCATCAGACCCCAGCAAAATTCCAAACAGCAGCAGGAATACGATGCTAGGCACTTTCAGGTAATCTGCCACAACCTGAGCGCTAATCCCGGCTATGACGGTCATTACCATCTGTAGCGTAATCTCAAACGGAGTATCCATAGATTCGCTGGGGCAGATCAACTCAGCTTTTACGGCTGGCGTTTGCTCTTGCTTGGATTCAACCTACGATAGCGACCTGTCAAGCATAGCTTTAGATGGTGCAGAAGCGATGGAATAGATGCAAATCAGCGTTGTACGATCCCTTTAATCATAAGAGGATGTTTAACAGTCTAATCTGTAACCCACAAGTCTGTAGGGGCGTGGCATTCGGGCAAAAATTTTGGATTGTTTCAGAGTCTACCTGCCGAATGCTACGCCCTTACAGAGGACATTAGCTACTTTCCAAAATCCTCTTACAAATTTGCCTGAAATTGCTGGAGCAACCCGGCGCAAACCTGAGATTGATTAACTTGACGAGTTCGCTGTAATGCTTCTTCTAAAAGAGAAATTTCTAGCCCTGGTAAAACGCCAGATTGCTTAATGCGTCTGCTACCGAGATTGGCGATCGCAAAAGCAATAATTTGCACATTTTGTACATCTACAATCCAGTATTCAGAAACACCAATATCTTCATAAAGCAATCGCTTCTCACCCTTAGTTGGCTTAAACTAGTCATGGCATAGTTTGAGGATTATTCATGGAATGGTCAATGTTCAGGATTTTGGTAGTGTGAGACTATTCTTTGAAAGAACCTTTAAAAAGTGAACACTTAGAACCTTTATATCTTTGATTAGGTTATATGTTTCATGTATGGGACACAAAGCAACATCAATTATTCCACCAGCAACTCTTTTCCGCTGCCCAAAATCTAATTCCTAATAATCCAGTGTCGGAGAGCGATGCTTCAGTTCGTCAGCTAGCCACTTTGACAAAGCTAGTTGTTCGTCGGCAGGAAACAGTTCGATCGTTAAGCGTTTCTTGCCCGATGATTATAACCGTCTTAGCAGGCACAAAGATTGTGTATATAGATGGTCAAACAATGACGTTTTCAGCAGGAGATTTATTTATCCTCCCCTCAGATTTCACATTCGATGTTATTAATCAACCAGCATGCACAGGAGAGTATATTGCCCTCGTTTTAGAGTTGTCTGCAAACCTCCTTAACCGAGTTCGACAAGCCTATCCGGAAATTATTACTTCCCTATCAAATAATATTACGACTGAAAATTTCTCAGGTTTCGACCTGCGTATCACGCTATCTTTGTCGCTAGCTGACACCTTAATTCATCTTGTTAAAGGAATCGTTTATAACACCAATCAAAAGCTTATGCTCAATGAGCATCATCTTGTAGAAATCGTTCTGTTGCTATTACAAAGCAATGTTCGGATGCTGATGCTTCAAGCAATCTATCCTGATTTTTCGCTCCTGGCCCGTTCCTTGATTCGCAATGATCTTTCTTCAGAATGGTCCTTGAAACGCTTGGCTCAAGCACTGAATATCAGTGCCTCTACGCTTAAACGACGACTACAAGAAGCAAATTTGAGTTTCCGCCAACTACTTGACGAAGAACGCATGAGTAAAGCGATGGATTTACTCACTCAACCTCACCAGAGTATCGCTGAAATTGCAGCGATTTGTGGATATGAGTCGCAGTCGCGCTTTGCGGCTCGGTTTCGGAAATACTATTCTCTCAATCCTTCTGATGTACGCTCTTGTCATACAAATTTCCCTAGCTCTGGTTAGGACAGATCTGACTTTGAGCTTTTGAGGCGCAAGTTTGGGCTGATCTGCATTGAATGCTCAACTAGGTTAGCACGACAATCAGAGCATCCTATCGCAAGAGGTGCTTTTCGTGAAGCGAAAACAATTAAAACAGGCATTGCTGTTGACTTTAGTATTCTTTAGCTTCAGTGTTTTTCAATCCGTTATTTTGGCAGAGCCTTCAGGAATGAGGGTTGATACTCCTTTTAGGGTCAGTAGTGTTCAGATTGTTGAAGGTGGTACTTTACCGGAATCGATGGTTTATGAGGGTTTCGGTTGTACTGGAGGAAATCAATCTCCACAGTTAAGTTGGACTGGAGAACCGATCGAGACTAGAAGCTATGCCATCACAATGTTTGATCCAGATGCACCGACGGGAGTCGGTTGGTGGCATTGGCTGGTCTTCAACCTTCCAAACGACACTCACACATTGCCACAAGGAGTTGGCAATCCATTAGTGAATCAACTACCTTCAGGAGTCCAGCAAGGTTACACTGATTTTGGTTCCAATGGCTATGGTGGCGCTTGCCCACCTGTTGGCGATCCTCCTCATCGATACGTCATTACGATTTACGCACTAGATGTAGAAAGTCTACCAGCGGGTGCTGAAGCAACCGGTGCAAAACTCGCTTTTCTAATGCAAGAACATATACTAGCGAAAGCCGAAATCACAGGACAGTACGGACGATAGAATTCGCCTGGTCTTTTAAGCACCAAATAATTGTTGATCTACAGTAGGAACAGCTATGCTTGTGGGAAGTAAATCGACTGCACCAAGTCGCCAGAGAGCAGGTCTTATTTCGCACACTTTACTGCAAAAAGGAGACGTTCAGAATACTTGCATGACTGTAACGTGGGTTGAAGTGACTGTTGGGGCACAGCAACAACCTCATCAGCATGAGCCTGAGCAAGTTTATGTTCTGATCACTGGTAAGGGACAAATGCGGGTTGGGGATGAAGCGAAGGAAGTAGCCGCAGGAGATTTGATTTACATTCCACCCCAGGCTCTACATAGTATTGAAAATACAGGTGATGAAGTCTTGAGCTACATTTCAGCAACAACACCAGCGTTTGACTTTAAAGCCTTCTATGATGGGGCAATTTATAAGCTATTGACATGAATATCCAGTCGCAAGCTAACAAGCCGCTGCACTAAAACATCGCATTCTCCTGGTTGAGTTGCGAAGGCTATCTATGCTCGGTGAACCTGGTAAGGCTATAGTGTGGCTAATCTTTGAGCAGCAGGTAATAGAGTTGTCCAGTGCCGTTGATGAGTCCGGCGCGATCGCCCGCCATCTCTCCCGTTCCCATAAAAATATCGACTCGTCCCGCTCCTCGAATTGCCCCACCCGTATCCTGATCCAACACAAAGCGGCTGACCAGTCGAGGTTCTAATTCCCCAGCAAAATTTGTGTAGGGAATTTGAGTTTGAATCAGCGCTAAAGCTCCGGGCGGCATTAATGATTTATCGGTGGCGATCGACCGTTCTGCGGTAACGGGCACTCCCAAGCTGCCGATCGCCGCTGCCCCTCTGGTTTCCTGGAAAAACACAAAGCGGTTGTTGCGCGGAATGTAAAGGTCTAGGTCAGCCGGATTTTGCTCAAAATACTGAATTAAGACGGGAAGCGACAGTGCTTCTAAAGCAAACTTGCCGTCATTCACCAGTTCTCGCCCTAGACTCGTGTAAGGATATTCGGTGCGTCCGGCATAGCCAACGGTCATCGTGCCACCATCGGTAAGCTGGAGACGGGCTGAGCCTTGCACCTGCACCAGGAAGGCTTGGAGGCGATCGCTCAGCCACACCAGTTCCAGCCCATTCAACAACCCTGCTGAACCCTGCAACCCGTCCATACCCTCAAGCTGCACTCGCGTAGGATGCGGCTGTGCCCACTGCGCCAAATTGGGCGGTAGACGATAAAGCGGATATTGGTACTCGGCAGTGCGAACCCGACTGGCGCGATAGGTCGGCTCAAAGTAGCCCGTAAACTCAACCGTACCCGCCCCATCCGTACCGATCGCCTGATAAAAGTCAAACTCTCGCAATACCGCAATCTGTAGCTGAGCCGGATCAGGATGGGCCAGCACAAGCTGCTGAAACCGCTCTAGACTGCGCTGAACGCGATCGCGAGTAATTCCCGCTACCGGATACTGCCGATAAGCTTCTGCCGCTGCTGGGGTTTGTAGGTATTGGAGGCTTTGGGCGATCGCCCCCAACAGCGTTTGGCGCTGGCTCAGCGATGCCAACGACTCATCCGACAATAGCTCTAGCCGAGGGCTTTGCCGCTCTGGTATTGGGTCAACTTGCCTGAGAGGAATGTCCTCAGACCCAACAGACACCAGAGCCAAACCGAATATCAGACTCAGGCTAAGACAAAAAGGGGCGATCGCTTTCATTGCAAGATAGGAGTAGGCAGAAACTCGTTCCAAGGCAGAAACTCGTTCCAAGGCTCCGCCTTGGAATGCAAAGCTTGGAGGCTCTGCCTCCTGAAGCTAAGCAGTGGCAGAGCCACTTAAGAGGCATTCCCAGGTAGAACCTGGGAACGAGGGAAACTCGTTAAAACGAGTTGGAAGGAGCTTCGGGTATGCATTTGAGTCCGTTTTAACGGACTTAAGCTTTTAGCCCGGAATTGATTCCAGGGCGGGTCTACTTCTCATCCCTCATCCTTCATCCCTCATCCCTTCCCTAGAACCGATCCACGCTAGAGCTAAAAATTGGCTCTACCCGAATCGCAATTACGCGAGACGGACGAATCACCATGTATTCGCCCTGAATGTTTTTGATCGGGACGCTGATAAAATCATCAGAACTCGACTTGGGTACAAGCTCGCCGCTGTACCATTTCTGAAATTCCTGAATCGTGGAAAAGCGCACTTCCTCGCGGTGTCCACCCTCAATCATTAGATGAACTGCATACTCCGTCGGAGTTCTGGCGTAGCGGCTTCTGGACTTTTCGCGCCCTCCCATGACGGCATCTTCTGAACCTGGATTATCTACCATAGACTTTTATCTTGCTTCTCCTAATACCCCTACAATTAAACCAAAATAGTTGTGAAGGCGCGATTCAATTGCACATCGCATCACGATTGCAGCAGATTAAACTGTTGCAAATGAGATTCGATCGCCTGGGGCAGGATTTTCCGCAGTTCTGTTTTATTGCGAAACAAAAGCTGATTACGACTGGGCAGATCAAACGGAAACTGTCCCGTTACGTCCGATCGCTCCATCTGCGTCAGCAGGATCTGTTCCGATCGCTTTGCCTGTAGCGCATAGCCAATCTCAACGCAAACCTTAGGACTGGGAATCAACTGCGGCGGATCTCCGTCTACCTGCAAAATGGGCGTACTGTCTGCCACAAACAGCAGCGTTCGTCGAATTTTTCGCATCAGAGTGCTGCTCAGCCGCACCGGACCTTCACTCAGTCGGTGCGATTCTTCTAGCTTGAGCGGAAGGCGCGATCGCTTATTGAACCGCTCAATCAGATCTTGCAATTCATCTCGCAGCAGTTCACTCGACTGAGCATACTCCGTCTGGTAGCACAGGAAAATCGTCGGGTCGAGGTTTGCCATCACGTCTAGCTTGGTGAAGTAAACCTCGTGGCTGGTTAGGTCAATATTGGCGATCGCATACGTCCCGCTCCCTTCTATGTAAAACTCAACCGAGTCCCCTTCCAGATAGCGCTTGAACCACTCTGACTTCTTAACTTCATCAATTTCATCTAGAAAGTCAGCCCGCAGCGCTGCTTTGAGCAAACTCTTCTTGCTAAGACGCAGGTCGTAAGAACGCTTCTCTAATTCTTGAATCGGCTCATACTCTGGAAGATACCAGGCTTTAACGGCAATAATCGCCATAGTGCGCTTCTACCTGCCTCTTTAAAACGACAACAGCACCCAAACCGCTACTAGCTGAGTGACTTCCTCTCATTCGTGATTTTATCTAGAGTTGCACTAATTGAACTTTCGGTCAAACGGTCAAGCTATCGGTCAAATCAATTAGTTGCAGCGCTCCCTTATCAACCAGAAGTAGGAAATATCAACGTTCTGCCTGGATGCTGCTGAGTTGGACGAGACAGATTTGAATAAAACAGCGCTTTTACCTCTTTGGTAACGTGGACGTTTACTCGAACTTGGCTGTTAAATCTGCCAGGGAAGCTTTGTAGCTTCATCTATCACTATAGATCCCTGATTGTAGGAATCAAGCCTGTGAAACCAAAGTTTACTCTTTTCTGCTGCCTCCATGTCAGGAATGCCGCGCCGGTTGCCTTCCAGGTCAAGACTCCAAACGTAATACAGGTGAGGCAATTACATTTACCGTTATCTATATTTATCCATTGCCGGGGCGATCGCCTCTTAATCTCTTCTTGCCGCACCGTCTTATCAAATCTGTCCCCATAAGGGACTTGCATAAAAATAAAGTCCCATTTTTTCAAGGCGCGGCTCCGCCGCGCCTTGAAAAAAATGGGATCTTAAATAAACGCAGATCCCTAACTGTATCTCAGTTAACTTTTCATCTGATTATCATCGGTTTAACTGGAGGGCAGTCCCTAAAAGCAATATCTACTTAATTCAGGAACTCTGACCATGCTGAACACCCGCCCATCCAGCGATGTGCGAGGGCAAGAAGCCGAACGCGATGTAAGCTACTCCTCCACAACACCCCCTAAGATGGAGGTTCGCGGTTTGTTCAAGACCTTCCAGGTGCAGGGC
The DNA here is from genome assembly GCA_012031415.1 of Leptolyngbyaceae cyanobacterium SM1_4_3. Taxonomy (GTDB): domain Bacteria; phylum Cyanobacteriota; class Cyanobacteriia; order Elainellales; family Elainellaceae; genus JAAUTN01. Next base: position 6,002 of record JAAUTN010000056.1, on the reverse strand, counting down.
AAGCCGCTGATGGTGCTGCAAAACATCAGCTTTCAGCTTCGTGCGAGAGAGTTTGTTTGCTTGGTCGGCGCATCAGGCTGCGGCAAATCGACGCTGCTCAACATCGTTGCTGGACTGGACTCCCCAACCGCAGGGCAAGTTTTGGTTGACGGGGAGGTGGTTGCTGGGCCGGGTTCTGACCGAGGAATGGTATTTCAGGGCTATACGCTCTATCCCTGGCTGACGGTGAGTGAAAATATTGCCTTCGGGCTAAAGCTGCGTCGAATGTCGCGGGCAGAGCAACGGGAACGAGTGAATTATTACCTGGATGTGGTGGGGTTGACGCAGTTTGCTAAAGCCTATCCCAAGCAGCTTTCCGGTGGCATGAAACAGCGGGTGGCGATCGCCCGTGCCCTGGCCAATGAACCCGAAGTTTTGCTGATGGACGAACCCTTTGGCGCACTCGATGCCCAAACCAAAGAGCAAATGCAGCAATTCTTACTTAGATTGTGGAATCAAACCCATACCACTATTTTGATGATTACTCACGATGTTGAAGAAGCTATCTTCTTATCACAGCAGGTGTATGTGATGAGTCGCTGTCCAGGACAGTTAAAGCTCGAAGTCCCGATCGCTCTACCTGCTCAGCGTGAACTGGAGACCAAGTTAGCTCCAGAGTTTGTAGAGATCAAGCGCCAGGTTCTACACGCTTTGCGAGAGGACGATTAGGCATCCTTTAGGCTCTTTGTTGCATGAGTGAGTGTGTAGGTCCCAAACAAAAGCGATCGCGCCCCTCTCGTTTTGCCTGATAAAGGGCCTGGTCAGCAATTTCAATCAGGTTTGTCACCTCAGCTTCCACACAAGGATTTACTGTTGCAACGCCCACGCTAATCGTTACTTTTTCTTGTTGAGACTGAAGGTGAGGAATGGCTAGCGCTCTCACCTGAGCGCAGATTTGCGTTGCAATGTAGGTAGCTCCGATTGCGTCTGTGTCGGGCAGTAAAACCACAAACTCTTCGCCACCGTAACGAGCGACTAAATCCAATGGGCGACTAGTCACCGCTGAAATGGCTTGAGCGACCTGCTGGAGACAGCGATCGCCCGCCTGGTGCCCGTAGGTATCGTTATAAAGCTTGAAATGATCAATGTCACACAGAATGAGAGAAAGGGGGATTGGATAGTCCTCTATGGTACAAAACTGCGATCGCCGAATGCGCCGCTGCTCTTGCTCTAGAGCTTCATCAAAGCGGCGACGATTTGCGACTTGAGTCAACCCATCTGTTGAGACAAGCCGTTGTAAGTCCCGGTTGACCGCTTCTAGCTGCTGTTGCAGTTGAACTTGCTGCCGCTGAAGCTGAGATTGCTGGATTAATCGTCGCACCCGCTGCCGCAAAACTGCCCAGTGAATTGGCTTAGTCACGTAGTCAGCGGCTCCTACTTCAAAGGCATAGTCAACAGATGCTTGATCATCCAGCCCAGTAATCATCAAAATAGGAATGTCTTTTCCTTGAGGCAAAGTTTGCAACCAGGCACAGCATTCAAAGCCATTCAGTTCTGGCATCAGGGCATCAAGTAAGACCAAATCTGGCTGTTGTTGCTCAAATACTGTGAATGCTTCTCTGCCATTTTGCGCTTCTATCGTTTGATAGCCTTCCCGTTCTAAAGAGAGCCGCAACTGCATTCGAGCAAACTGATCATCATCTACGATTAGGATCAGAGGAGTTTTGTGCTGAAGTAGTGCTTTGTTCATCTTCCCAGGTTAAATTCTTGAAGAGCAGTTCTGGCTAGGCGATATTCAGCCTGTAGGCGTGTTACTTTCGTTTTCATGCCTGTTGGACTACCCTCCCGCCCACAGGTTTCTAACGCTTTAGACAGTTCTGCTAGACGAGTTGCGCCCAGTGACGCACTGCTAGACTTGAGCCGATGGGCAATTTGACAAACTGTAGTGACATCAGCGGCTTGGCTAGCTGCGGCGATCGCCTCTACCAGTTTGGAAGATTCTACCAAATAGCATTCAATCAAAGCAGACATGGCAGAGGGATTGTCTCCGATCATGTCCTGCAACACCTTCAAAGCCTTTAAGTTCAAAACAGAGGTAGATTCAGTTTGAGCATCGGGGGAGTTAGAAGTATCGATAAATTGCTCAGCTTGGGCGGGCAAATTCTCAGCCACACGAGATTTGCATTTGCCAAGAGCAGCTTTTAGTTCTTCTGGGTGGATTGGTTTACTAATATAGTCGTCCATGCCAGCAGCAAGGCACTCTTCGCGATCGCCCTGCATTGCATTTGCAGTTATAGCAACGAGCCGGGGGCGTGAATCTGCTGACCACTGCTGGCAGATTTGACGGCTTGCTTCTAACCCATCCATATCCGGCATTTGCACATCCATTAACACTAGGTCATAGGGCTGACGATGTAACGCTTGCAGAACTTCTAAACCATTGGCAGCAACATCTGCCCGATAGCCCATGCGCTCTAACATCAGCAATGCTACTTTTTGGTTAACTAGATGGTCTTCCGCTAGAAGAATTCGCAGAGGCAGTGTTTCTGCTGATAAATCGCCCAAACGGGTAGCACGATAGGAATGCTGGTGGGGTTTGATTGGTTTTGCCAACAGTGCGTGAGTTAGTACTTCATAGAGATGAGATTGTTTAATAGGTTTGCTTAGACAATCTGTGAAACGAGTCCTGAGTGCCTCAGACTGAGCTTCAGGCTTACCCATTGAAGTCAACATGACAAGCGGTAATTGGTGGCTGCTGGGAATCTGATGAATTGCGGTTGCCAGCGTTATTCCGTCCATTCCTGGCATTTGCATATCTAAAATGGCAACGTCAAAGTGTTCCCCTTGATGTAGCCAATCTAAAGCTTCAACACCAGATCGAGCCGCACGAGTGACCATACCCCAGGTTTCGGCTTGTAGAGTGAGAATTTGCCGATTGGTTGGGTTGTCATCCACAATGAGTAACTGTTTTCCAGAGAGTTTGGGCAATAACTCAATCAGTTCTGCTGATTCTGCACCCGTTCTAGATGGGGCAATGATTGTGAAAAAGAAAGTTGAACCTGGTGAGAGGGAGTAGTAGTGGGTTGAGTGCCAGCGAGGGGAAGGGGTTCCGCCTATGCATCCCTGGCTTTCAACCCACATGGTGCCACTCATCATTTCGCTCAGGCGTTTGCTAATGGCTAGCCCCAGTCCGGTTCCTCCATAGTGGCGGGTAGTAGAAGCGTCAACCTGGCTAAAGGCTTTAAACAGGCGATTGAGCGATCGCCAGGAATTCCAATTCCCGTATCTTGAATTGCAAACTGAATTTCATAAACAGGTTCTTTGCAATCTGAAGGGGAGTCGTGAAGCGCAGTAGCCGTCACTGAAACGAGCACTTCTCCTGCCTCCGTAAACTTAATTGCATTACTCATGAGATTTACTAGAACTTGCCGCAGACGGGTTACATCTCCCAGGATGACATTGGGCGTATAGGGTGTAATCAGATAGCCTAGCTCAATTCCTTTTTCGGCTGCTTTGGTTGCCAGCAGGTCGATCGCTCCTTCAACGCAATGCCTCAGGTTAAACGGCTGTGTTTCCAGGTCTAGTTTGCCAGACTCGATTTTAGAGAAATCCAGGATGTCATTAATGATGCTTAACAGGGCATCACCACTGGTGCGAATCGTCTCGATAAAATCTCGCTGTTTAACATCAAGCTGAGTGTCTAGCAGTAGCCCAGTCATGCCAATCACTGCATTCATAGGAGTGCGAATCTCATGACTCATCATGGCTAAAAACTCACTTTTAGCTCGGTTGGCAAATTCGGCTTCTCGTCGGGACTGTTCCAACGCAAAGTTTTTGCGCGTTAGTTCTTCTCGCTGCTGGGTTTCCTGCTCTAGCAGTTGGTCGCGATCGCACTCAATCCGCTTGCGTTCGGTAATGTCTTCCACGATGTAGGAAAGGCGTGGCTGCTCACCAGGATTATGGTTGATAGGGCAAACACTTGCTGCTAGCCATTTACAGCCTGTAGGCGTTTCATGAGAATACTCAAATCGAACCGGAGCTTGGGTTTCGACGGCCTTCCAATAGTGTTGAAGCCACCGATTTAAGTGCGATCGCGATACACCTAAATCAGTTGCAAACTGGTTCCGTAAGGCTTCTGGAGTCGTTCCAAAGAATTGAGCGGAGGCTAAATTGTCTGACAGGTGACGCACATCATCATCACAGAGTTCAACGATTCCCATCATCATCGCTCCGCCGTTAAAAAAACTGCGAAGGGTTGATTCACTCCGTAATAGAGATGCTTCTGCTAGCTTGCGATCGGTAATATCTTTTATGAAGCAGTGATGTCCAACAAACTGCTGGCGTTCGTCATAGGCAGATATCATCACAAGCTGTTTGTAGAAAAGCGTTCCGTCTTTTTTAATGCCTCTGGCTTCAGCTTCTACTCTGCCGTCCTTCAGCATTTGATGGTAAGCCACTACCATTTGTTTAACATCATCTGGGTAAACTGTACGTTCCCAGTTCATGCCTATCATCTCTTCTGGTTGATAGCCTGTGATTGCTGCGTAGGTAAGGTTAACTGTCACGTAGCAACCTTGAGGATCAATCTTTGACATTCCAGCAATGGCGTTTTCCAGGGCCGCACTCATCTGTCGCAAATCTGCTTCGATGCGCTGCTGTTCTAAAATTCGCAGGTCAAGCTCTTGATTAATTGCCTCAATTTGCCGAGTCCGGCGTTTGTCAGATTGGGCAAGATGCAGGTTCAGGGCTAAAGTCCAGGCAATAAACAAACCGCCGCCCAGTACGATTGTGGGGAGAGGCGATCGCTTCTCCTTAATCAGCGAGGGACTTGGAGCAACCTGGAGTTGCCAGTTGATTCCCCGCAGTTTAATCTTTTCTTGCTGTGTCCAATCTGTCACCACTGGAAACGCAGAGCCATGCCTGTAAATGAGTTTCTTTTCCTCAAGAAGGATAATCTGATAGTTCTGAGTGAATTGTGCAGGCAGAATGTAGTTGAGCAGAGATTGAATCTGAAAAACGCCGCCGATATAACCATCAAACCGTTCCCCGACATAGATTGGAACAAATACCAGAAAGCCTGTGCCGCCCTGTTTCAATTCCAATGTGTTGGTTAATGCAGTTTGCCGCAGCAGACGGGCTGTTTCTAGGGCAGACCGCCGAGCCGGAAATTGGCTCAAATCTAAATTGAGGATGGCTTCGTTTCCCTCTAACGGTGCGACCCAGCGGACGTAAGCGGTGGCATCAATCCATTCAATCGCTTGCCAGCCACTGAAGTCTTCTAAGTAGATGGCTGCATCTGCCTCCCATTCCTGCTGAGGTGTGCCGCCACTAACCTCCCATCGTTTCACCATCCGCTCTAAAGCAAGAATGCGCGTATTTAAGCGATCGCTAATTTCAGCCTCAATGATGGCTGCTTCATGAGCGATCGAAGATTTGATTTGGTCGTGCTGATACACCCGTAAGTTTTGCCACAGCAGCAAAATCAGCACTGAGATGACTCCACCGACGATAAGAGGAAGCGATCGCTCCCCACTTCGCCGAAACCGAAGAAATTGCAGATGAATCCACCTGAATAACTGAGGAACAAATTTGATTAGCTGGAACCCGCAGGATCGATCGTGTTGTTTCACTCTCATCTGCTTCACCGTATTTTTACAATCCAGCTTTCCCTCAAACCGAAATAGAAACACGGAATGGGTATGGCAATTTTAATTGAAGAATGAAACTCAATGTTCTAGAGCATTAGGTTTCGCAAAGCTCTACCCAACCTACAAATTTTTAGTTTGGAAACGGACTAACCACCCGGAGTTTGACACGGAGGGACAGGACGCGATAATCATGATTCAACCGTTACATCCGTTTTTCCAATGCAACATTTTCCAAACTTTCAATTTTCTCAGCCGCAGGAGGGACGGACATGGATATCAGCTTAATCCTATCTAATATTCTGAACCCACCCGTTCTGTTTTCTTCCTGGGAGTTACTGCTGTTCTAGTCAAATCTGACCTGGAAATTCCTGCGCC
>JAAUTN010000343.1 GCA_012031415.1 Leptolyngbyaceae cyanobacterium SM1_4_3 | reverse complement strand
GAAGATGAGGCATTGATTCAAAGATCAATGAAAGTGGTGCAGGTGTAGTTCTAGTATCGTTAGGCTGCCCTAAACAAGAGCGCTGGATGGCAGAACACAAGGACAAAATTCACGCAGTCATGATTGGTTTGGGGGGAGCTTTCCCAGTTTATGCAGGGATCTGTAAGAGAGCGCCCCGCTGGATTCGCGAAATGGGAATGGAATGGTTTTACAGACTCATTCAGGAACCCCGTCGGCTCTGGAAACGTTACAGCACGACCATTCCGCTGTTTCTGTGGTTAGCAACCAAGCAGTTAATCAAACAGCCCAAAGTGTTGCTGCGCTCTCAAGGATAAATCGGCAATATTTTGGAACTCACCATTTACTTATCGAACAAGGGGCTTAAGCCCCTTGTTTTTGTGCGATCGCCAGTCTTGGAGGATATTTGAGAAATAGCGAATGTCTCTGTAAGAGCGTAGCATTCGGCAGGTAGACCCTGGAATAGACCGAAAATCCTTGCTCAAATGCTACACCCTCTACAGACTTTTGGTTTCTGAACTTAAACCGCTACGTTTTGCCCTTAACCCGTATAACTGAACTCACGTGAAACATTCCACAAACAAGCTGTTTCTTTAACAAGGGGACGGTGAGTGTAAAAATACCGTAAATCTACGCAATATGACTTGTGCTAACCGTACAGTCACATACAATTGACATATTGCAAGATACGTTCTTTGAAGCCCTACGTATTTCTCTCAGGTGTTCATTATCTACCCAGGTGCGCTGCTAGCTGCGAAGCTTTAAGACGATTCACAAAGAGTGTCTTACGTAATCTTCGCTAGCTGACTCAGGTTCATTAATCACACTTCAACCCGAACAAGCACACACATTAGGTAGGTTAAGCATGAATTTCAAGTCATTCACTTTAAAGGCAGCGATCGCCGCCACCGTACTCGCAGGCTCTAGTCTCGCGGTCTCCCCCGCTGAGGCTCTAACAGTAGGTAGTCAACTAGATTTTGGCTGGAATGCCACTGCTACTCCAGACAGCGTTGATTTTAACTTAATTAACGGAACTCCAGGATCTCAAGATGGAGCAGGTGGTGAGGATATTGGTGGATTCCTCGTTAGCAATAAGACGGGTAGTTTCGCTGCCCTACCTACTACTTTTTGGGATTAACGATTGGCGAAATCAAAGATATCCCTTCTTTGACAAGCTTTGAGGCTATCAACAACTTCCTGTTTTTCGGTACAGGTAGTCCCTTCAACTTCAATCTAACGTCTGTTGCCTATACTGAAGTGGGCAGATATAAGTTGACTGGAATTTTTGCTGATAACACTCAAGCAACTGGCTGGATAAGTACTCAACTTGTTGATGGCAAAGTTAATAGCTACTCTGCCACCATCACAGCAGGCAACGAAATCCCTACGCCTGCTCTACTTCCCGGTCTGATTGGCATGGGCGCAGCCGTGTTGCGGAAGCGTAATGCTGAAGAAACCGAGCAAGCTGAAGCCGAAGCATAGATCGATAGCGATCGCACGCTCTGTGGGTGGAGTTGGTCATTGATCACTGGTCATTCTGTGACCCACAAATGACAAGTGGTAGATGACAAATAACTACCCCACCGTTCAAGGTTCACAGGGATAGCCGTTTCGGATGCCGCTCTGATACAGCTATCCCTCCCTTTCGGTTTATGTGTTGAAATCCAACTTACACAGCGGCTTTTACCTACCAATCTTTTAACTTTTATGGCGAGTATCTCTGCCCCCAACTATGCTAACCCCTACGCTGCCAGAACTATCTGCCGCATTGTTGGGTTCACCTGTCTGGCTGGTTTTTTGTTTGACTTCTTGTTGCTGGCGCTGCCGCCCAACCCCGGTGCTTTAGAATGGCGGGTTGAGTTTATGCAGCAAATTGGCGATCGCAGCATCATCTTACTCTTTGGCGCAGCCCTGACGATGTTTGGCAGCCTCGACAGTCGCCAATGGCTAAAGCAGTTAGCAATGACCTGTCTGATTGTTGGCGTAGTGTTTCACCTCTCCTGCATTTTGCTCTTGCGCGACAGTATGGTTCTGCAACAGCAGGCGATCGCCAACATCTCCAACCAAGCAGCCGAACTGCAAACCCAGCTTGAAGCATCTGAAAGCGATCCGGCGGCGGCTGAAGTCAGCCCCGAAGAGCGGCAACAAGTTACCCAACTGCTTACCACTCGCGCTGAAACGCTCAGACAAAACGCCAGAACCGGAATTTTGAAAGCGGGACTTTCCACCATTGGCAATCTCGTTGTGATTGGTCTAGGGTTGGTTAGCCTCGGTCGTTACGGAATGCGACAGCGCTAACCCAAAAGTCTTCCCACAATCAAAAATCGGGACTTATGCAAGCAGAACGCAAAATATAGCGATCGCCACGCCAACAAGGGGCTTAAGCCCCTTGTTTCTCAGGTAAATGCGTAAGTCCTGAAAGATGTCTGCTGTAGGGGCGAACGGCCGTTCGTCCCTATTGTTGTGTGTAAATAAAGGGTGGGCTGGCGATCGCCTCTAGTCCTCAAGCGCCAAGATCTGCGACTTCTTTGAGAAGTCGCAGATCTGAGTTTTTCACATCTGGTCAAATCCGGAGGATGCATTACTGGTTCGTCTACTCTAGACTTACTGGAGTAGCGAGCGAACTCACAATGGATGTAATGGTGGAAGCCAGAGGGCTAGAAAAGTGCTTTGGCAGAACAAGAGCTTTACAGGGCATCAATCTCTCGGTGCCTGCTGGCTCAGTGTTGGGGGTGCTGGGTCCAAACGGAGCAGGGAAAACTACAACGATTAACTGCCTGACAACGCTACTCAAGCCAGACAAGGGATATGCCACGATCGCAGGCTATGACGTAATCAAACAGCCCGCTGCGGTGCGATCGCTGATTGGGGTAACGGGTCAATTTGCCGCAGTCGATGAAGAATTAACCGCTCGTGAAAACCTGGTTCTCTTCGGGCGATTGCTGCGGCTCTCGTCTGTTGAGGCGACCAAACGGGCAACCGAATTGCTAGAGCAATTTGAGCTACTAGAGGCAGGCAATCGACGAGTCAAAGAATTTTCGGGTGGAATGCGCCGTCGGTTGGATTTGGCGGCCAGCATTGTAGCTGAACCGCTCGTGCTATTTTTAGATGAACCGACCACAGGACTCGACCCGCGTAGCCGTCGCCAGCTTTGGGATATGGTCGTCGCATTGAAGGAGCGCGGCATCACCATTTTCCTAACAACGCAGTATTTAGAAGAGGCAGACGAACTGGCCGATCGCATTGTCGTGATCGATCGCGGCACCGTGATTGCAGAAGGCACTTCTGATGATCTGAAAAGTCGCGTTGGCGGTACGTTCTGCAAGCTAGAACTGGCAGATCCCAAAGATGAGTCAAAGGTGAGACGGGCGCTATCCGGATTAGGCGACGTTACAGGCACCGGAACACTCACTTTAGCTGCACCTGATGGGGTCACTACTCTGTCTGAAGTGGTGCGTCGAGTAGATGCCATCGGAGTCACCTTGGCTGACATTTCTCTCTGTCGCCCCAGTCTCGATGATGTGTTTTTTGCCCTAACTGGACACACCACCGGAGAAACATCATGACAGCGATGGATTTGCAGGCTAGAGCTAAACAACTGGTGAAAGTTCGGTGTGAAGCAGGACTGAGTAGGGCGATCGCCGACAGTTTCATCATCGGTCAGCGCAACTTAATTCGCCTGAGTCGCCAGCCAGCCGTAATCACTGGCGTACTGGTCTTTCCGATTGTATTTTTAACCGCCTTCCTACTTGCCTTTGAGCGTTCTATGTCAGCTCAAAACATTGATTACATTCAATATCTGGTGCCAATTATTACGCTTCAGGCAATGTTTTTTACCGCGATGAATTCTGCTAGTAACCTGGCAGGGGATATCGATACGGGAATGCTGCAACGCTGTCGGGCAATGCCTATCTCACGGGCGGCTGTTTTAGGCGGGTTACTCATTGCCTACCTGGTCAGGGCAATTGTCACACTCGCCATTTTGCTTCCCGTTGCTTACCTCTATGGCTTTCGATTTCACGCCGGTGTGTTTTCCATCATCGGATATATTTTACTCACTTTATTCTTTACCACAGTTGCCGTTACAGGATATGCTCTTCTCGCTTTGGGGTTAAAGAAACCTGACCTAGTGCAATCTCTCGTCATCGTTCCCTATGCCCCTTTTCTACTATTGAGCAGTGGATTTAGTCCCGCTGAAAACTTTCCAACCTGGCTTCAGCCCTTCGTTGTCATTCAACCTGTAAGTCATGTCGCAGCCGCTCTGCGGGCGTTAGCTGATAGCGAACCCCTGCTGGTTCCACTATTGTGGTCAGTAGGCTGGCTCATCGTACTGTTAAGTGGGTTTGGCTTTACGGCAATCTGGCTCTACCGGAGAATTTCCTGATGACACTTCCCTTAAACGCAGCCCAACTGGTGAAAACCCGACAAGAAGGTGGATTCCTTCGCACGGTGTACGACATCGCCCTGGTGACTCAACGCAATCTGTTGTTAGATCTGAGAAATCCGGCTGTGATTATTGGTTCCACTGGGTTTCCTATCTTCTTGATGCTTGTCTTCACAGCCAGTTTTGCCAAAGTTGTAGTGCCAGAAGGGTCTTACACCGACTATGCACAGTTTTTAGTGCCGCTTAGCACGATTCAGGGACTGTTGTTTAGTACTATCAATACCGGAACAGCGCTTTATTATGACCTCAGAAGCGGCATGGTGTCCCGACTTCGCACTTTGCCGATCGCCCGTTCTGCGGTGCTAGCCGGACGCATTTTAGGGGGAGCCGGACGACTCTTGGTGCAAGTTATTTTTATCACTTTAGTGGGGCACTTAATTGGATTTCGCTTTCAAAACGGATTCATCAACGGTTTGATTTATTTACTCCTGCCTGTTCTGTTTACCTCTGCTTTTTCCTGGAGTGCAGTATTTCTAGCGGTAAAAGCCAAATCTGCCGAAACCGTTCAGGCGGCGATGGCTCCCTGGCTGCTGCCACTCACTTTTCTCAGCATTGGTTACGTTCCCAAAGAAGGTTTTCCCGAATGGGTTCAGGGGTTTGTATCTATCAACCCAGTTTCTGCGGTAGCTCAGGCGATGCGAGGGTTATCATCGGGCGGCCCTTACATCGGATATGTGGTTCAAACTTTGCTGTGGAGTGTTGCCCTTACTGCCATATTCAGTACTTTAGCGATTCGGGCGTATCAGAAGCGCAACTCATAGGATCGTTCTTGACAAGGGGCTTAAGCCCCTTGTTCGGCATGGATTTTGTTGTCATATAGCTGGCTTAAGCCCCTTATTCAAGGGACAGGTGCTTCGCGTACAGGAATGTCCTAACCTGTATGGCTACAGCTATAGGATGAGGTTCTGTCTCAAAGTTTGCGCTTGCTGCGTTATCACTTCCCACTTTTGAGCGGCGATCGCCTCCTGGGGAAACAGTTGCCCCGATAACCCAACTGCGATCGCCCCTGCCTCCAAAAACGATCGGGCATTTTGGATGGTCACTCCTCCCGTTGGAATCAAAGGAATCTCACCCAGCGGCCCCTGTAAACTGCGAATGTAATCAGCCCCTCCTAGCGCCTGCACCGGAAACACCTTCACACTCGCTGCCCCCGCCTGCCAAGCCGTGACAATCTCTGTAGGCGAAAACGCCCCCGGAATAATCGGCACCTGTTGAGCAACGGCCGTTTCAATCAGCGTCAAATTAACATGGGGAGTAAACAAAAACTCAGCACCAGCGGCGATCGCATCCTTTAACTGGTCAAGGGTGAGTAAAGTCCCCGTGCCAATTACACAATCAGGCAACTCACTTCGCAATCGCTGAATTAACTCACCTGCGCGATCGCTATTCCAGGTAATCTCAATCAGCTTCAGGTCGGCAGCCGCGATCGCCCTTGCCATACACATTCCCAAATCAAAATGAGAAGCACGAATAACGGCGATCGCCCGCTGCTGTCGCACCAAATTTTGCCACGAACTCCTCAACATAGTTCCTAAAAAGAATTAGAGTAGAACTCACGCATTGACAAAAGCAGCGATATCTGGGGTCAAGAAGCAATGGGTTCGGCTAATTCCTCCATCACTTCGGACAAAAGCCAAAGCGGGAGAGCAGCTTTAACCACTTTCCCGCTTGAACTTTTAGGCCATTTGGTTGTATCAATTGCACTCAGCTTGAGCTTTAGCCAGTTAAGCGTTGGTAGATGCGCTTTAGCTCACGGCTGTAAAGATGGGGCTATAAGGCTTAGCCAGCCTGCACTTCTGATGTGTGACCGTTGTTGGCGCTGACGTTAGCCATGCTGCTCATGCTGGGATCAGCCGTAGCAGCTAGCTTTTCCTTATCTAGTCGGCGCTTGCGGGCGTAAAGCTGAATGATTGCCGCCATTGCCACGACCAGAGCCAGAACGCCCCAGGCAGTCACATCGGTCGGCAAGTTATTCTTAAACACCGCAAGCAGCACAATCACCACCAAAAACACAGTGGGAACTTCGTTGAACCATCGCATCTGCTGGCTACCTATAGGAAACTTGTCTGCCGCCATTTGTTTCATTAGACGAGCGCAGTAGTGGTGGTAGCCAATCAGGACGGCGACAAGGCTCATTTTGACCTGGAGCCAGGTGTCTCTGAGGAGTTCAGGGGAGGTGACTAGCATGGCGATCGCCATCACCACCGTTAACACCATACCTGGCGTAGTAATCAGCTTATAGAGCCGCTTCTCCATGATCTGGTACTGCTGTTGAAGAATGCTGCGGGCAGGTTCTGGCTGCTCATTGGCTTCGATGTGATAGACAAACAGACGCACTAAATAAAACAAGCCAGCAAACCACACCACAACGCCAACAACATGAAATGCTTTGAACCAGAGATAATTCATGGATCACATCCTCTATAGCTGCTACAGCCAAGACCTAATTGTATCAATCAATCGCGGTCTTTTAAGGGGCAGAGCCAATGCCTTAAACTAAGTTTAACGAGAGAAGCACTCAGATGGTTGCTCAGACGAAATGCTTTTTAGCGCCTAGACAGCGTGTTTGAACAGCGTATCCAGGTAAACTCTGGCAGCACGACGATAGCTCCGAGACGACTCGACGCTATCGCTATTACCATTCTGTAACAAGAATAGAGAGAGCGCAGCAGAAAATACCCGGTCTTGATCCCAGTCGGGATGGGTTTCCAGGTAGCCTTTGAGCGATTCATGTAACTCTTCAGGAATTTCTGCCAAGATGCTGACGGTTGCGTTCATGGAAACCTCTGGTAAGGGGGCGAATGGACAAGAAACACCTGCCTGCGGCGCGATCGCAGCCATTTACAGCTAGAATTGCAGCCAAAACCAGCGCCAATCCGACTCAAAACTGAGTCTGAAACTTTCCAGCGAATAATCCACAGATAATCCACAGGCAGATCCAGACTGGCTCAAATCGGAGCGCTTTTTTAGGCAGGTCGCATCATTGTGCGCTAGGGGGGGGTAGGCTTGGTCAATGCTGCAAAATGTTGCAATCTCCTTCAGATAAAATAAGGTTTACG
>JAAUTN010000055.1 GCA_012031415.1 Leptolyngbyaceae cyanobacterium SM1_4_3 | reverse complement strand
ACCTGAGCCGAATTGCCACCGCGAATAAACTGGCTGCTGAGTGCGCCCAATTGCCACCCGCCGTGCCATCGCTGAGAACGCCCGGTAGATATCTCAGGGCTTCCTGAACCGTTCTGGCTCCTTGCGCCTCGATTTGCTCACGAGTGACCACATACACAGGACGGGTAGAATCTTCTACGGTCGCTTCCCGTCGAAATGGGGCATAAACAGGTTGGTTCAAAATTCGGTCTGTAACCGTAATTCTAATTGTTTCCTCATCTTCTTCATCTTCTTCGAGTAACTCTGATGCAGAAGGAGGGGAAACGGTTTGAGCAAATCTGATTGTTTCCTCATCTTCTTCCAGTAAGTCTGATGCAGAAGGGGGGGAAACAGGTTGTGCAACTCCGATCGGAGCATTGCAGAGAACAGCGATCGCGCCCACAAAAATACCGAAACCTGCCTTCCCCAAGCGGGAAAGCCATGCAGATATAGCCATCATCCGTACCTCGCAGATGGTGTAAACCGTTAGACAACATCGGCGGGCATCCTGACTCACACGATTTCGGATTTTGGACTTTGGACTTTGGATTGAGGTTGTGATTGCATCAATCAAAAATCTAAAATCGGCAATCTAAAATCGGCTCACAGTTGCGGGACAGCGCCGGATTTGCACCGGACTTTCCCCCTTGCGTCTAGCGGCTGATTCCCGCTAGAACCGACTTTTAGTATTAGAGCATGTTTAAGGTGGAATACTTACAAAAGCAACGAAATTTTAACGAAATGAAGCCCTAATTCTGAAGATGCTGCGGTTGTTTTCACCTTGCGCCTGATTTCCACCACTTATGCGGTATCTCTACTGCGAGAGTATGGCTGTAATCAGCTTGGCATCCAGTAATGGCATCGTAACTTCATTAACAAGTCGCCCAATGAAAACCAATCGTGTTTGGCGCAGTTCATCCGGTTGCCAGGGGCGATCATAAAAGGTATCAAATCGATTGCCAACGCCTTGAACAACTAGCCGCATGGCTTTATTGGGCACGGCTACAAAGCCCTTAATTCGATAAATCTCATGTTCCTGAACCAGCGATTGCAAGCGGTTAACTAACTCCGCAGGTTCAAATGTCTGATCTAACACTACATGAATCGAAGTAATGTCTTCATCATGTTCGTGGTCTTCTTCCGTATCATGATGGCTGGGACGGGAATCAAGATTGTCTTCAACGGCTGCATTAAATCCCAATAACAGATCAGGACTAATTTCTCCTTGCTTGCAAGGCACAATTTTCACACCGTTTGGTAGTTCTTTTTGTAACCACTGCTGAATGCGATGTTGAGTTGCTAAATCAACGCGATCGACCTTCGTTAACAACACCATATCGGCACACGCCAACTGATCTTCAAACAGTTCTTCAATGGGAGTTTCATGCTCCAGATTGTCATCAGCTTGCCGTTGCGCGTCCAGAGCATCTAGATTGCCCACAAATTGACCATTGGCAAGAGCTTCGCAATCCACAACGGTAACAACACCATCGACCGTTGCCCCCGTGCGAATTTCAGGCCAGCGAAAGGCTTGTACTAGAGGTTTAGGTAAGGCTAACCCAGAGGTTTCGATTAAGATACAGTCGAGCGATCGCGTCTTTTTAATAGCTCCTGCATCGTTGGCAAAAACTCTTCCTGCACGGTGCAACACAAACAGCCATTCGCCAGTTCCAGGATATTCGCATTGGGGTCTTCATCATCGTCACAAACCCGACATGATTTCAACAACTCGCCATCAATCCCAACTTCGCCAAATTCATTCACCAGCACGGCAATGCGGCGACCTTGATTGTTCTGCAACAAATGACGCACGAGGGTGGTTTTTCCGGCTCCTAAAAAGCCTGTTACAACGGTGACTGGAATTTTATGCATAGTTGACTCCTGAATGTTTTAGGGCTGGGTCGGCAAGGGTGGTAGAACAGCGTGAATTTTCTGTTTGACAGTTGCAGGGCGTTCTTTGAAAGGTACTTTGCCATCTGAGTAAGCCCTATATTGACGACTGAATTCCAGCAGATCGGGGACTGAATCAGTGGGAGAGAGTTGACTCAAAATAAAGGTGAGTTTGTTGGGAGCCATGAATGCGGCTGCACAAGCATGGCTACAAGCACCCATACAGCGAACAGGTTGAAGCCTGATGCAAGCTTCGCTACTGGTTTTCAACCCATTCTGGAGTTGATTGAACAGGGCTTGTCCTTCACTCAAACCCGATCGTTTCTCTTCAGTTTGAGGGTACTGACAAAGAATACAAACAAGTAATGTGTCTTGTGGCATAACGTTTTCCTGCAATCTAAATAGAGGTGATCTGGTTTGCCAGCATTTTTGTCGGTAAGACCAGTAAAAGTGCGATCGCCAGTAAGAAAATGTTCATCATATTGAATGCTTGAAGGAATGTAGCTGCATTAGCGTTTCTGTCGAAGAGCAGATCGAACTCTAGAGGAAATAAAGTTGTAGATACGGTCGATCGTTCGCATTGAACCGGATTGAGGAGAGGAATTGGATTGGAAGGGAACTTTGTTTTTCACAAATGGATGAATGGATGTAGGAATTTTTCCAGAGTGATGCAGGTAATACTTGAGCATAAAGGGGGTTGATTCAGTGATTCTTGAATGGGGGAGGTAGGGAGTGGCGAGGTGGGGATTGTTCAAAAGCTACTGCACAACCTGCTTCTGAACTTCACAAATAGCTGGCTGAAACTCTCCCCAGTTTTTACACACTTGCTCGTAACATTGGGGTGGGTTGATAGGCAGATTTTTCAGGTAAAAGAATGTCACCTGGTTAAACGATTCCATCAGAAATACCAATTCGGTCGTTGGATTGTAAGAATCCACAGCTTCCAGGATGTGAGCATTCATAAAGTGATAGCGCAGAATCACTGTATCCGGAGCCGCTAACCAGGCATTCAAAAAGGCAGCGAGGCGCGATCGCCGAACAAAGTAGGTCTTGAAGGATTCTCCCGCAATACTAACTGCCGGAGAGTTGGTGCTACAAATGATGGCACCCCGTTCACCGCTGAGATAACCAGCCCAAGCGTTATAGCCAAGTACCAACAAATTCGTGGCAATAAACTCTTGCTGCCAGTCCATTGGTTCAGAAACTTCACTCATAGCGTCCTCCGTGGGTAGGGTCTTCAAGTTGAAACTCTGACCAACGCCGTTGCATCTGCTGGTAACAGTCTGCTGGGGAGATAGCAAGCTGTTGCAGCAAGTTGATGTCTGCCCGTCCATCTGCGTTAATGAGCAGCAGGATTGCCTGGGTAGGATCGTAGGTTTGAACCGTATCGATTAGCCGTTCAATTAAGGTTGCCTCCAGGCTGAGAGATTTCAAATAGGCTGAAATATTGAGGAGAGGAACAAACTGAAGTGTATACTCCACGGTGTCGCTATTCCAATCCACAGACTCAGCATCGACGAGCACCACATCGCATACCACTATGCCCCGTCCTTGAGTGATAAACCCCTGCCATGCCGCATGTCCCAGGGGCAACAGATTTTCTCGAATGAATAGATTTTGCCAGTAGCCGAAACAGCCCTGCCAGATGCTATCTTGAGGTCGCATGGTTCTCCTCCCGCACTGGCTGTAAGGCCTCTACTGCTCTTTTGACTTCACGATTTTTACCAACACGGGAATATCCCGGCATTGCAGTTTGAATGTTTTGTACGAACATGGTTGTAGCGTCTTAACACTGAAAATAGTTGTAGAAATCGGTTTCACCTCCGCCGTAAAAAAGCAGAATGAAGCGATCGCGGGCAACCCAAATATCCGCCTAGCAGAATTCAACAATCCTTGAAGAGCACCAATAGAAGCCACATATTTGAATATGGCTTCAACAAACTAATGCCTAAACAGGGCTACTTTCCTACAAGTCGGCAACTTCAAATGAAAACGCTACAAATTCAACTCAAGAAAAATTGCCCTAAGCCCAATGAATGATTTGAAAGCTAAGATGGCCATCATCCGTACCTCGCAGATGTTTATGTAACGGGTTTATGACTCGGCGGGCATCCTGACTCAGAGAGTTGCGTCTCTCCTCACAGCTGCGGGACAGCGGCAGATTCGCACTGCACTTTCCCCCTCGCGTCTGATGGCTGATCCCCACCAGAACCGAATTAGTAACCAAAACATAACACAATCAGGGTGTTATGACACATTCTGAATTTCAGGTTTAGTTAAATCAGCGAACTGCTCATAGCAGTGTGCCTCGGTACCACATAGGAAGTAGATCAGCCTCAGAGTTGGTATCGCTTGCGAAGAATTGCTTCAGTTTTTCACCCACTTCCTATACAATGAGAATGATTATCATTTTTATGGATAGCTTACTGCTAGAACGGTATGCCACCTGTCTCCCAACCCTTGCCTGCCTCCCTTGAGCGGATTGTCCAGCGGTTCCAACAGATTACGGAACCGAAGCGGCGCTATGAATATCTACTCTGGTTTGCCAAGCGCCTACCACCGTTTCCCGATGAGCAAAAGGTGGCAGACCATAAAGTTTCTGGCTGTGTGTCTCAGGTGTATGTGACTGCCAGTTTGCAGCAGGGCAAGGTCAGCTTTCAGGGCGATTCCGACTCTCAACTGACCAAGGGATTAGTGGGGCTGCTGGTCGAGGGATTAAACGGGTTGGCTCCCGCAGAAATCATCCAGTTAAAGCCCGATTTCATTCAGCAAACCGGACTGGATGCCAGCCTAACTCCGTCTCGTGCCAATGGTTTTTACAATATTTTTCAAACCATGCAACAGAAAGCACTGGTCTATCATCTGGCTGTGACTTACTTGCGAACTTAAGGAGCCATTATGTCCAATCCAGTCATGCAGGTTTGTCCAGAATCGATGAGCGTTCCTCGACGCATCATACCCGTTACCATCATCACAGGTTTTTTAGGCAGCGGCAAAACAACGCTCCTCAATCATATTCTGAACAATCGTCATGAGTTAAAGATTGCCGTGATTGTGAATGAGTTTGGTGACATTGATATCGATTCACAACTGCTAGTTTCTGTAGATGAAAACATGGTGCAACTGGGCAATGGCTGTATTTGCTGCACCATCAATCAAAGCCTGGTTGATACTGTGTATGAAATGGTCGATCGCCATGAATCAGTTGATTATATTGTGGTTGAAACGACTGGAATTGCTGATCCCTTGCCGATCATGTTGAGCTTTGTTAATACAAAGTTGAGGGATGTCACGCGCCTGGATTCAGTACTGACAGTCGTAGATGCTGAGTCCTTTACACCCAGTCATTATGATAGTGAAGCCGCACTCAACCAAATCCTCTTTGGGGACATTATTCTGTTGAACAAGACCGATCTGGTTTCTCCTCAAGTTGTGGATGAGTTGGAAAACTACATCGGTTCGATCAAACCAGGCGCTCGAATCATCTCGACCCGATATGGGGAAGTGCCACTGCCGCTAATCTTAGATATTGGATTTAATGATGCCAGTACCTACCTCAACTCATCCCAACCGACTCATGAGCATCATAACCATAAACATTCTCATCATCTAGAAAATGATGGGTTTGTAGCGGTGTCATTTGAAAGCGAATCGCTTCCAGAGCAACTGCGCCAACACCCCTTCGACTTACCCAAATTCCAAAACTTCCTGGATCACCTATCTCCTGATGTTTACCGTGCAAAGGGAATTGTCTGGTTTCAGGGCAGCCAACTACGCCATGTTTTGCAACTGAGTGGTAAACGATGCGATATGAAGAGCGAGCGATCGCAGTCACCAAAGCATAATCAGTTAGTGTTCATCGGGCGAAACTTAAATGCTGAATTAATCAAAGCACAGTTAGTTGAATGCATTGCGATTTAATTTGAGGAATTGGATATGACCAACACAACGACTCTTCCCACTCCCAGCACTCTGGACATTCCCAAACGAGGAATGCCTGTCACGATTATCACGGGATTTCTCGGCAGTGGTAAAACCACATTACTCAACCACATTTTGAATAATCGTCAGGATCTAAAGGTTGCGATCTTGGTGAATGAATTTGGCGATATCAATATTGACAGCCAGTTACTCGTGTCGATGGATGAAGATATGCTGGAACTGAGTAATGGCTGTATCTGTTGCACCATTAATGATGGTTTGGTGGATGCGGTGTATAACGTGCTGGAGCGGGACGATCATGTCGATTATATGGTGATCGAAACGACGGGTGTTGCTGATCCACTGCCGATTATTTTGACCTTTCTGGGTACAGAATTACGTGACCTGACCCGTTTAGATTCGATCGTCACCGTCGTCGATTCTGAGGCTTTTACTCCCGAGCATTTCGACAGCGAAGCGGCATTCAAGCAGATTGCCTATGGAGATGTCACGATCTTGAATAAGACTGATTTGGCAGATCCAGACCAAATCCAGAACCTGGAAGCTTATATTCATACGGTCAAAGAAGGTGCCAGAATTCTGCACAGTCAGCATGGAAAAGTACCGCTGCCACTGCTTTTAGATGTGGGCTATAACAACCCAGAAGCCTATGCCGATTTAGTTCAGGAAGAGATCGAGCAAACTCAGCAGGATCACTCCCACGAAGCGCATCATCATGGCCATGATCACCACGCTCATGATGACCATCACGATCATACTCATCACCCTCACGAACACCATCATCACCACTCTGCTCACCTCGACAATGATGGCTTTGTGTCCGTTGCTTTTGAGAGCGATCGCCCCTTTGACGTGAAAAAGTTTGAAACCTTTTTGCAAGAACAGTTACCCAAAGAAGTATTCCGGGCAAAAGGGATTCTCTGGTTCAAAGAAAGCGACTTACGCAACGTCTTTCAACTCAGCGGTCCTCGCTTTGACTTGCAAGGAGAAGAGTGGCGGAGTGCTCCTAAGAACCAACTAGTCTTTATCGGGCGCAATCTAAATGCTGATACACTACAGCAGCATTTAGCGGATTGTCTTGCCTAATAGCAAGTCTTTCAGCAGTGCAGCCGTCTGCTGAGAGAGGGGATGCGATAGCCCCCCTTTCTGTCACGGTTGATAATCACCTAACCTAAATTCACTCATGACGTTATCTATTTCACCCGACGATATCCGTAAGCAAGCGGTGATTACTGAATCAAAGCCACTCGTTTCTGAGGCAGAGATGCAGCAAGCGGTTCGCACATTGCTATTAGGCATGGGTGAAGACCCCGATCGCGAAGGGCTGCGCGATACTCCCAAACGAGTGGTTAAAGCGCTCAAATTCCTCACCTCTGGCTACCAGCAATCCCTAGATGAGTTGCTCAATGGAGCCGTGTTTCATGAAGATGCCAATGAAATGGTGTTGGTGCGCGATATTGATTTGTTTAGCTCCTGCGAACACCACATTCTGCCAATTCTGGGACGTGCCCATGTTGCCTACATTCCCGACGGTAAAGTGATTGGGCTATCCAAAATTGCCCGCATCTGCGAAATGTATGCCCGTCGTCTGCAAGTCCAGGAACGTCTGACGCAACAGATCGCCGATGCCCTGCAAGGCTTACTCAAACCGCAAGGAGTTGCAGTCGTGGTGGAAGCGACCCATATGTGTATGGTGATGCGGGGTGTACAAAAGCCCGGTTCCTGGACAGTGACTAGCTCCATGCAGGGCGTGTTTGCCGCCGATGCCAAAACTCGTCAGGAATTTATGGATCTGATCCGTCATCGTCCATCGTTTCATTAAGTCGTAAATAGAGGAGTGGGGAATGGGGAAAATACTTTAATCCCTACTCCCTACTCCTCCTTCCCTTGCCCACAATCTATGTCTAATCTCCCAAGTGCAGATACCAAACTCCCTGTTACCATCATTACTGGCTTTTTAGGAAGTGGCAAAACAACGCTGTTAAACTACATCCTGCAAAACTTTGAAGCCTACAAAGTCGCTGTCTTAGTGAATGAATTTGGTGACATTAACATCGACAGTCAGTTCTTAATTGCCGTTGATCAGGACATGATTGAACTGACCAATGGCTGCATCTGTTGCACGATTAATGACAACTTAGCGGATGCAGTCTACCGAGTATTAGAACGGCGTGACCGGATTGAGTATTTAATTGTCGAAACAACAGGAGTTGCCGATCCCCTGCCGATCGCCCTGACGTTTTTAGGAACAGAGTTGAGAGATTTAACCCAGTTGGATGCGATCGTAACCGTTGTTGATGCCGAAACCTTTACACCTGCTGAGCATTACAACAGTGGTGCCGCAATGAATCAGATCCTTTATGGAGATATGATTCTGCTGAATAAAACGGATTTAGTCACGGAGCCAAGATTAAAAGAGTTAGAAGACTATCTCCATTCTGTGAAAGAGCGTGCCCGAATTTTGCGATCGCAACACGGTAAAGTACCGCTTTCTCTAATCCTTGATATCAATCTTTCTACAATTGATGATTCTCTGGACTCCGGAGCACAACTAAACCAAAACACTCAGCACCTGAATAATGATGGATTTATGTCCGTATCTTTTCAAAGCGATCGCCCCATTGCCTTGAAGAAATTTCAGCAGTTTTTAGATTATCAACTTCCTGACAATGTATTTCGGGCAAAAGGGGTACTCTACTTTGCTGAAAGTCCCAAGCGCCATTTATTCCAACTCAGCGGTAAACGGTTTACGATCGACGATAGTGAATGGACGGCTGCCCCAAAGAATCAAATGGTATTGATTGGGCGCAAACTGGATGCCCTCTTTTTGATTCAAACCCTGAATAATTGTCTAACCCAATCGTGGCGATGAATCAAACTTTTTTGTGGATAGAGCAACTTAAATTCAACGAACAAGGCTTAATTCCAGCGATCGCCCAAGATTATCTGGACAATACCGTTTTGATGATGGCTTGGATGAACCGGGAGTCGATTCAGCGAACCTTAGAAACGGGAGAAGCCCACTACTGGAGTCGATCGCGGGCGGAATTGTGGCATAAAGGTGCTGGGTTTGCACTGCTTTTAGTCGCTTCCAAATTGGGTGATTGGTAAGCTGTTGGGAGAGTGGCGCGACAGAAGGCGGATAGGTTTGCACAAAGCGGTTTCTGCTTTAGTCATACGTCCGGTCAACTGAGCAACATCGCGCAATCGTGCTAATGCAGCATTGTATCCACTGCTGTTCATGAGATAGGTTGGAGCAATGTTCCGTAACCCGCGTTGATAAAACCGATGGGGAAATCCCCAACCCAGAATCAAATCGGGTTAAAGATTGCGAATAGCTTTCAGATTTGGCAACATCCAGGAACCGATGGAGGTAAATTGCTGGGCGCGATCGCCGAAAAATTCAGGGCGATCAGCAATACCCTGAGCAAGATAGCCGATTGGTTCTAAGCCCAATTCAGCCAGCGCATCGATTCCAGTTGCGGTGAGGCACACAATTCTTTCTGCGGGCTGATTCAAGTGAATCTCCACGCCCGTCGCATCGGTCGCTCGATACTCGGTTTCAATCGTCATTGCTTTTATCGAAGATAGATTCCAGGCTGACATCAAACAATTCGACCGTAGAAATTAGTTCAGGAAGGCAGAAAACTAATCGCCAGGAAGTCTTGTAGCATCAGAGAAAAATGTGAGAAAATTCTGACTACTTAATGAGAATTATTAGTAATTACTATATAGTTTATATGGACTGTATTGCAGCATTTGTTATTCTTACAACCACAATGAACAAAATTAAGGTCTGGACGGGTGTTGGAGCGTGTGTTTTGATGGGTGCGGCTTCGTCTGCGCTGGCAGAGTCGCAGGTCGAAATCAGTCGTCAAGCCCCGCCGAATCTGGAACAGCCGAATATGAGGCAAGCGATCGATCGGGTTATTCCCACAGACTGGCTGGCTCAGGGGGGCGAAGGCGGTGAAGGCGGTACAGGCGGGTTTCAGGATAGGCTGGAAGCCTCAGAACTGATTCGCGAGCTGCAAAAAGGCGGCTATGTTATTTTTTCCGCCATGCACAGACCGAGGTTGATTTTGCCGATCAGGTATTTGCCCGCATGGGACATTGCGCCACACAGCGAATGTTGAGCGAAGAGGGCTGGCAGCAGGCAAGAGCGATCGGGCAGGCATTTCAGGCGTTAAACATTCCGGTGGGGCAGGTCTTTTCTAGCGAGTACTGTCGGGCATGGCAGACCGCAGATCTTGCCTTTGGTCGCTATGAAAAAGTTCCTGGCTTAAACTTTGCTCCGGCTGAAGAATACACGCCCGCACAGGTTGAGCAGATGCGGAACGGGATTATGCCGCTGTTAACCGCAGTTCCCGCACGCGGAACCAACACGGTCATTGTGGGACATGATGATGTGTTTGAGGCAGCGACTGGCATTTATCCAGAGCCTCAGGGCGTTGCGTTTGTTCTGAAACCCAATGGACAGGGCGGATTTGACGTGATTGCCGATATCAACGTGAACGAGTGGGTGAATTTATCGCGCTGATGATGAGCTGATGATTATCTGCATTGCCGATGTCTTAACCCCAGAGGCACTGAAGGACATTCGATCGCACCTCGACGCTGCCTCGTTTGTAGACGGCAAGACCACAGCAGGCTGGCACGCCCGACTGGTAAAAAATAACCAGCAGGTCAAGTCAGAGACCCCTGCTCTGGCAAAAGTGCGATCGCTAATTGAGACTGCGTTGCAACAGCAGTCTGTGTTTCAAATGGCAGCACTGCCCAGATCGATCGCGCCAGTTTTACTCAGTCGTTATGAGTCAGGCATGTCCTACGGCAGTCATGTTGATAATGCCTATATAAACCTATCTGGGAATATATCCGGGAATATATTCGGGAACAGGACGGGGAATGAAACTGCGGCAATGCGATCGGATCTCTCGATGACGCTGTTTCTCAACGATCCAGAAGCCTATGAAGGCGGAGAGCTGATTATTGAAAGCTGCCATGCGGAACAGGCTTTTAAGCTGGCAGCCGGGTCGCTCGTGCTTTATCCTTCGACAACGCTGCATCGGGTTGAAACGGTGACAGCAGGCGTTCGTCTGGCGGCGGTAACGTGGATTCAGAGTCTGGTGCGTGATGCCGCTGAACGAGAGATTTTATTTGATCTCGATATGGCAAGACAGGGAATTTTCGCGGAGTTCGGCAAAACGGCGGCGTTTGATTTGCTGTCAAAAAGCTACGCCAATCTGCTGCGGAAGTGGGGGACATAAAAGCGGGAAAAGCGATCGCTGAAACTGTTTAGCATGTTTCAGGCTCAGCACTTTTCAAAAGTAACTGCCGATTTGCAGTCGCACAATTCGACCAGAGTTTTTGAACAGCGTCAGCGGAATCAGAGGAAGTTGCTGTGCCAGAATGCGCCAGATGCCTTGCAATCGCTGGGGGTAGTCTACAAACTGAGCCAGATAAAACTGCTCGTCCTTCAAGATAATCCCCGGACTCCAGGTTTCCAAAATGCTGGAGCGGTCAATGCCCCACTTAAACTGAGCATTCGTTTTTGAGACGGTATCGTGTTGCTTTGTGCTTTGCGATCGCTGCGACTCAGCACATCAAACAGCACTTCAACCGGAGCAAACCGGCTGTCAATTTCCCGCAGCAGTGTCTTGTTTTCTGCTTCCGAAAGATACATCGAGACGCCTTCATAGAGAATCAGCATCGGCTGGTTGAACTGACGCTGAACTGCATCCATCCAGTTAAAGTCGAGAATCGATCGATCGATGAAATGATGGCGATCGCTTTCGGAAAACAGTTTGCGCCGCAGCTCAATGACTTCGGGAAAATCGACTTCGTACCAGTTCACTTCACCGTTATCGATGCGAGAAAAGCGAGTGCATAGCCCTGCGCCCAGATTTACAACAACGGCACCGGGATAGGTTTCGAGGAAGTTCTGCACGATGCGATCGCACGCTCTAGCCCGAATCACGCAGCCCAACTGTGATGCCCACCCCTTCTCATATTTGCTGAAGTCATAATCCAAGCTTTCTGCGATCTCGACGGCTTTGCGATCGCTCAGAATTGGCTCAGGTCGCTGAGTTTCGATCGCACGGGCATAGAGGGTAATCATCAGCGTTTCGGCAACCCCTGTGAGTTGCTGAGTTGGTTCTCGAAGCTGCATGGTGAGGAGTTCCTAGAGTGAGGGCATTGTGATATAGTTATTGTAAATTATTCTCATTTAGGTCAATCGTCAACCTGAACTCACCCCTAACATGACACTTATTTTGACTGGTAGTGATTTGGAGGAACTGTATGAACAGGTTCCTGATTCTCAATCTGATGATTCGGTATTGAGTGATTTTAAGGTGATTACGAATGCACCGGATTTGATTGGGCGGGGATGTAGTCATGATCTGAGTTTGCTGCCTGGGGTTCAGTTGACGTTTTCAGATTATGAATACGCTCAGGATTTGATGATAAAAGAGTCTGCTCATGAGCATCCCATTCAAATTGGTATCCTTCTATCAGGCTTCCTTCATTGCGATATCCATCCTTGTTTAGGGGGAAAGCATGGCTATTTTTCAGGCAGTGGGATTTCGCCTGCTTATGTAGAAACATATCGTACTGGAGACCATATCACCTGCGTCAATGTTGAGTTTGAGCCAGAGGTGCTGGAGTCGTTTTTTCTAACAGATTGCCAGCGGGATTCTGAGCCGATGCAGCAGTTGTTTCAAGGGGAAGATTGGAAGGTTTCGTTTTATCCAACCGTGACGGCGAAGATGCGATCGATCGCGCAGCAGATGTGGAATGCGCCGTACCAGGGCTGGTTGCGGCGGATGTATCTTCAGGCGAAGGTGTTTGAACTGCTGGTGATGCAGCTTGATTGGATTGGGGTGGGGCGATCGCGCTCAGACCAGTCGCCAAAGCGCACGACGATCGATCGCATTTACCATGCCAGAGAGATTATGTTGTTAGATCTGGAGAATCCACCCTCGGCGCTGGAATTAGCGCAGCAGGTCGGTGTGAGTGTTTGTACGCTTCAGCGGCGATTTCAAGAGTTGTTTGGGATGACGGTGTTTGGCTATTTGACAGATCAGCGAATGCAGCTTGCGGAGCAACTCTTGCGGCAGGGTCACTGCACGGTGGCTGAAATTTCTGCAATTGTGGGCTACTCCAATCCCAGTTTCTTTGCCGCTGCGTTTAAGCGCAGGTTTGGGATCACGCCGAAGGAGTGTCTGTTGGGCAAAAAGATTGTTTTGCAGTGATTTTTGATTGTTTTGAAGTAGACACCGCTGTAAACACTCCTCTAGACTAACTTACAGCTTATCAAGAATCATTCTCAAAAGAGCATGGTTCGCTAGGAAAAGGTGTGTGGAGTGGGTTATGAGCGATCGACAATTGGCTGTGCGTTCCTGGAAGAAACTGTCGCTTTCGGTGCGGCTGTGGCTGTGGCTGGGTTTGGCAGGATGTGTTGTCAATGGGCTGCTGGTGCTGCCTGCTGGGGCGCAAGCGGTGGGCGATCGCGTTGTGCAGACGGATGGCGGCGATGCGTTGGAATTGCCGGATGTGGCGGGTCAAGCTGAGCCTCAAGAGGGTGATCTGTCTGTTTCGCCTGCTGTGCCTGTGATGCCGCAGTTGAGTGAGCTTGAGTCACCCGCGACGACGATCGAGGAGTGGGTGGCGCAGATTGAAGCCTCGATCGTGCAGATTACCGATGTGCGGGTGGAGGCGACGGAAGCGGGCTTGCAGGTAATTTTGGAAACGGAAGGCGCGTTGTCTGTGCCGGAAACTCGCGTGGTGGGCAACGCTTTGATTGCGGATATTGCGGGTGCGGCGATCGAGGAGGAAGTTTTTCAGGCTGACCCGATCGCAGGGATTGCGCTGGTGGAAGTGGTGGGTTTACCGGGCGATACCGTTCCGGGAGCGCTTCGCGGTCGGGTGCGGGTGGCGATTACGGGGACGGATGCGCCGCCTGTGGCTGAGGTGCGATCGGATGGGCAGGGGTTGGTGTTGGCGGTGTCGCTGGGTGAGGCGGGGACGGCGGCGGATGAGGAGGCGATCGAGGTGGTCGTCACGGGTGAGCAGGAGGAAGGCTATAACCCGTCGAATGCGACGACTGCAACAAGAACGGATACGCCACTGCGCGATATTCCTCAGTCGATTACAGTTGTGCCGCGACAGGCGCTAGAAGACCGTAGACCCAGAGACCTAACTGAGGCAGTGGAAACGGCGAGTGGTGTTGTGAGCAGCGGCTCGCTTTTTGGTGCGCCCGCAGGAGCGAGAATCATTCGAGGATTCGGAGGATTTGATCAGGCTGGGAACTTCCGAAATGGCTCTCGCGATGTTGATTATTTCGGTTTGACACCAATGGGGACAATTGAGCAAGTAGAAGTCCTTAGAGGACCTGCTTCGGTTCTATTTGGTGCGCTAGAGCCGGGAGGGATCATCAATGTGATCACACGGCAGCCTCTAGATGAACCCTATTACAATGTGACACTTGAGGCAGGAAATTATGGTTTCTATCAGCCTAGTATTGATTTATCAGGACCCTTAACAGCAGATGATACTCTGCTCTATCGCTTCATCGCTGGCTACCAAGACACGGCTAGTTACCAAGATTTTGCGAACTCAAGCCTAATAACAATTGCGCCCTCGCTTACTCTAAATCTGGGAGATTCAACAAACCTCAATTTGTATTATGAATACATAAGGTTTCTTGGAGATCCCCCTACTTTTGAAGTGCCAATTCTCAGCGATGACAGCTTTCCTCCGCAAGACTTTTTCGCTTCTTATCCTGATCTCTTATCTCAAGAATACATCACCCATAAGTTTGGCTATGTGTTGAACCATGAATTAAATGATACATGGCAAATTCGGAATAGCGTTGCCATAACTCTAACAGAAAATGAGCGAGTAGATGTTTTTGCTACAGCACTGGAGGACGATCGCTTCTTGACAGGATTTGAAATTTATGATGATGATGGCGCTACGTATGACAACTACTTCGGACAAATCGATTTATTGGGGGAATTTGACACAGGATCTATTTCGCATGAACTTTTGGTAGGTTTTGATTTTAATCGTAATGTCTTCGCAGCTAATGAAGTTTTATTCAGTGACGATCTTCCTCCTCTAGATATTTTTGATCCAGATTATGATGTTCCAGCACTTGAATTTGAATCGATTTTTGAGGGCAACGTTGTAACAAATCAGTTCTATGGAGTTTACCTTCAAGATCAAATTGCTTTTACTGATAATTTGAGGCTTCTGATTGGTGGTCGTTACGATTGGGTAACAAGCAGAAATGAAACATTTGGGGATGGAGTTGAATCCCCATTTCAGAACGATGGTGCTTTCAGCCCTCGAATCGGTTTGGTTTACCAGCCCAGCGATACTGTTTCTCTCTACGGCAGCTATAGCCGCTCATTCCGCCAAACAACAGGATTTAATCCAGATGGGACAGCATTTGAACCAACCAGAGGAACGCAGTATGAAGTTGGTGTTAGAGCCGACTTCCTGAATGGTGCATTGTCAGCAAATCTAGCTGCATATCATCTCACTAAGACAAACATTACAACGCCTGATCCTGACAATCCTCGGTTTTCCATTCAAACTGGAGAAGCACGCAGCCAGGGGATTGAGTTGGACATTACAGGTGAGCTTTTACCTGGTTGGAACATCATTGCTTCCTATGCTTACACCGATGCAGAAGTGACAGATGATAATACTAACCCCGTTGGAAATCGACTGGCGCACGTGCCTGAGAACCAAGCAAGTCTTTGGACAACCTACACCCTTCAAGAGGGCGATTTGAGCGGTTTAGGATTTGGCTTAGGGCTGTTTTACGTCGATGAACGTCAGGTTGATTTGGCTAACTCCGGTACACTACCTAGCTATTTCCGCACCGATGCAGCACTATACTACCGTCGAGATCGGCTGAGAGCCGCAATCAACATTCGTAATCTTTTTGACATAGACTACGCAACCTTCTCCTTTGGCAGACAACAAGTTCAAAGAGGAGCGCCATTCACGATCGTTGGTTCCATTAGTTGGGAGTTTTAATTTGTAGCTTTTGTTGCGAGTAGATAAAGATTAGAATTCAATTATCTACAATTCATGGGTTTGATATTCTGTACAAAATGATCCTTCAATGAATAAGCAAACCGCCTACACAGCTTCTATGTTGCTGTCTTTCCTAACAATTGTTACTGTTTTAACAATTGCGGCTTTCAGTAGCAACATAGTGCGGTTAGAGCAGAAAGAAAATAGTTCAACTGCTTCACACCCATCTGTAGAAACAAAAGTAGTGAGAGATGCATTTGGTGATGTCGAAATTCCAGTTCATCCTCAGCGCGTAGTTGTCTTGGATGAAAGCGGAATTCTTGATCCTGTTTTAGCACTTGGAATTAAGCCAGTGGGAATTATGTCCTGCTATGGATGCCACGAAAAAAATAGAGGCATACCCAATAATTTAATTGCTGGGATTCCAGATGTAGGCATTGCATGGCAGCCTTCGCTAGAACGAATTCTTTATCTGAAACCAGATCTGATTTTGTCATATGATTTTCATAAGAAGGCATATTCTCAACTCTCTATGATCGCGCCCACAGTGGCGGCAGATTTTTTAGCTATAGGGGGATTTAAAGATTGGTTGCACTTTTACGCTAACGTATTTGGGAAGAGAAAACTTGCTGATCAACTCCTATCTCATTATGAAGAGCGAATGCAAGAATTGCGGCAACAAATAGAAACAAAACTAAGAACAAAAACAATATCCGTAATTGTGCCTGATGCTTCAGGTAATAGTTTTACAATTTTTAACCCGAACGATGTTTTTCCTCATCTGCAAATGCTGAGAGATGCAGGCTTGGAATTCGTTCAAGCACAGCAAGATATTGAGGGGCGCTCTCTGACGTTGAGTATTGAATCTTTACCCAACTACGATACAGATTTCTTGTTTATCGTTGTGTCAGTCCGTCCAGGTGAAGCTGAAAACCTACTATCCTTATCTTTTTAGAACAACCAATCTGGTCAACCTTGAAAGCTGTTCAGAACAGACAGGTATATGCAGTGGAATGGGACGTTGCAGGTCTAATTGGAGCCGATCGCGTAATTGATGACTTATACAAATACATAGTCAATACTCCCTGAAAATCGATCGACCTGCATCAAGAGAACTTGGAGGCGATCGGAGTTTGTGGGAAGGGGGCGATCGGTTAGAGAAGGGGCGATTATGTGTTGTACAGGATAAGCGATCGTAAGTTGATGAGAATAAGAACTACGGTATTTTGGCAAAGCCTAGATTAACGTATCGCCCTCGCCGTAGGTTGGAATGTAACCTAAGCAAGCGTTTTTACAGGAGGATAATTCAAAATCTTCGCATCCAAAGTCACCAAAGCAATATCATATCGTCGGGCGATCGCAATCAAAATTCGATCGGCTGGATCTTTATGAAACTCCCCTGGAAGCTGAGTACTTGCAATTGCATCTAGCGGGTTCAAAGGTTCAACCATCACCCCAGCGTGAGCTTGCGCCATCACATACCATTCATCGATCGGCAAAGGCAACGTCAACTTTCCCAGGCTCGATTTCACTGCAATTTCCCAAACCGAAATTGCAGAAACCAAAATCCCACTCTGCAATTCTTCCAAAGCGATCGCGCCTGAGCTTGATCAGACAATCGATTCGGATCGTGCAGCCACCACAACCAGACATGAGTATCCAGCAAAATCATTCGCCCAACGCTTCCCACATCTCCGACATCGGTTCATCAAAATCTTCCGCAACCCCCAGCGGCAACCCTCGCAGCGGATAGTCAGAACCAGAATGAGCGGTTAATTGCAGCGTTTCAATCTCCTTATCTAACAGCCGCTTCAGCAACAGTTTTTCTTCGACACCCAGCGATCGAATCACCTCAACTAGCACCATCATTGAAATCGGAATTTGAACCATTGTGGATGTCATGGCCTTTCAATTAGCGCTTCAAATCGTACTTGTCAATTATTCTAACCCCCTAAACCGATCGACCTGCATCAAGAGAACTTGGAGGCGATCGAACTTGTACGTATTGAACAATCGAAAATATGGAGGAGGGGTGATCGAAGGGTGTCTTGTGAGGGAGCGATCGAAGAATTTAGAGGAGGGGCGATCGAACTATTGCAATGGTAAAGCGGATGACATAGGCGATCGAGTTTGTGAGAAGGGAGCGATCGAAAAATGGGCAGGAGGGGCGATCGACAGTAATGAAATCATTAGGTTACAAAGGCCACTTTTTTCAGTGCGATCGCGTTAATAAGCAAGACAATCATCTAGCTGAAACGCGAAATCGTTAAACATTATGATTTTTATGCTGCTACTTCGATGAGCCAAGTTCCCCTGCTGCGACTGTTGCGCTACACCCAACCCTACCAAGCTCAAGTCTGGGGCGCGATCGCCTGCTCCATTCTCCGCACCCTATTCGATCTCGCTCCTCCTTATCTAATTGGCGTGGCCGTCGATGTCGTCGTAGAGCAAGACGCTTCCCTGATCGCTCGACTCGGTGTGCAAGATGCCCTCACTCAGCTATTCGTGCTGTCGCTGCTGACGATCGCCACCTGGGGACTCGAATCGCTCACCCAGTACGCCGCCG
Organism: Leptolyngbyaceae cyanobacterium SM1_4_3; assembly: GCA_012031415.1. Lineage (GTDB taxonomy): Bacteria > Cyanobacteriota > Cyanobacteriia > Elainellales > Elainellaceae > JAAUTN01. The sequence goes on along the minus strand of JAAUTN010000055.1, from coordinate 8,827 downwards.
ATAAACTCTGGCGCAACCTGGCGCAAACGCTCCAGCACGAACTGCGCGTCGAAACCTACACTCATCTGCAAGAACTAGAACTGGCCTACTTTGAAGATCGATCGACCGGAACGCTGCTGTCGATTCTGGGTGACGACATCAACCAGCTTGAGCGCTTCCTCAATGATGGCGCACAAGATCTCATCGGCTTTTTCACTCGTGTTCTCGCGGTTGGCCTCAGTTTCGTCCTGCTCGCACCCAGCATCGCGTGGCTTGCCATGCTGCCCATCCCCTTGATTTTGTGGGGCACGTTCCTCTTTCAATCGCAGCTTGCTCCCCGCTACGATGCCGTGCGCGACCAGGCTGGACTGATTAGCGATCGCCTCTCCAACAACCTCTCAGGCATCACCACGATCAAAAGCTTCACAGCCGAAGCCTACGAGCGCGATCGGGTCTACCAGGAAAGTAATGCCTACCGCCGCAGCAACCAGCGAGCAATCGCCTTGAGCGTTGCCTTTCAACCGCTGATTCGATTTTTGGTGCTGCTGGGATTCGTGCTGACGCTCTACCTGGGTGGCCGCGAAGTCTTGAGCGATCGCCTCAGCGTGGGCAGCTACGGCTTCATGGTGTTCATCGTCCAAGATCTGCTCTGGCCGTTTACCGAACTGAGCGAAATCATGGATGAATATCAGCGGGCAATGGCCTCCGTCCGGCGCGTCACGACGCTGCTCGATACCCCTCTGGCGATCGCCCCCGGCACACAAGCCTTCCCGCTGCACAGCGTCGCAGGTGAGGTGCAGTTTGAGAACATCACCTTTGCCTACAGCGGGCGCACCTCGATCCTTCAGCACCTCTCGCTGCAAGTTCCGGCTGGAGCGACGATCGCCATTGTGGGCGCAACAGGTTCGGGCAAAAGCACACTCGTCAAACTGCTGCTGCGCTTTTACGAAGTGCAAAGCGGACGAATTGCGATCGACGGCATAGACATCCGCGACCTGACCCTGTTTGATCTGCGTCGCTGCATCGGCTGGGTGAGTCAGGATGTGTTTCTGTTTCACGGCACAGTGGCCGACAACATCGGCTATGGCAGTTTCGAGGCCAGTCGCGATCGCATCATTGAGGCGGCAAAACTAGCCGAAGCGCACGAGTTCATTGCCCAACTGCCGCAAGGCTACGACACGATCGTGGGAGAACGCGGACAAAAACTCTCTGGAGGACAACGACAACGACTGGCGATCGCCCGTGCCATTCTTAAAGACCCACCGATTCTGGTGTTGGACGAAGCCACCTCAGCCGTAGACAATGAGACCGAAGCGGCGATCCAGAAATCTTTAACTAAGATTACGCAGAATCGAACCACGATCGCGATCGCCCATCGCCTCTCCACCATTCGTCACAGTCATTGCATTTACGTAATGGATCACGGTGAAATTATCGAGCAGGGCACCCATGAGGAGTTGCTATCTACAAATGGAGTATATGTCAATCTCTGGTGCGTACAGTCAGGACTAACCCTATGCTGATTCAACTGTGTCAGGATGCTGAATGGTTAATTGACTGCCACGTTGTCGCGTTTCAGGATTGATGCTGAACAGACGCACATACTGATGCAGATGGTTTTGTAGAAGTTGTTTTAATGTGGCGATCGCCTCATCTTCCCGCATCGCTTTAATCACGCCACAATCTGACCAGGAATTTGCCCGAAACCGTCGCGTATTCGCCTGTTCCACGCCAATATAAAATTTCTGGCTCAATACCTCTCGAATCCAGGCGATCGCTGGAGCCTCTAGAGGCGGGGATGGGCGATGCCCATTGCGAGAAGCAGGCTGAACGGTTGAGTGTCCGTTCGGTTCATTGCGAATGGTAGCGATGCAAACCTGATCGTCAGCGCAGAGATAGCCCTGACGCAATTTTTGATTGACGCTGACGACATGACGGGCAAATGTTGAATCGGCTTCCTGGACATTGGGTAAGCGATCGGCTTGCTGCTGATGGATAATCACTGAACCAGATGCCACATACCTGCCCGCTGGAATCTCCACATTCTCAATTAACGCATGGGACATGACAATACAGCCATTCCCGACACGGGCATTAAACACAGTGGAACGGAATCCAATAAAACACCCTTTGCCCACATAGGCAGGACCGTGAATCAACGCCATATGAGTGATTGAGGCATTGTCACTAATCCACACCGAGTAAGGGTTGCCATCATCGCCAGTGACTCGTCCTTGCTCCAACCCATGAACGACTGCCCCATCTTGAATGTTGACACTGGCTCCGATGTAAAACGGCATTCCCTCATCCGCACGAATCGAAACCCCTGGTGCAATATGCACCTGTGCGCCAATGTGGACATCCCCAATCACATTGGTCAATGGATGGATGTAAACACTGGGATCGATCGTCGGTGCAACCAGTTGCTGCGACCAGGGAGTTGGCGGGGCAGGGATAGTGTGGATGTCCATGCTAATATGAGAATGATTATCATTCTAAATAATACCTGGAAACAGGTCTTGTTCGTACTTTGCACCTGGCAACCGTCTCTGCTATGAGCCTCACCCTCTACAACACCCTGACACGTCGCAAAGAGCCGTTCACCCCCATCCATCCGGATCGGGTGACGATGTATTGCTGCGGGGTGACGGTGTATGACGATTGCCACCTGGGACATGCTCGCTCCTACATGGTGTGGGATGTGGTGCGACGATATTTGCAATGGCGGGGCTACTCAGTGCGCTATGTACAGAACTTTCACCGATATTGACGACAAAATTCTAAATCGCGCCCAGGCAGAAGGATCAACCATGCAATCGGTGGGCGATCGCTACATTGCTGCCTATTTCCGAGATATTCGACGGCTCAACATTCTGGATGCCGATGAGTATCCCCGTGTGACGGAGCATATTCCAGCGATTCATCAATTAATCCAGGCACTTGAGGATAAAGGATACGCTTACGCGGTAGATGGCGATGTTTACTACAACGTGCGGCAGTTTGCAGAGTACGGCAAACTTTCGGGACGGCAGTTAGAACAGATGCAAGCTGGTGCTGGGGGACGAGTTGACCCCAACGATCCAGAGTTCAAAAAGCAATACCCGTTTGACTTTGCGCTATGGAAAGCGGCAAAACCGGGTGAACCTGCCTGGGAATCCCCTTGGGGAGCAGGACGACCCGGTTGGCACATTGAATGTTCTGCCATGATCCAAGCCAGGTTAGGAGACGCGATCGATATTCATGGCGGCGGCGGGGATCTGGTCTTTCCCCATCATGAGAATGAGATTGCTCAGTCAGAAGTACTGACCGGGCAACCCCTCGCCCGCTACTGGTTGCACAACGGCATGGTGACGGTGAATGGCGAGAAAATGTCGAAGTCGTTGGGCAATTTCACCACCATTCGAGACTTATTGGACGGCAACTGGTCAGACTACCCCCAGCCCCTTGACTCAATGGCAATTCGGCTATTTGTGCTGCAAGCCCATTACCGTAAACCATTGGATTTTACGAAAGATGCCATCATTGCCGCTGAGAATGGCTGGCAAACGCTGAAAGAGGGACTGACACTGGATTGGCAGCGATTGAATTTATCATCTCAGATGCCGATTCCCGGTGAACTGGACGCTGAATCGGTCAATCGTTTTCAAACGGCAATGGATGATGATTTGAATACGGCAGCAGGATTAGCCGTGCTGTTTGAGTTAGGTAAAGCACTGAAGCGGGAGTTTAATTTACGCTGCTATCAAGGATCGTCAGAACTAACCGATAGGCAGTTACAACAGTATTCGCAAACCCTCACTCACCTGGCACAAGTTTTAGGTTTAGACGCTCAGCCAGCGTCCATCGCTGAATTAGAGATTGATGTCGGGTGGGTTGAATCTCTACTGCAACAACGGCAACAGGCACGTCAGAAAAAACGCTATGCCGAGAGCGATCGCATTCGCAATGAGTTACAAGCAATGGGCATTACTTTAATTGATCAACCCGATGGACAAAGCCGTTGGCATCGGTCTTGAAGAGGCATCACCATGACCCTAAAATCCATTTTGGAGTTAAGTGCGAAAGAAACATTGTCCGATTATGTGACGGCGATCGCCTGGTCACCGATGGGCAATGCCTTAGCGGCTGCCTCTGGGTCGGGAGAAGTGCGATTATTAAAGAATTTTGTGAGTCTGTCGTTATGTCAGCCCACAGGTCAATCTATCGATGCCTTAGCCTTTTCATTCGATGGCAAATGGTTAGCAGCAGGTGGGCAGGATGGCACCATGACGCTGTGGCAGATGCATGAAGAGGTGCCCAGAAGTGTGGATACATTGGAATGTGGCTCCTGGGTTGATCGCCTGGTCTGGCATCCGACTTGTAATCATCTGGCATTTAATCAAGGAAAAACCGTACAGATTTGGGATGCGGATCAAGCGAAAGCCGTGACCCGTTTGGTCGGAATTGCCAGTCCACAAGATCTTCGCTGGTCGCCGGATGGAAAACACCTGGCGATCGCCATCAAAAGCAACATCCACATCTGGAATAGCCAGGACTGGAGAACAGCTCGCTATCAATGGGAGTTGACCGCACCCGCCAGTGCGATCGCCTGGTCGCCCGATGGTGCCCTGCTAGCTTGCGCGATTCATGACCATAGTATTGGAGTGCTGGACTGGTCAAAAGCACAACACCTCCAGCGTGAGCCAACCGACGAAAACGACCTGCCCACTCTCATGCGCGGCTTTCCTGGAAAAATTCGCCAGTTAGCATGGGCAGATTTACCGCCATCGGTTGACCTACCGCCGATTCTAGCGGCTGCCACTCGTGGACTGGTGACGATGTGGATGCAATCCCCGGAAGGTTGGGATAGTTGGGTGTTAGACCTGCACAGTGATACGGTCTTGGACGTGGCATTTCAACCCAAAACGGGATGGCTTACCTCACTGTCCGAAGATGGCTGGATTATTCTGTGGCAAGCAGCCCTGGAAGCGGCTCAAGTATTGGAAGGAGCGGAAGCGGGGTTTTCCTGTCTGGCATGGCACCCAACGGGACACCATTTAGCCGCAGGCGGACAACAAGGCGAATTGTTGGTTTGGTCTATGTCTACAAATAGGTGATGAACTGTATGGAAAAGCCGGAAGCGTTTGATGTGATTGTGGTGGGCGCGGGTGCATCGGGCATCGGGGTTGGGGCAGTGCTGAAGGATTTGGGATTGGAGAATTTTGCAATCCTGGAGCGGTATCAAATTGGCGAGTCCTTTCGACGCTGGCCGCAAGAGATGAATTTCATTACCCCATCCTTTCCCAGTCATGGCTTTGGACACCTCGACTTGAATGCGATCGCCCGCAAAACCTCCCCTGCCATTAGCTTTCGGCGAGAACATCTGACGGGCAACCAATATGCTCAGTATTTAGAGAAGGTTGTAGATTACTTTCAGATTCCGGTTTATACCGACGTTGAAGTTCAAAAGATTGAACCTTTACCACAGTGCAGAGGGTTCCTGGTTCATGTTCCTGACGGTATTCTCAGAACCCAATTCCTGATTTGGGCGGCTGGGGAATTTCAATATCCCAACTTAACTCCTTTTCCTGGTGCAGACTTATGCTTACATAATTCTCAGATTCAATCCTGGGTTCATTTGAAAGGAGATGAATTTATCATCATCGGCGGCTATGAAAGCGGCATGGATGCTGCATCCAATTTAGTTGCATTAGGCAAACGAGTCAAAGTTTTAGATCGCACTGGCATTTGGGCAAATCCCGATACTGACCCCAGTATTTCCTTATCTCCCTACACCCTTCAGCGCATTGAGTTTTGCTACTCGACTGGGCGATTAGAATTGATTGGCAATGCCGCGATCGAAGAGGTGAAAACTGTTCCTGGTGGCTATGCGGTTTATAGCGAATACAACAAATGGGTGTCACCTACTCAGCCCATTCTCTGTACAGGATTTGAGGGCAGTTTAAAGCAAATTGCTCATCTGTTTAACTGGTCTGAAGGCTATGCCGGATTAACTGAAGAAGACGAATCAACCATCACTCCTGGATTATTCGTAGTGGGTCCTTCCGTGCGTCACGGAAACGTCATCCTCTGCTTTATCTATAAGTTTCGCCAACGTTTTGCCGTTGTTGCCAATGCGATCGCCCAACGTCTCGACATTGACTCCACACCCCTTAAAGTTTATCGACAGGAAGGGATGTTTCTGGACGACCTCTCCTGCTGCGACAACGACTGCCTCTGTTAACCCCACTCCCCACTCCCCCATGTCCCCCTCCACCGCTTCCACTCAACGCACAATCGTTTTAATTGGCAAAGAAAGCACTGGGAAGTCTCAACTGGTCGCCTCTCTGACCCATCGCACACCCTACAGCAGCAATTTTCGTGGCTCTACAGTCACCTGTGAAACCTATGCCGGAGATGGCGCTACTTTTGTCGATACTCCTGGCATTTTATATCGTTCCGACACTGCCACGACGCGAGTCGCGCTAGAACAATTGCAGACCCATGACACGGTATTGCTGGTGGTCAAGGCGACCCATGTGGATGAGGATTTAACCGATCTATTACCTTTAGTCGCGGGTAAGCAGGGAATTGTCATTATCACGTTTTGGGATAAGGTATTGCCGTCAACGTTTACACAGCAGACGGTTCAGCGCTGGGAACAAGCTTCCAATCTGGCGTTTATCCCAGTGGATGCAAGGCATCTGACTGCCACGCAACGACAGGAAATTTTAGCGGCAATGCATGAGCCGTCGGTCTTTCCCAGTCAATGGCATCTCATTCCGGCTGGATGGCGCATCGAACCGCGTCCAACGTTGCTGGAGCATCCCCGTTTGGGTTGGCTGTTGGCGATCGCCCTGCTGCTCATACCCGCCGTTCTTGCGGTCTGTTTTGCCAATACCTTTGCGGCGATCGTTGATCCACTCGTACAGGGATTGGTCAACCCAACGGTAGAAGCCCTCTCTGGCTTACCGTCCCTACCCAGGGAAATTTTGATTGGGCGCTATGGCTTGGTCACAATGGGACCATTGCTGTTTGTCTGGGCAGTGCCAACAGTCATTCTTTATGCTCTATTCCTGGGTGCTTACAAAGCCAGTGGTTTAGTCGAACGAATCACCGTTGCTCTACATCCGTTATTACGTCCCTTCGGCTTATCAGGACGAGATTTGGTGCGTGTCATTATGGGGTTTGGCTGCAACGTGCCAGCCGTGATCAGCACTCGCGCCTGCTCCAGTTGTTCTCGCAAAACTTGTATTTCAGCGATCGCCTTTGGTTCTGCTTGCTCCTATCAATTGGGTGCCACCCTGGGAGTTTTCAGTGCAGCGAACTTACCCTACCTGGTGATTCCTTACCTGCTCTACCTGGCTGTCACAACATTAATTTATACCCGCCTGATTGCGCCTAAGTCGGCTCGGTCTCCCCAAAACAGTCTCATGATTGAGCATCGCACGTTTCTGGACGTTCCCCGGTGGTCAGCCATTTGGCGTGAGACAAAGGGAACGCTGAGCCAGTTCTTTACCAACGCCATTCCCATTTTTCTGGTGATCACGTTAATTGCTTCTGTCCTGGACTGGCTGGGTGTTTTGAATCGTTTGAGTCAGTTGATTAATCCAGCAATGGGGTTGTTTCGCCTACCACCGGAAGCTGCATTGCCTGTGATTCTGGCATCGATCCGTAAAGATGGGCTCCTGCTGTTTGCTGAACCTAATACGGTTAGCCTGTTGTCCCCTGTGCAAATCCTCACAGGCGTTTATCTAGCCGGGGTACTGTTCCCCTGTCTGGTGACGGCACTGACGATCGCTCGTGAACAATCACTCAAGTTTGCGCTGGGGTTGATGGTAAGGCAGGCGACTGCGGCGATCTGCTTTGCCTTAGTTCTAGCTTGGGGCGGTCGTTTACTCTGGGCAGTGTGAAGCAAAGTTTGATTTCAATGAGTCATTTTGCCTCACGCGATGCCTTGCTAGAGCGATTTTCAGAGATTTAGCTCTGCCGTAAAGCGGCATCCCATAGAATGAGAACTATTATCAGTTTTAGGTGATAGTTTCTTGTCCAGAATCCAGAGGAGAAGTTGTGATGACTGCATCAATTTACAATCCTGCCACTCAAATTGGTGGAGAGACTCAATTCTTTGAATGGGTCTGGCAAAATCAAACCTATTCACTTGCCTATGAAACACGCGGCAGCGGCACTCCAGTTCTGCTCCTGCTTGCCTTTAGCACCGTTTCCACTCGTGGCGAAATGCAGGGGATTGCCGAAAAGTTAGCCCCACACTTTCAAGTGGTTGCAATGGACTGGTTAGGATTTGGACAGAGCGATCGCCCCCCATTAAACTATTGCCCAGCCCTCTACCGCCAACTCCTCCAGGATTTTGTTCGCGCCCGCTTTCAGCAACCGATCGCCGTTGTCGCTGCCGGACATGCCGCCGGATACGCGATGCAAGCCGCTCAACAGCCCAACCTTTTCTCAAAACTGGCGTTGGTGGCTCCTACCTGGAAGGGACCATTGTGCGCGATGGGTGCGCCAACACCTGTACGGGATGGGGTGCGGGAACTGGTGCGATCGCCCGGTCTGGGACAATTCCTCTACGGGTTGAATACGACTCCCGGTTTTCTCAAATTCATGTATCGTCGCCATGTGTTTGTGAATGAGGCACGGCTCACCCCAGACTTTATAGAAGCAAAGCACCAGATTACCCAGCAACCGGGGGCACGGTTCGCCTCAGCCGCCTTTGTGACAGGAACCCTGGACCCGATGGCGAATCGAGACGAGTTTTTGAAAGTGGGGGCGATCCCTCACCATCCCTACTCTTGTTGTCATAGGCGAACAATCACCACCTCAATCAAAGGCTGAAATGGAAGCCCTGGCAACA
>JAAUTN010000342.1 GCA_012031415.1 Leptolyngbyaceae cyanobacterium SM1_4_3 | reverse complement strand
ATGATAATAATGTCAGCATTCAAAAGCTGCAAAAGCTGTACCTGAACTGTCATAACAGGGCAATTCTTAAAGCCGTTAAACATAAAATGAGCAGCAACTGCAAAGGCAACTCCGCCCAAAGAAGTGAGTAATCGGCGGCGATCGTGAGTCAGATTTAACCAGGCTAGAGGCGTGTGTTTCAGAAAACTCATGAGAACACCTCCGCTGGGTCAGCCGTGATGACTTTACGCACAGAAACCAGCCCTGAGACTGCACACATCGTTACCGTCAGGATTAACACAAACACCAGCCGACCAAAGTTCATTGCCATTGGTAGACCACCACTAGTAGCGTTGGTGGCAAGTTCATACAGTCCCAGTGAGAAAATCAGACCGGGAATGTAGCCCATCACTGCCAAAATGACTGCCTCCTGTAACACCACTTGAAACAGATAGCGGCTGCGATAGCCCATTGCTTTGAGGGTGGCGTATTCGGGCAAATGATCGGAAATGTCGGTGTAAAGGATCTGATAAACAATCACCGTGCCGACGATAAAGGAAACGGCTACGCCCATGCTAAAGATAAATCCGGTAGAAGTGGTGCCAATCCAAAAGTCGCGATCGCGTTCAATGATCTCTTCCTGAGTCAAAACCTCTACATCCTCCGGCAACATTCCGCGCAAGGTCGTTACAACGGCTTCAATATTAGCTCCAGGCTGGAGTTTAATTAAGCCCAAGTCAATCCGGTCTAAGGTGCGAGGTGAGAAAAAGCGCAAGAAGTTTTGGTCGCCCATAATCAAGGTGCCGTCAGCGGCAAAGCCCCCACCTAGAGCAAACTGTCCGCCGATTTCTACCCGCCTGCGATCAGATTCGGTTTCAATGCCAGTGGTCTGTGGCCCAAATTCTGGACGCGAAAGCTGGTCAATCAGTACGGTATCGGGGCGTTGAAGGGCGGCGATCGCTTCCGAAGTCTGCAACTCTGGCAAACGAAACACCGGGTCGCGAGGATTAATGCCGTAGATAAACATGGCGCGATTAAGTCGCGTTTCAGAGTTGCGCCACTGCTGATAGCCGACATACACAGGCATGACCTGATCAACCCCTTCAACACCTGCCACCTGATATAGTCGTTCGATGGGGAAGGGTTCTGTCGTGCTGATTTCTAGCGTTTGGGGCGATCGCAAAAAGATCTCTGCATTCATCTGACTGTAGATCCGGGTTGCTGTGAGTGAAAGCGCTCCTAAAAATCCTAAGTTCATAAAAATCAGCAGCACAGCAAAGGTGACTCCGGCGATCGCCACCAGTAGTCGCGTTCTCTCATGAAGTAGGTTTAGCCAGGCCAGCGGAGTTCTCATGAGTCGTGCAGATTATTCTGCGGGAGAAGGAGTTGGAGTGATTGGGGAAGCAGGCGGGGCTGAGTTACCATCGGACTCATCCACATCAATTCGCACGTCAACCTGTAGATTAGTGAGTCGGGCAACGGGTTCACTCTGGTCGAGGCGAATTCTCACTTCAACCACACGAGCATCGGCATTGGCGGCGGGGTCGTCATCTAGCACATCATTTTTGAAGATTTGAGTACCAATTCGCTCTACATTGCCCGTTAGGGTTTCGTCAAAGGCTCCATTGCGGCTGGTGATGGTTGCCTTTTGCCCTAACTCCACTAAACCCACATCGGTTTCATAGACCTCAGCAACAACATACATTTGACGAGTGTTGCCCATTTCTAAAATGCCTTCTTCGCCGATCGCTTCCCCTGTCTGGGTGATGATTTGTAAAATCTCTCCATCATTAGGAGCGCGAATAATCGTGCGATCGAGGCTGGCGTTTGCCAATTCCAGGTTACGGGCTGCTGAATCCACCTCAATTTGAGCTTGCGATCGCGTCGATTCAGCTTGCGTCGATTGCACCTGAGCCTGAGCGTTCTCTAAATCGCGGCTGCGGGCAGTTTCCAGGCGCACCAGGCTAGACCTGGCGTTGTTTAATTCTTCCTGAGCGCGTCGCACCTCTGTAACCTGCTGGTCTAACTCCTGCTGGGAAATTGCTCCTTCTGCTCGTAAGCTCTGGGAACGTTCCAGGTCTGTTTCTGCCAGGTCTAGCTCCGCCTCTAGCTGACGCACCGTTGCCTGCTGTGCCTCAACCTCTAACGACTGAGGGCGGTCAATTTGGCCCAGCCGAGTGCGAGCTTCCTGTACCTGAGCATTGCCATATTGAGTCTCAGCCGCTAACCGGGTTTGGGCTTCGGCAAGCTGACTGGCAGCGTAGTTACGCTCTGCTAACCGTTCTTCGTAGCTCTCTAAGTAAGCCAGAATTTCACCCTGCTGCACATAACCGCCTTCTGCTACAAGAAGTTGACTGATGCGATCGCCCTGTGGCCCGCTCACACGAATCACTTCTCCTTCCGGCTCCAGCCGACCCAGAGCCGCCACCGTCACCTGACGGGGAGCCGGGGCTGCTTCCTCAATAGCTGCTTGCTGGGCGGACTGTTGAAACATCCTCACCGCGAGAAAGCCTGCCCCCAATAAAACTAATGCAGCAATTCCTAACCACAGCCCCCGTCCTTGCCAGGAGCGCTGAGCATTACTTGCACTCATAAATTTGTAGATTCTTCCAATCTAATAGCTACGTCAATTTGCTACGTCAATAGGGCTTACATTCTTTGAGGCTAAATAGAGTGACGCATCACGATGTACAACCTCCGAGCGATTTGCTGATTGAGGTTTAGTTAAAAGAGACAGAGAGAGAATTTCCTGTCTGGAGAAACGCTGATTTCTAACCCCAGGTGAGTATACTGCACGGTATAGTGTAATCTTCTCCTTTCACCAGACTACACCGTACAGTCTGGACTGTCTATAAAACTTTATAGATTACGCAACGTGCAGCTTTCGTCTGCTCTCATTCCTTAATCAATCGCCCCCGTTCCACACTCCTAGCCCCAAATCTTTGTCTTAAATCGCCCTTAAAATCATGCTGAGTAATCAATCAACCAACGATATCGAAACCAGTTGCAAACCTGAACAGATTTTGCAAGGCGCTTTTCAGGTGTTTCTTCAGCATGGCTATGCCGGAACCAGCATGGATCGAGTTGCGACCGAAGCAGGCGTTTCCAAACACACCATTTACAACCACTTTCAGGGAAAAGAAGGACTGTTTATTGCATTAATTGAGCGGCTAGTGCTGCGTCACTTTCAGGTAGAGTTTGGCTGCGTTTTGCCAGAAACCGCACCGCCCGAAAAAGTCCTGCGGCGATTTGCCGAAATCCTCCTGGCCCGCATGGATGACCCAGAATATATTGCTTTCGTGCGGCTCATGATTGCTGAATCGGGGCGCTTTCCTGACTTGGCTCAACTCTACGTGCGAGAAGTGATTCAACGTGGTACAGAAGTGTTAGGCAACTATCTCAAATCGCGACCTGATCTAAACGTACCTGACCCCGCTATGACCTGCCGGGTTTTTTTCGGTTCTCTCATTTCCTTTATCCTCAGTCAGGAAGTTCTGCACGGCAAACTAATCATGCCTGTATCCAAAGAGCGCCTGATTTACTATCTGGTTGATTTAGTCCTTAGCTATCACAAACAAATACAGGCTTAGCGTGAATTGTAGGATAGGCAAAGGCCATCGCCCATGTCCATCAATTGGGAGACTCTGCTGAGATGGGCACACTTTGCTTTGCTCATCCTACGGTTAATGATTCGTGGGCTACACTGAGCCATGTTCCTGAGAAAACCGTCATAGAATAAAGCCATTGTTGCGTTTAGCGCAGTTTCCATGTCCGTCACCCCCCTTCCCTTAATCGAGAAAATTTCCCGGGCGATCGCCCCGCCTACAATCACTTGGGAAAAGCCGCCAAAGGACTATAAGTTTGAAGAAAGACCTGTGGACAATAGTGGTCAACCTTTGCTAGCAGCAGCTTTGCGCGAGAGTCTTGAAATTACGGATTTTATTCAACTTCCAATGCTGATCGCTGCTAACTTGGGACTGTGTGCCACAGTCAATGGAGAACTTGTGGTTAAAGCTCCAGACTGGCTCTATGTACCTGCTGTCAATGCTCCTAACGCAACTCTGACCAGACGTAGTTACACCCCTCATCTAGAAGGCGATCTTCCCATTCTGGTGATTGAATTTCTCTCCGACGAAGATGGAGCAGAATATTCAATCAAACGTACCTTTCCTCCTGGTAAGTGGTTCTTTTATGAACAAATTTTGAAAATTCCCACTTACGCAATCTTTGAACCTGAAAGTGGATTGTTGGAGCTATATCGCCTCAACGCCGGACGTTATGAACTGGAAATGCCTAATCCTGAAGGGCGACACTGGATTGCTGAAATGAAATTGTTTTTAGGAACCTGGTATGGAGACAAGGCAGACCGTAGAGGCTATTGGTTGCGCTGGTGGGATGCTAGCGATCGCCTCTTACCCTGGGCCGTAGAACAGATAGAACAGGAGCGACAGCGAGCAAATCGACTGGCTGAATATTTGCGATCGCAGGGCATTGATCCGGATCAGGTGTAGGCAGTTCATTACCTGTCAGGTAATTGCTTCTATTATCTTCTGTTGGCACGATTGAAGCATCCCAATTCAGGTAAACTACGATGCTGAAATCAACAGAGGTTCCGGTTAAACGTTCATCTAACATATTGAAACCCATCTACTTACTCTTCACGATTGTGGGTTCGATCGCTCCCTGGTATTGGCTATTGCAAGACTCAGCCACACTGTTATCTCCCGACCTATTTCTGCAAGCAACTTTTGCAAATAACATTACGACTGCTTGGGCGAGTGATTTAATTATTTCGGCGATCGCCTTCTTCTGCTTCGTCTGGGTAGAGTTAAAGCGGTTAAACGTTTCCCGGCTCTGGCTCATCTTGTATGTTGGACTAACCTTTGGAGTTGGGCTTTCTTGTTCGCTACCGTTTTTTCTATATCGCCGAGAGCAAATCCTAGAGCAAAACACTTTCACTCTTTCCCCTTGACTCTAACGTAGCGTCAGGCTTCTACCATAGATTTGTTCGTGGATTGAGATAGCTCTTGACCCAAAAGGAAGGAACAAATGCAGCCTGTAGCGTTAAAAGTAGGTGATCTCGCCAAACAAACGGGTGTGTCTGTGCGAACGTTGCACTACTAGTTTACAGGCGGCAATCCTGGAATTGAGCAATCTTTGAATCAAATGTATCACCAGGAAGGAGCCGAAGTTGCCAGTCGAGGTGCTGTTGATTCGGCTGTAATGGAGTACATGAGCAGGGCAATGCAGGGTTAAAGTGGAGCGATCGCAAAGGTTTGCGACTTCTCAAAGAAGTCGCAAACCTCAACCTTTTAATCAGATCATGGAAATGTTTAAACCTTTGCAGCTAGCCCTTTAGCCTCAGCTAGTCAGGTAAAAGCGTGAGTAGCTCAGGTAAAAGCGTGAGTAGCTTGTGCTTTTACCTGAGCAGCAAACGCTGTTTCATTCACAAGTAACACTTAAGTCTTAATCGCTCAGCATTAATCCTCTGCTACTCAGCATTAAGCATTAGCGACTCAGCATTAATCCTCTGCTACTCAGCATTAAGCATTAGCGACTCAAGCTGAATGTCGTATAAGTTTTATTTAAGTTGATGCCTCTGAGCTTCAAGTCTATCAATCAAAGTAGCAAGTGATTATAGGTGAGTGGTATGGTGCTACGCACGTTGATTAGAAAAGAACTGTGCAACCATCTCTGCCCGTGACGAAACCTCAAGCTTGCGAAACATCCGCTTCAAAGCTTGTTTAACAGAATTTTCAGTAATCCAAAGTTCATTGCCAATTTCTGCATTAGTCCGTCCCAAAGCTACTAATCCTACAATTTGCAGTTCACGCGGCGTTAAACAATCCTTTGGAGCTTTACTTTGAGAACCTGGTTTGTAAGATTCGGCTGGCACCAAATTTTGGGAAATATCTTGCGAACGTACCGCTGTAACCCAAACCGATAAGTGCAGACAAATTGCGCTCATATCAGCTAGATCTTTTGTATCAAAGGCAGGCTTTGACTTCTCGCGAGTGCAGCCTACGGCTCCTACAAGCTGAGTTCGGTTAACGATTGGCCCTGCTATGACGTGCCAGTGGTCAGCACGAGGACAGATCATTGACCACGACTTGGGGGTAGCCACTAATGCTTCATGGACAGGGGCATGGCGCTCTACCAGATACCGCACTACAGGATTGTATTTGACTGACAGCCCAGCTTTGAGCAGTTTCTGAAAGTTGCGACCTGCTAGCGGAAGCTGGTCAAAGAAGAAAATTCCCTGACGTGTAGCTGCAAAATGTTTACCAATCTTGGGTGCAATTTGCGATCGCATCTCCTCTTCACTCCGCGTCTGGTCGATTGCTTCAAACAAAAGTTTCAAAGAACTGGTCATAGCTCAAGGGTCTAAAGTGTACCCGATCGAGGTCTAGAAGCATTGTAAGGTTTTACCTAAGATTAGCTATGGCTCCGAAAACCCTCAACAAAAGCAAGTTCGAGAAACACAGATGACCCAAGATGCAATTTTCAGCCCCTTCTTTGCAACAGTGTTTCTAACACTCGGAGTCTGGGTGTATATGTACACTCGCCGTATCTATTTCATCAGGAGTCTCAAAAACAACTTGCAGACTCTCGCCGTACCTGGCAAACTAGCAGAGATCTCACCACCCGGTGTATCTAATCCCTCGGATAACTTAAAAAATTTGTTCGAGATACCCGTGCTTTTCTATGCGCTCGTGCTGTACCTCTTCATGACAAAACAAGTGGATGTCATATACGTAAACGCCGCGTGGATTTTCGTGATATTTCGCGTAATGCACAGTGCAGTTCACTGTACGTTTAACCTGGTGATGCTTCGGTTCTGGCTCTACTTAGTTGCAACACTTGCAGTCTGGTTTATCGCAATCCGCGCAGCCGTTGCTCACTTTGGAGGATAAATAGGTTGAAGTAGTGTTTCAACAAACTTAGATGAATAGTGAAGAATTAGCCCGCTACCTTGAAGCCACAGACAGCACATTCAAACCCTGGTTGCTTGCTCAGCTTCGTCTCAAAAAGCTAGAAGAACGACGCGCCAACCTTTCATCCGACGAATACGCAAATCAACTAGCCGACATTCACCAGAGTGTGATGAACCTGGGCGAATGGTGGCGCGATCGCCAAGATGAAGTGTTTTAACGTTAAGGAGCGTGAATTTAATCACTCCGAATTCTTGCGTAGAATGCGTTAACCGTAACGCATCGTCTCCAAAAATTGATGCGTTACGGTTAACGCCTGACACATCCTACAAATTCGATCTTATTTAATTCTCGTTCCTAAATAGCGTACTTTACCAATTTAGGATTAGTTAATCGACTTTTAACATCTGGCTGACGACTGACCATTCTAGTTTGAACGAATGGTAATCTGTCACAATAGACCGATGTTAAACGCTATGCCTAGACTCAAAAGACTGCCTCACCTATAGACCTGAGTGACCCCCAATATTATTTCAACCGTGAGTTGAGCTGGCTAGAGTTCAACAATCGCGTGCTGCACGAAGCCTTTGACCCAGAACACCGCTGTTAGAAAGGCTCAAGTT
>JAAUTN010000341.1 GCA_012031415.1 Leptolyngbyaceae cyanobacterium SM1_4_3 | reverse complement strand
TGCCGTCAATCGCTGCCAACCCTACAAAAATCAGCGCCATGCCCGCAAAAGCATTCCACTCTAGCCGCTCACCCAGCATAGCGGTTCCACTCACCATCCAGCAGCAGCAATGGTTGCCGGAAATTGCCGTAGCCGCCTTCCATAAAATTCCTGCTGGCATAAAGTCTAGCTATTTTCGGACTTGAGTGTTGACAAACCTGTTGAAAAGAATAAATTGACAAAAAATAACCCTGGTCATGTGACCGGGGTTAAAAGAAGTTTCTAATTCCATATTTCTATCTTCTTGCAAAATGTTTTTCATGACATTTCCAAATTGCTGAACGAATCTCCGTCATGCTGCGTATTTTTAACAATCTCTTGCTAATTGCTGCTTCAAGCTTGTCGTAAACCGAGTAAGTGAGGAGCATCAGGAGTTGCCAGAGTGCGAATTGATCAGTTGCTCAACTTGGGCTGGAAATTTTTGCTACCTGTGTCTCTGGTTAGCTAGTCACAGCCGGGTTAAAACTTACCTTCCCAGTTGCTTTTGGTGGCTAATCCACTTCTTTGTGGAGAACATTGACTACTTTCTATCCCTAATTTTTTTGAGTGGTAGGGCATTGTCTGTGCCACTCAGAATCGTTTCGGACTAAAAGCAATCCCTGTTTGAAATAGCGCAAAAGTTAAGCTTTAACAGTCAAGCAAAAGTTTTACAGAATGTGTGCAGGACAAACAATTTTTTCTGTGAATTTGTTGCATCATTGAGTAGCCTAAATGCATTCATGTAAAGGATTGCGGCTTTCTTAGCTATGCCTGCATAGGGAAATTAACGCAGTGTGTTGAGAATGATTTCTAACAGAAAAAAGGGTGGCGTTGACGCTTTGAATGAACCTCGATATATTGAGAAGTAGAGAATAAAAACGGCATCAACCAATTGAGAGGGGGAATAGAGTCATGGCTACAGTTGAAGGAGTCTTACAATCCTTTGAGCAGATGCGCGGAAATCCAATTGCGCTAGAGCTACACGTAACAACTGCTGTTTGCGAAGGGTTAAATATTGTCCTGTCAAATTTTCAAGCGCTGTATTTGCAATATCAAAAGCATCATTTTGTGGTTGAAGGGGCTGAGTTCTATTCACTCCATGAGTTTTTTCAGGAGAGCTATGGGGAAGTGGAAGATCACGTCCATGAAATTGGCGAACGGCTGAATGGACTGGGCGGCGTTCCTGCTGCTAGCTTCACTAAACTGGCTGAGCTATGCTGCTTCACTCCTGAAGCAGACGGGGTTTTTTCCTGTCGGCAAATGGTTGAGCATGATTTGGTGGCTGAGCAAGCGGTAATTCAACTGATTCGCCGTCAAGCTGGGCAGGCTGAGAGCCTGGGCGATCGCGCTACCCGCTACCTCTACGAAAAAATCTTACTAGAGACAGAAGATCGGGCTTTCCACCTCGACCACTTCCTGGCTCACGATAGCCTTACCCCAGCCTTTGCGCTGGCAAATGGCAGCAATTAAATTTCAAACGGTTCGTTTTAGCGATTTAACTTTGAGCGCGGAGGATCAACCTTCGCGCTCAAATTTATTGCCATTTCAAGATATCGACGCAGGTTTAGAAACGGGTGATACAGAAGTTACTGTCGCTGGCGATACAGTATGATCAGTCAGACATTTTTCGTAACAAAGCCCTGTTACGGGTCTGTATCGGGTTGAACAGCTAGCTTGGAATAGTCAAACGGTTGAATTTTCCTACTGCCTACTTACTAGTTTCTCACGGGAGCCGAGATCCCCGTCCTCAGGTTGCCATAGAAGAATTGGCACGATTGGTGCGCGATCGCCTGATCACTGAAATTTCTGTACTGGAAGAATCGCAAATAGCCCCTGTTCATTTGCCTTTTGGCAAAGTTAAACTACAGCTTCCTCGTCATCCGTTACGGTGGGTGATGAAATCATCGCCGCTCGTGGGTACTGCCGTCCTGGAGCTAGCTCCTTTGCCGCTGCACCAGCAAATTCAACGGTTTGGCGATCGCGCCCGGAGTGCAGGCTACAGCCAGGTCAAAATTTTGCCGCTGTTTTTGTTGCCCGGTGTCCATGTGATGGAAGATATTCCGGCTGAACTGGCGATCGCCCAAAATGCCCTAGGGGAAAGCATTCGCCTCAGTCTATGTGCCTATCTGGGTAGCCATCCTCGGCTCAAAGCCCTGCTTACCCTCTCAGCCAAAACACCGCCAGAAGTCGCCAAAGTGCTGATCTCTCACGGCAGTCGCCGTCCTGGAGGAAATCAGCCCGTAGAAGCGATCGCCCAACACTTGGGAGCCGCCCCTGCCTACTGGTCTGTTCCTCCTGGACTAGAATCGCAGGTTGCCGCGCTGGTCGAAACGGGTCATGAGGCGATCGCTATTCTGCCTTACTTTTTGTTTAATGGAGGCATTACGGATGCGATCGCCCAACATCTTCCTCACCTCGTCCAGCGATTTCCCCACACCCACCTCTATCTGGAAGACCCGATCGGAGCCAATGCTGAACTCGCTGACATTGCAATAGATCTGCTGCTTCCCTAGACTTTCCCTTCCTCCTCATCCTCCCCTTCCCCCTCCCATGCATCAAACTCCAGGCAAAGTCTACCTCGTTGGATCTGGGCCAGGCGACCCCGGACTCTTCACCCTGAAAGGAAAAACCCTGCTGGAATGTGCCGATGTTGTGGTTTATGATGCACTGGTGAGTCCACCGATTTTGGCAATGATCGGGTCACAAGCCGAGCAAATCAGCGCAGGCAAACGACGCGGCAGACATTCGCTGATCCAAGAAGAAATTACTCAGCTTTTGATTGAGAAAGCTCAAACTCACACGATTGTGGTGCGGCTGAAGGGCGGCGATCCATTTGTGTTTGGGCGGGGCGGCGAAGAAATGGAAGATCTGATTAAGGCGGGTATACCTGTAGAAGTAGTACCTGGTGTCACGTCTGGAATTGCCGCTCCTGCCTATGCCGGAATTCCCCTGACGCATCGCTTGCACAGTTCCTCAGTAACCTTTGTGACAGGGCATGAGTCCGCTGGAAAGTATCGTCCAGCGGTGAACTGGGGGGCGATCGCTCACGGTTCTGAAACGATTGTGATTTACATGGGCATTCACAATTTGCCCTACATCGTCGAACAGCTTCACTCAGCAGGTTTATCACTCACGACACCGATCGCCCTGGTGCGTTGGGGAACTCGTCCTGAGCAAGAAGAGTTAATTGGCACCCTGGAAACCATCGTGCAGCAAATTGAGCAAACGGGCTTTGAGGCTCCGGCGATCGCCGTTATTGGTTCAGTAGTGAATCTGCACACCGCGCTTTCCAAAGTTGCAATTCAAGCAGTAGAATCAGCGAATACAGACTAAGGATTAGGTTTACCTGATTTTAGGGAACTATCCTCAATGTAAGAATTTAAATTCTTACTCTCACCATAATTTCTAAGGTATATAGAACATGAGCAATGACTCATCAAACAATCTAGCCAGGTTGTACAACGAGTTGTTGATACTGCTTAAACAGGAAGACGAGATTCGCAAAGAGACAGAAAGAAGATTGGCAAAAGCAAAAACCTCTGTTGATCCTCGGCAAGAGTTTAACCGATGGCTACAGACCAATGCTGGTCAAACGTGGAAGCAGAAGCAGTTCAGATATCAAGATAGTAAATGCGCTGCCTGTGGCAACTCGCTTCGTTTTGCAGATGCCGTTGTACACCATGTTCGTCCTCTAAAAGATTTCGGGGCTGCTGCCAACACACCTGAAAACTTTAAGTTGCTTCACCCCAGTTGCAACCTCAAAATTGGAACAAAAATTGTTGACTTTTCCTAATTCTAGAGAATAGTTTTTGCATGGCTGCTAAACATCTTATTAAACAAGTTGCTGATGAGTTTGGCTGGACGCAAGCAGATGTCCAAAGAGCGGTCGATGCTTCCCAGGATTTAGTAACTACAAGGGATGAGGTGATTTTGTGTATGCTGCGGTATGCTGGTCCTGACCTTAAAATGCGTAACTACGAGCTAGGCGCCCAAAAGAGGATCAGCAGTCAACAGAGGGAAATGGTAAAAAGTCTGATCGAGCAACTAACTAATGTTCAAAATTTTTATGCTGCTCAGGTTGTTCCCACTCTAAAGGCTACAATTGATGCACAGGCTGCATATATAAAAGATCTTCTGAAGCAGGCTTCTGGAAAAAATCAAGGAGGCGGAAATGGGTAGTAGTACTGAAAAAGTGACAAAGCTGCACTTACAAGCTTTCGGTTTTTCTGATTATGTAATCAAACAGCTTATAAAGGGATTGAATGCTGCATCAACCAATAATGGATTGAAGGAGTACATTTCATCCGATATAAAAACCTCTGTTGAAAAGAGGCTGGCAAATTGTAGAATTCAAGCTGAGAATCAGGAAAAACTTCAAAGTTTTTTGATTTGGTTGAATGGTGAGTCGAATGTTATTCCAGTTGACTTTCTTAAGGATTTGACTCCCGAAAAAAAAATAGAAGTACTTCGTACTCGTATTCAGGAGTTAGAAATTCAAGAACGACCCCTTGCAGAAGAAACAGAACGACTTCTGGCACAGGCTCGGCGCATGGTAGCAAGTAAGTAGAAGTTCATACAGATTTATTGATACGGCGAATGTTTCGACAAGCAAAAAAGTAGCCCATCGGTAAGGGTTGCATTAGCTAACGTACTCCTACGAAAAATTCAGATCGCCTACTAATATCATGGCTAAACGACGAACTTTTCTATATGGAGCGGCTGGTGCATTAGGTGCTGGTGCTTTTTCTTGGCTTGCTGCTCAGCAAGATGGCTGCACCGCTCAACAGATGCATGAATCGGAGCAAGAATTGGCAGCTATCAGGAACCGCTCTTTTGACGATGATGATGAACGAGATTCTCTGGGCGATCGCGCCACTGCAAAAGGCTTACTCTACGGAGCAGCCGTCATGTCCAATAAACTATCCTCAGATGCCGATTTTGCCGCTTGCGTTGCGCGAGAATGCAACATCTTAGTTGCAGAAAATGATTTGAAATGGAAAGCTCTGCGTCCTGCGCCGGACCAGTTTGATTTTAGTCGGGGCGATCGCCTGCTCGACTTCACCCAGTGTCACGATATGCAGTTTCGCGGACATACATTAGTGTGGCACAACGGGTTGCCAGACTGGTTTGAAAACACCGTTACAGACGACAATGCAGAACAGTTTTTGCAAACTCACATTCAAACTGTCGTGAGTCACTATGCGGGCAAACTGCACTCCTGGGATGTAGTAAATGAGGCAATTTTACCTGAACACGGACGGCGAAATGGACTACGAAGAACGCCCTGGCTAGAGTTACTGGGAGAAAGTTACATCGACATTGCCTTTGAAACGGCGGCTCAGGCTGACCCAGATGCCATGCTGGTCTACAACGACTATGGCATAGACTATGACACCTCCCAGGAGGAGCGAAAACGTACAGCCGTCCTGGAGTTACTTTCAAGGTTAAAATCTCGTGGCGTTCCGATTCATGCACTGGGATTGCAGGCACATCTGCGTGGCGACCTGACTCACTTTAATCCCGATAAATTAAGAAGTTTCATTCAGGATGCTGCCAACATGGGGCTAAAAGTGTTGGTTACAGAACTGGATGTATCCGATCGCTATCTGCCTCGTGATATTGACACTCGCGATCGCCAAGTCGCTGAAGTATATGAAGCTTACCTCACTGCTGCCCTTGCAGAACCGTCTGTGATTGCCGTTCTCACCTGGGGACTGAGCGATCGCTACACCTGGCTTTCCCGCTTCCAGCCGCGCTCTGATGGTGGCTCTGTACGCCCCCTACCATTGGATGAGCAGCTTCAACGGAAACGGGCATGGAGGGCGATCGCTGCTACTATCACCCATAGGCTGAATCCATAGGTAATATAGTTTTTCTTCGCAAATATATTCAGCTTTTGCCTAATGGTTGTTCTACCTACGGTAAACAAGGTTGAACTTGCAATTCTAGATTGTTTTCAAGTTCTACTGTTATGGATGCACAACCACTGAAACGTGTCAGTCCAGCTATAATCGGCATATTGCTGTGTGATGGGATTGTCCGTTGGCCCGCTATTGTGACTACCGCAGGGTGAAGTTTGAGGCTCAATGGAAGAACTGAAGAAAATGACGAATAGTAAGGAGATCAATGCTAAAGCTAAAGCGCCTCTGCATTGCCATGCATATGCCTTACTTTTCTGCTTAAGTATCATTGCTCTTAATCCTTTTGCACTTTTGCGAGGCACCATTTGGACGCAACCTAAGATATTTTGTGTCGCTCTAATTGTGCTGGTTCATTTGTTTATCCTATGGCAGAAACGGCGGCAAGTTATACCGTTGCGAGGCTGGTGGTATCAAGCTTGTGCCTGGAGTATTTTCTTGGCATTTGGGCTTGTCTCAACCGTGCTAAGTCCCTTTCCTATTAGGTCGCTAATGGGGCATGAGATTACAGCCGACGGTCTACTCTACTGGTTTTTGATGGCTGGCTTTGTCCTCACGAATAACTTGGTGTTAAAGCAGTATCCTAACTTATTGCTTTGGCAACTGCGAGGCATTTTAGTAGGCGCGACATTAGTAGCACTGAGTGTATATCCACAGCTAGCAAATTGGAAGTTAGACTACACCGTTCATTCGGGGCAACTGTGGCCAGAAACTAAACATATATTGGCGACAGCCGTTTATCGGGATCATCAACCGATTGGATTATACTCTCATAGGGGCTATGCCGCTTTCACTTTAGCAATTGCCTCAGTCCTTTCCCTGGAGGCACTGAAAAGCCGTTTGCTTCCTGCTCGTATAGCGTTGCCTGTGATGATTCTTTGTGCAGTGACACTCAGCTTGGCTAAGGTTAGAGGCGCTATAGCAGCAATGCTAGCAGGGTGGCTTTTCCTTGCTCTGTCGGCACCTCAACACGTACCTATAAAGCGAACTCTTATTCTCTTGAGCTTGATAGGAGTTTTGAGCTTTAGTTGGGTAACAGTGGAGCGACGTGTAAGAGATGCTGATGTTTATGCTTCTTCACCTTTTGAGGCTGCTGTCAAACATTTTACGTCTGACAGAGTTTACCTATGGCAAAAAACTTGGAGCAGGTTTCTGGAGCGGCCATGGACAGGTTGGGGATTGAATGGTTACAGCATTGCTGATGCCATAAAGCTATGTCCAGAAGAAACCTTTCCAGTAGTTCTGGAGGATTATTACGTGCAATGTCAGAGTCAATCTCTGCAAACGACAACAATAGAGGTCGAAGCTATCAAGGCACATAATATATTATTAGACTGGATAATCTCTATCGGAATACCAGGTACGATTTCTTACGTTTTCCTAATCTTATTATTATCAATTCAAGGGAACAAGGAATCACAGGAAATTAGAATAGGGCTGCTGATTTGTTACCAGTTCTACGGTATTACTTGGTTTGATTGTGCTCAGATAACCCACTTAGGATTGTGGGGAGTATCAACTTCAGTCAATACGAAACAAACGAGCAAGTGATTAAAACTCCTTCTATTTATTAACCGAAAATTCAAGAAAACTAACTCGCACAGTAACGACGAAACACA
>JAAUTN010000340.1 GCA_012031415.1 Leptolyngbyaceae cyanobacterium SM1_4_3 | reverse complement strand
AGTGACAGCAGCTGATCGGTGTTGACGGGTTTGGTGATGTAGTCGGATGCGCCTGCTTCGATGCATTTTCGCGATCGCCATCATCGCTTTAGCAGTCAGGGCAATAATCGGCAGGGCGTTAAAGCGCTCTTCCTGACGAATCGCCTGCATCGTTTCATAACCGTCCATCTCAGGCATCATTACGTCCATCAATATCAAATCGATGTCTGACATCGATTGCAGGAGCGTGATGCCGTCTCGCCCATTTTCAGCGTGAACAATCTGCATCTGATAGCGCTCTAGTACGCTGGTCAGGGCAAAGATGTTGCGGATGTCGTCGTCTACGATTAGCACCTTTTTGTTTGCGAGGATGGGGTCAGACTTTTGCAACTGTTCTAGCATTAGCCGCTTGGGGGCGGGCAGTTTTGCCTGAACGCGATGCAGAAATAGGGTGGTTTCGTCGAGCAGCCGTTCGGGGGTGCGAACTTCTCGCACAGCGGTCGTTTCAGCAATTTGCTGAAGCTGAATTTCCTCTTGAGGAGACAGTTCTTTACCGACATAGATGATGATAGGCAGATAGGCGGCGGGGGCTTCGCGGCGGATTTGCTCCAGCAGTTCCAAACCGGAAATGTCAGGTAAGCCCATGTCTAACACGATGCAGTCAAAGTGCCCTGTTTTCAGCGCTTCCAGGGCGGCGGCTCCGCTGCTGACGGCGGTGGTGCTAACGTCACTGTTGCCAATCAGGTCTACGATGCTATGTCGCTGCATTTCGTCCGCTTCGATCAGCAAGAGGTGCTTCACCGGACGGTCGATGAAGTTTTTAATGTCAGACAGTGCCTTAAATAGAGATTCGCTGCTGACGGGCTTTTGCAGGTAGGCGATCGCCCCCAGCTTTAAGCTCTTTTGCTGCCCTTCTTCCACCGACATCATGTGAACGGGAATGTGGCGGGTTTCGGGGTCGCGCTTCAGCCGATCGAGAACCGTCCAGCCGTCCATGACGGGCAGGCGAATGTCGAGCATGATGGCGGACGGGTTGAACTCTTTGGCTAGCATCAGTCCCACGTCGCTGCGGCTGGCGGCGATTCCCTTGAAGCCTTGCGATCGCGCTATGTCGAGCAGAATTCCGGCAAAGTTGAGGTCGTCTTCAATCACCAAGAGGACGCGATCGCCGGGTTCAATGCTGCCCCGATCGTCTTCGATATCGGCCGCAGGCAGGCTGTAGGCTTTGGGGATGAAGGGTTGGGTTAGGTCGTCAGTGGAGGAGGGGGCGATCGTCAGCCCCACATTTCTCAAGGTTCTAGCGACGGGTTCTTGATGCCGCTCCTCCGGAGCCGTGTAAATCTGAGGCAGATAAAGGATAAACGTGCTGCCCTGACCGACTTCGCTAATCAAAGCAATTTCGCCGCCCAGCATTTGAGCAATCTCCCGACTAATCGATAGCCCTAAGCCCGTTCCGCCATACTTACGGCTGGTGGTGCCATCGGCCTGCTGGAAAGCCTCAAAGATGATGCGCTGCTTTTCCGGGGCAATGCCGATGCCCGTATCGCTCACCGAGAAGGCAATCACCGAGTTAGCCCGTTTGAGAGCAGGCTGCTTAGAACTCCAGCCCTGCTTGGCAACGCTAACCCGCAGGCTAACCTGTCCCTGCTCAGTAAACTTGAACGCATTAGACAGCAGGTTCTTTAGCACTTGCAGCAGCCGTTTCGGGTCGGTAGAAATCGAACCGGGTAGCTGTGGGGCAAATTCGACCGCAAACTCTAGCTGTTTGTCTTGCGCGACCTGCCGAAAGGTGCGCTCAAGCTGGTCGCGCAGATCGTTAAAGTGAATCTGGCTGACATCCACCGACATCGTGCCTGATTCAATCTTAGCCAGGTCAAGAATGTCGTTAATCAGCCCCAGCAGGTCATTTCCAGACGAATAGATCGTGCGGGCATATTCGACCTGTTTGGTGGTGAGGTTGCCCTCGCTGTTGTCGGTGAGCAACCGCGCCAAAATTAGCAGGCTGTTGAGCGGTGTGCGTAGCTCATGGGACATATTCGCCAGAAACTCAGACTTGTACTTAGAAGTCATGGCAAGCTGTTCGGCTTTTTCCTCTAAAGACTGTCGCGCCTGTTCAATTTCGCTATTTTTGCGCTCCACTTCGCGGTTTTGCAAGACCAGCAGTTCGGCTTTTTCTTCTAGCTCCTCATTCGTTTGCTGAAGCTGTTCTTGCTGGTTTTTCAGCAGTTCTTCTGAAGCCTTGAGTGACTGGGCCTGTTGCTCTAGTCGCTTGTTGGTGTCGGTTAGCTCCTTTTGCTGGCTCTGGAGTTCCTCGGTTAGAGATTGGGACTGTTTCAGCAGTTCCTCGGTTCTCATGCTGGCGGCGATTGTGTTCAACACGATCGCAATACTTTCGGTGAGTTGGTCAAAGAAGGTGAGGTGAATTTCGCTAAAGCGGCGAAAGGAAGCTAGCTCAATCACCGCCGTCACTTGCCCCTCAAATAAAACGGGCAACACCACCAGATTCAGCGGTGAGGCTTCACCCAGACCCGAACTGATCTTGATGTAGTCATAGGGCACTTCGGTGATTAAGATGCGTTCTCTTTCTAGAGCGCACTGACCGACCAGCCCTTCACCCAGTCGAAAGCGGTTTGCTAAGTGCTTGCGCTCTCGGTAGGCGTAGGTGCTGAGCAGTTTCAGGCAAGCCTCTTGCGGTTCGCCGCCATCCATTAGATAAAATACGCCATGCTGCGCTGACACTAGCGGAGCCAGTTCCGACAGAATCAGCTTGGAAACAGTTTCCAGGTCGCGCTGCCCCTGCAACATTCGAGTGAACTTAGCCAGGTTAGTTTTGAGCCAGTCTTGCTCGGTGTTTTTCTGCGTCGTTTCGCGCAGGTTGGCGATCATCTGGTTAATGTTGTCCTTGAGGATCGCCACCTCACCCTCTGCGGCAACGGAGATTGAACGGGTCAGGTCGCCTTTGGTCACGGCAGTTGCGACTTCGGCGATCGCCCTCACCTGAGTGGTCAAGTTTGCAGCCAGTTCGTTCACGTTGTCGGTCAGGTCACGCCAGGTACCCGCCGCACCGGGCACCTTTGCCTGACCGCCTAGTTTTCCTTCAATTCCGACTTCCCGTGCTACCGTTGTCACCTGGTCAGCAAAGGTTGCCAGCGTATCGATCATTTCATTGATTGTGTCTGCCAGGGTTTCGATTTCGCCCTTCGCCTCCAGCATCAGTTTGCGCTTCAGGTCGCCATTTGCCACCGCTGTCACGACTTTGGCGATGCCGCGCACCTGGGCGGTGAGGTTGCCTGCCATCGAGTTCACCGAGTCGGTGAGGTCTTTCCAGGTGCCTGCAACGCCGCGCACATCTGCCTGACCACCGAGAATTCCTTCGGTGCCGACCTCTTTTGCCACCCGCGTTACCTCCGAGGCAAAGGAGTTTAGCTGATCCACCATCGTGTTGATCGTGTTTTTCAGTTCGAGAATTTCACCTTTTACATCAACGGTGATCTTTTTAGAGAGGTCGCCGTTTGCCACCGCTTTAGTGACTTCGGCGATGTTTCGCACCTGTGCCGTTAAGCTGCCTGCCATGAAGTTCACCGAGTCGGTGAGGTCTTTCCAGATGCCTGCAACGCCACGCACGTAAGCCTGCACACCCAGCTTGCCTTCGGAACCCACTTCCCGGGCAACCCGCGTCACTTCAGAAGCAAAGCCGCTCAACTGATCCACCATTGTGTTGATCGTGTTTTTCAGTTCGAGGATTTCACCCTTTACATCAACGGTGATTTTCTTGGAGAGATCCCCGTTTGCTACGGCGGTTGTCACTTCAGCAATGTTTCTTACCTGTGCTGTTAAGCTGCCTGCCATCGAGTTTACCGAGTCAGTCAGGTCTTTCCAGGTTCCGGCTACGCCCCGGACTTCCGCCTGCACACCGAGTTTTCCTTCCGTTCCCACTTCTCGCGCTACCCGCGTCACTTCTGAGGCGAAGGAATTCAACTGATCGACCATGATGTTGATCGTGTTTTTCAGTTCGAGGATTTCGCCCTTCACGTCAACGGTGATTTTCTTGGAGAGGTCGCCATTTGCGACAGCGGTCGTGACTTCGGCGATGTTTCGCACCTGTGCTGTTAAGCTCCCTGCCATGAAGTTCACGGAGTCGGTGAGATCCTTCCAGGTTCCAGCAACGCCTCGCACGTCTGCCTGCACACCCAGCTTGCCTTCTGAACCCACTTCACGGGCAACCCTGGTTACTTCTGAGGCAAAGCCGCTCAACTGATCGACCATTGTGTTAATCGTGTCTTTCAGTTCGAGAATTTCGCCCTTGACCGGAACCGTGATTTTTTTGGAGAGGTCGCCGTTGGCGATCGCCGTTGTCACTTCGGCAATATTCCGCACCTGCGCCGTCAAGCTACCCGCCATTGAGTTCACACTATCGGTCAAGTCCTTCCAGGTTCCGGCAACGCCCCGGACTTCTGCCTGAACGCCGAGCTTGCCTTCGGTTCCGACTTCTCGCGCCACCCGCGTTACTTCAGAGGCAAAGGAGTTAAGCTGATCGACCATGACATTGATCGTGTCTTTTAGCTCCAGAATTTCGCCTTTGACATCAACGGTGATTTTCTTGGACAGGTCGCCGTTCGCCACCGCTGTTGTGACTTCTGCAATGTTTCGCACCTGCGCGGTCAAGCTACCTGCCATCGAGTTCACACTATCGGTCAAATCCTTCCAGGTGCCTGCAACGCCTTTCACGTCTGCCTGAACGCCGAGCTTGCCTTCGGTTCCGACTTCTCGCGCCACCCGCGTTACCTCAGAGGCAAAGGAGTTAAGCTGATCGACCATGACATTGATCGTGTCTTTTAGCTCCAGAATTTCGCCTTTGACATCAACGGTGATTTTCTTGGACAGGTCGCCGTTGGCGATCGCCGTTGTCACCTCCGCAATATTCCGCACCTGCGCCGTCAAACTACCTGCCATGAAGTTTACCGAGTCGGTCAGGTCTTTCCAGGTGCCCGCAACGCCCTGGACTTCTGCCTGCACGCCGAGCTTACCTTCCGTCCCCACTTCTCGCGCCACCCGCGTTACCTCAGAGGCAAAGGAGTTTAGCTGATCGACCATGACATTGATCGTGTCTTTTAGTTCCAGAATTTCGCCTTTGACATCTACCGTGATTTTTTTGGAGAGATCCCCGTTGGCGATCGCCGTTGTCACCTCCGCAATATTCCGCACCTGCGCCGTCAAGCTGCCCGCCATTGAGTTTACCGAGTCGGTCAGGTCTTTCCAGGTGCCCGCAACGCCCTCAACCTCAGCCTGTACGCCGAGTTTACCTTCGGTGCCTACTTCCCGCGCCACCTTCGTTACCTCAAATGCGAAGGAGTTTAGCTGACCCACCATCGTGTTGACAATTTGCGCGGTTTGCAAAAATTCGCCCCGCAGCGGTCGGCCCTCAATTTCAGTGGCGATCGACTGTGACAGGTCGCCGCTGGCAACCGCTCGAATCACACGGGTGGTTTCCTCCATCGGCTGCACCAGGTCAGTAATCAGCGTATTCACCGACTCCACACAGGCTATCCAGGAACCTGTTGCATTGCCTAAAGAAGCTCGCTGGTCGATTTTGCCTTCTTTGCCAACCACTGTGCTGACGCGTTCTAACTCTTGAGCCATGCGCTGATTCATTTCAATAATTTCGTTCAGCGTGTCAGAAATTTTCTCGGCGATACCTGTTTGATCTCCCGGCATTCTCACCGAAAAGTTTCCTTTCTTTACCTCTGTGAGAATTCTCAAGAGTTGCTTAGGGTCGAGGTTGTCAGTGGCGCTGTCGGCTGTTGCTGTCGGCATAACTTAGTCCTTTGAGATATGAGGCAAAAAACAGCAGGGAGGTCAGTGAACTTGCGATTAGAGCAGTGTGATTGAAGTAATCGACTGAAACAACAATGTTGAACAACAATACTGAACTGATTGAATACTGATAGCTGAAAACGTTCCCTCAAGGCACTTCTCCAGCTTTGAAGCAAGTCAAGCTAACTAAACATTATCGGATAGGAACAGGGGGAACCATCTCTGCCGAAAGGTAGGTGTCAGGTGGTGATCCTTTTGATACCCAAAGGAGAAGGAGATTGAATGGAAGCTGTTCGAGATCTCGTGTTAGGATTCACGAAAAAATTATGTGATAGTCAGGAGCGTTGTCATGTTGCGCTTCTGCTTTCTACGATGAAATAGCTGTGGAATATCTGCTGTGGAATATCTTTAGACTCAAACATCACAAATTTGGATATTGCGACTCTTAAAATACGGCTTTAAAGCATGAACGATCTGAAAGATGACCTGAGCAATCTGGTAAATGCAGTGGTAAAGGTAATGGTAGCGGCAAGGGAAACTCAAAATACTGAAGAGGCGATCGCTATCTGTGATGAGATTCGTCGCCTGCCGAACAACCTGGTGACAGAAGTTCTAAACGCAGTTATGCTCAAGCTCGTGCAAATTGATCCTGCTCTGTGTCGCTGGTTTGTTCTCGATGTTTTCTTACACAATGCTGACCCTGAAGGAAAGGCAGACGTAGCAGAACGCATTAACCTACTGATGGCAGATCTCCGCGCTCAATAGTTTGCCTGCAACTTAAATCGTATGATGACGAAGCTCCTTTGAGAGATAGCCTCAGCTACACTTCACGCAAAGAAGGCTATGACGTCACCTCAATACGGAACAAAAAATATGAAGGGTCGTCGCGATCGATTTGGGGTTGTAAAGTAGTTTGTGTCAAGAGAGAAATATAGATTGGGAATCTGCCTTCAAATTCAATGGCAAAGCGATTGAGAGTTGCTTTCCAGTCTCGAATCGGCATCGTCCATTTCTTCGAGATATTGGCGATCGCCAAGTAAATCACCTTCATGGCAGCTTCGTCAGTCGGAAAGGAACGATGTCTCAAAACTTTTGGCAGGGTCATGTTCATTGATTCAATGGCGTTGGAGGTGTAAATTGCTTTACGGATGTCAGGCGGGAAGGCAAAGAAGGGAATGACCCGGTTCCAGTGGTTCATCTAGGATTTGCTGATCGTGGGATATTGCTTATCCCAGCGCTCTGAGAAATCAACCAGGGCTTGCTCCGCATCGGCTTCAGTCGCAGCACTGTAAACGATTTTGAGGTTTGCTGCAACTGCCTTGCGGTCTTTATAGGAGACGTGACTGAGAGAGTTTCGCACCAAGTGGACAATGCACCGTTGTCCAGTGGTTTGGGGAAAGACTGCCTCAAACCCGTTGAGGCGGGTCTGCCCCTTCTGCACCAACTGCGGCTCAAACACACCGTTCCCGTGCTACGCCAACCTCGACCTCGCCAAACTTACCCTTGATCGTCTTTTGCTCTGCCCGTTGCGGCGGTTCCGGGAGCGCTCCAGTTCTGCTTCTGCCCTCTCCTCGGCTAGGTGGGTATCCAGTTCAGCACTCAAGCAGCGCTCAACCAGAGCTTTGGTCAATTGCTTAAAGATGCCTCGCTCTCCCATCAGGTCTTCAGGCTGACGGTAGTCTTTGAGTAGTTCGTCAATTACTCCCTTCCCGGTTAAAGATTAAGCACTAAAAGCTTAGGGAGGCACCCCCGCGAAGCGGGGTGCCTCCCT
>JAAUTN010000339.1 GCA_012031415.1 Leptolyngbyaceae cyanobacterium SM1_4_3 | reverse complement strand
TCCTGGTTGGCTTACTGGTGGCTGAGGTGAGCGTAGATAACGCTAAAAAATTGGTGGGGTTTTTGGGCGATCGCCTCAGCAACAAACCCATCGACTGTTAGTAGAAGCCAACGGCAAAAACTCTCAGTCAAAGCAAGCAGCCGCGAAGAACTGGAAGCCGCAATCAAAGCTGCCAAAGATTTTATCGAAAAGTAGGCAGTAGGGGCATTGACTCACCTACGCTGCTGTCCAAGAGTAAAATATCGTTATGACGTTTCAGTGGAACCCAGACAAAGCGAGTAGCAACATCAAGAAGCACGGGGTGTCTTTTGAAGAAGCGGTCACAGTCTTCGGAGATCCACTAGCTGTCACGATTTCTGACCCTGACCACTCCGTAGGCGAGTTTCGCTTCCTGACAACAGGGCAGTCAAGGCTACAACGACTTTTGGTTGTGTCCCACACGGAACGACAAGGTGAGGTGCGTTTGATTAGCGCCCGTTTAGCCACTCGACAGGAGCAGCGAAACTATGAGTCAGGAACCTGAAGCAACAGTTAACGACGACGGGATGAGAGACGACGAAATGAGACCTGAATATGATTTTTCAGGCGGAATTCGTGGCAAGTACTATGAAGCTTATATGCGATCCAGTAATGTTGTAGTGCTTGATCCTGATGTAGCAGAAGTCTTTCGGGACTCAGCTTCCGTCAACGAAGCACTGCGACTGATCGCGAAGATTGCGAAATCTGTCTCGGTCTAACCACCATTCACTTAGAGTCGGTTAAAACTGTTACATACACTCACAAAGTCCGGCTCAATCCCCTTCTTTGAATTTCAATGGCAGTTAAGGTTTTCATTTCCTACTCTCATAAAGACGAACCCTTGCGAGATAGCCTTGCGGCTCATCTAAGCGGTCTGGAATGGGAAGGAATCATCTCTAGCTGGTACGATCGCCAACTTACTGCCGGAACTGAATGGGATGACAAAATCAAGGCTGAACTGGAGTCTGCCGATATTATTCTGCTGTTGATCAGCCCAGACTTTATTGCCTCTAAATACTGTCGTGAAGAAGAAATTCCAAGAGCGCTAAAGCGGCACGAGTCAAAACAGGCGTATGTCGTCCCTGTGATTTTGCGACCGTTTCACTGGTCTGATACGCCGTTTGCCAAACTTCAGGCATTTCCTAAAGATGCCAAACCTGTAACTAGCTGGCCAAATCAAGACGAAGCGTTTCTCAGCGTCACTCAAGGCATCCGGACAGCAGCCAAACTCTTGCTAGATTATCGCAGGCAGCAAGCTGAACAGAAAAAGGCAAACCGAGCGCAGTATCAGCAGAAAGTTGAAGAATTTCTTCAAGACGGAAAGGGCGAAATTTCATGGATAGACCAAGATACATTAGACGAGCTTGCAGAAGAACTGGGTTTAACAATTGAAGAGGCAGAAGCAATTCAATCTCAGGCCCGTGAGCTATATGAACGATACAAAGCGAATCTAGAAAAATATAAACGAACGCTTATTCGCTCAATTCAGAGGGGCGACGATCCTTCTAATCAGGAAACTAAACGAGCCTTAGAAAGGCGACAGCGAGATTTGGGGCTAAAGCCTGAAGATGTTGCTCGAATCTCCAAACCAATTCTTGATCAGGCTGAGTTAGACGAGCAAGCTAAACAGCAACGTCTGGCTGAAGCTCAAAAATTACAGGAGCTAGAACTTCAGCGACAGCGACAGTGGGAAGAATATAGAGCTAAGTTAGAGCATTATCGCCAGGAATTTTCCAAAGCGGTTGAAGCAGAATATCCGCTGCATCCGGCAGCTTTAGAAAACCTGAAGGCGTTTCAACACCAACTGGAACTGAAGGATGAGGATGTTGAGGCGATCGCCACTCCCATTCTTGCCGCCAAGCAAGCTGAGTATGAGCGACAGCAATCAGCCTCAGTAGATCTGGGTAACGGCGTGATTCTGGAGATGGTCAAAATTCCAGCGGATGAGTTTCTAATGGGAGCCGCTACTGGAGAAGAGTCTTTCTATGATGATGAAAGACCGCAGCACCGCGTCAAAGTGCCAGAATTTTGGATGGGCAAATTTGCAGTGACTCAGGAACAGTGGAGCGAGGTTGCTGGGTTGCCTAAAGTAAAAATTGACCTCAATCCTGAGCCATCCTACTTCAACGGAGCAAAGCGTCCAGTTGAGCAGGTGTCATGGGATGAGGCAGTGGAGTTTTGCGATCGCCTCTCCCGCGAAACTGGAAAATCTTATCGTCTCCCTACCGAAGCCGAATGGGAATATGCCTGTCGCGCTGGAACGACCACACCTTTTTCTTTTGGTGAAACCATTACACCTGATCTGGTGAATTTTAATGGCGACTACACCTACGGCAACGCACCCAAAGGTGCATATCGAAGACAAACTACGGATGTAGGCAGTTTTCCTGCCAATGCCTTTGGACTTTATGATGTGCACGGCAATGTGTGGGAATGGTGTGCCGATCAGTGGTACGGCAGCTATGCGAATAAGCCAGATTTGTTGAAACAGAATGGGGCGATCGCCTGGACACAAGAAACAACAGGTATGGCTCCAAAACCAGACAAAGTAAATTACCGCCTGCTGCGCGGCGGTTCCTGGATCGCCTTTCCGTGGAGTTGCCGTTCTGCCACTCGCTTCTCCTTCACCCCGCGCGCTTCCGGCTACAATATTGGTTTTCGAGTGGTCTGTAGTGCTCCGAGGACTTCTTAAACTTTACTCTCTTTCTCTCTTATCCTCTTCAATTTTACTCTATACTACTCTTCTTCTCGCGCTTTGCGCGATCAAATTTTTTGAGCTTTTGAAACACTTAACTTTCTATGAACGAATTGTCTATCATTCAGAAAACCTATGATTTAATCAAGTGGTACGTCCCAATATTAAATCGCTTACCTAGAGATCATAAATTTAATTTAGGTGACAGAATTATCTCTGAACTATACAATCTTTTAGACCGACTAATCATTGCTTAATACACCAAAGAAAAGCTCGTTATTTTTGGACACTTGATTCTATTTTGAGGCGAGATCTGCGACTTCTTAAAGAAGTCGCAGATCTGTTCTCCTAGCAGGAATAACTATTCGGCTCATCCCATAATTTCAACAACCTACAGCTTCTATAGCAGGCGAGATCTGCGACTTCTCTGAGAAGTCGCAGATCTATTCTCCATAAGCGATTCACTCATCCAGCATCAACCGCTTCAACGCTGGGCTATAGGGCAAATGATGATCCTTCAAAAACGACTGGTAAGCGCGATCGCCCTGAATTTGATTCTTAACCAACTCTAGCTTTGGCAAATTTCCTTTCCGCAGTTCAGCATATTCTAAATAACTAGAAAACTCCCAATCTTCAGGCTGATCCACAAGATTAGCTTTTACGGGGTTCAGGTGAACATAGCGAGTTAAAGCAACCAAGTGTTCCGTTTGGGTGACTAAAATTCGCTGAAATCGTCCTTGAAATAGCGAACCAACTCGATTAAAGCGTTTGTTAATTGCCTTTGTGTAAGAGAGAGAAAGCGATGAAATCGCTTCTGACAATTCATCAGTCTGCAAATAGACTAACAGATGATAATGATTTGGCATTAAACAATAAGCTACTACATCCACACCATTACTGATCAAGTTTTGTCTGATTAAGCGCAGAAAATACAGATAGTTTTCGCGTTCAAAAAATATAAGCTGATGATTGTTGCCTCGATTATAAACGTGATAAAAATGCCCTGCTTCTGGAAGGATTTTTTGTTTAACCATTGCCTCAGCCACAAAACGCCTTTTCAGAATTCCCTGTGGCTTAACAGAGATCTGCGACTTCTTCGAGAAGTCGCAGATCTGAGCTTTCTGACGAGAGCGTAAAATTAAGGAGACTGGCGAGAGTCACAGTTTATGCAGTGGGCAGCACATCTCAAACATGGCAATACCTGGCAACTCCGCAACCAGATATTCAGTGAGCTTGTTTTTATAAGGCACTGAAGAAGGGGTAGGGCAACCCCGCCTGCTGCGCGGCGGTTCGTGGAACAACAATCCGAGGAACTGCCGCTCTGCCAACCGCAACAGGAATCTGCGCGACAATCGCAACAACAACATTGGGTTTCGTGTAGTTTGTGGTGTTTCGAGTACTCTTCACCGCTAGAATCAGCCAATGGAAGATTGCTGAGTGTGCCAGAAGAGTCCAGCCCTGCTCCCGTGATGTTGGCAACGACATCCAAAAAACAAACCGAGCCGGATAGCTTGGTAGGCGTAAGTCGAACAGTTGTCCGGCGACCTCTATAGGAGTTTGCGACCTGCTCTCCAGCTTGCTCTGGCTTTATTTCCACAGGCAGAGCGCGAACGGTTGATCTAACTGCTCACCTCCTCCTGAAACTTAGAGTAAACCACGATGATGACAACAGATTCTCAACCCAACCGTGAATGGTGGGCCCAGCGATGGGTCGATGTGCTGGAATCGTTTGGCTGGGTACGTCGCCTGGCCCGCGCCCGCAACTATGCCCGTGAGGGAAATGTGCTAGAAATTGAGTTTCGTGGCGCAAAGGTGTTTGCCCGCGTCCAGGGAACGGCACCTGAACCTTACAAGGTTTCGCTTTCCCTTGACCCATTTGATGATGAACAGTGGCAATATGTGATCGAGTCGATGGCTCAGCGGGCAATTTTCTCAGCAAAGTTGCTGGCGGGTGAGATGCCGCAAAATATTGAGGAAGTGTTTACTTCAAACGGGCTGAGCCTATTCCCGTTGACCAAGTTTGACATTCACAGCAAATGTTCTTGTCCTGATCCGGCGAATCCCTGTAAGCACATTGGCGCAGTCTATTATCTGTTGGGCGATCGCTTCAGTGAAGATCCCTTCGTTCTATTTCAGCTTCGAGGCCGCACCAAAGAGGAAATCATCACCGCTCTGCGCCAAACTCGCAGCACCCGCAGCGATCAGGCTCCTCTAGAAGTGGATGAATCTACAGTTCAACCCGATTCTCAGGCACTCAACTTGCAGCAATTCTGGCAATATGATGACCAGCTAGAATCGTCTCTGGTTGTGATTGCACCACCGCCCAGTAGCAATATGGTATTGGATATTCTTGGCCCTATTCCGTTGAAGGAAGGCAGTGGGGCAAACGGAGGAGTGGCGATCGCCGAATACTTCAAAACGCTCTACGAAACAGTTAGTCAGCAAGCCGTTATTACTGCCATGACCAGCACCAATCAAGAGTTCTAGAGCCATACCGTTTCAATTAACTATCTTTGAGTTGGGAAATGATTAGATATTAGATTGCTGTATGCCCTGCACTGTAGGTGCAGTTTGCTGAAGTTCTTGACTAAGTACTTCAAGCTTTTGTTCAATGCGGTCGAGCTTTGGGCTAACTGCCCAAATGTCGTTCCGTAAGCTACTCAAGTCTCTGTTTTCTGAGCCGCTCCCTGAAAAAATAAGCACAATTAAAGCAATCAGAATTAACGTTCCGCAACCTACTTGTATCTTGATATTGCTATTTTGTTGGTTCATTTTATTGCCCAAACTCATTCCGAGCTTGCTCGACCAATTCAACCGTGACCGTCTCTAAATCGGCTTCTCGCGCCATTGCTTCAATCCGCTGCCGCGCCTGTGCCCGGACAAAAAAAGGAATATTTTTTAGCTTTGCCTCTGCTTCAAGAGTCCACTCTAGAGCATCGGTTAAATCAGAATTAGCCATATCTATTTAGTTTAAGCACTTAGCTGTGAGTAACGAGCTTGCTACCTTAGCGAAAACTCTTGACCTCATCTTACTGCGACTCAAATCTAGCCGATACAGAACTTACGCAAGTAGAATGCAACATCAGGCGATCGCCACGCGAACTGACTTCAGGGCTAAGATCTGCGACTTCTCGAAGAAGTCGCAGATCTGGACGTTCGTTTTTTACTTATTTCAGTGCCATTTGGCTTAAGTCCCCTGTTTTACAGGCAAATGCGTAAGTTTTGAAATAGTCAAGAAGCTTAGCTCATCCGCCTTGCGCCAAAGTTCTCACCTAATAACTTACCTAACAAAAAGCTCCCGTCACAAGACGGGAGCTTTTTACTACCTAAAACCTAGCTTAAAACTAGTCGAGTTCAGGCATGGAGAGTACAGGCTCAGTTTGCCGATCGATACCCTTCTCGAAACCTGCCGCCGCCGCACGAGCGCGACCTGCGTGCCACAAGTGACCGACCAGGAAGAAGAAACCGAGAACAAAGTGAGAGGTTGACAACCATGCACGGGGAGAGACGAAGTTAACCGAGTTGATTTCGGTTGCAACGCCGCCCACCGAGTTGAGCGAACCCAGAGGAGCGTGGGTCATGTACTCAGCCGCACGACGAGCTTGCCAGGGCTGAATGTCATTCTTGATCTTGTCTAGATCCAGACCGTTAGGTCCACGCAGCGGCTCCAACCAGGGTCCCTGGAAGTCCCAGAAGCGCATGGTTTCGCCACCAAAAATGATTTCTCCAGTAGGAGAACGCATCAGGTACTTACCCAAACCAGTGGGACCTTGAGCCGAACCAACGTTTGCACCCAGGCGCTGGTCACGTACCAAGAAGGTAAGTGCCTGCGCTTGAGAAGCTTCAGGTCCGGTGGGGCCGTAAAACTCACTGGGGTAAGCCGTGTTGTTGTACCAAACCATCGTGGAAGCGATGAAGCCCATCAGCGCCAGCGCACCAAGACTGTAGGACAGGTAAGCTTCACCCGACCAGATGAACGCACGACGCGCCCAAGCAAAAGGCTTAGTCAGGATGTGCCAAATTCCACCCGCAACGCAAATGAAACCAACCCAAATATGTCCGCCAACAATATCTTCCAGGTTATTGACACTGACGATCCAGCCTTCGCCACCAAACGGAGACTTAAGGATGTAGCCAAAAATCACAGCGGGGTTCAAAGTTGGGTTTGTCACCACACGGACATCACCGCCACCGGGTGCCCAGGTGTCATACAAACCGCCAAAGAACATCGCCTTCAGCACGAGCAGGAAGGCACCCAATCCCAACAGAACCAGGTGAATACCCAAGATGGTGGTCATCTTGTTCTTGTCTTTCCAGTCATAACCGAAGAAAGCAGAGTAATCTTCTAAAGTTTCAGGGCCACGAACAGCGTGATAAATGCCGCCCAATCCTAAAACTGCGGAGGAAATTAGGTGAAGCACACCTACTACAAAGTAAGGGAAGGTGTCGATTACTTCACCACCAGCGCCAACGCCCCAGCCGAGGCCAGCGAGGTGAGGCAACAGGATTAAACCCTGCTCATACATCGGCTTTTCAGGAACGAAGTGAGCAACCTCAAATAGAGTCATTGCTCCAGCCCAGAAAACGATCAGTCCTGCGTGGGCAACGTGTGCGCCAAGCAGTTTACCCGACAGATTAATCAAACGAGCATTACCGGCCCACCAGGCAAAACCGGAAGATTCTTGGTCGCGACCGCCCGCAACCATTGAGTTACTAGAGAGCGTTACCACGTGGCAG
Source organism: Leptolyngbyaceae cyanobacterium SM1_4_3 (assembly GCA_012031415.1). Classification (GTDB taxonomy): domain Bacteria; phylum Cyanobacteriota; class Cyanobacteriia; order Elainellales; family Elainellaceae; genus JAAUTN01. Next base: position 134 of record JAAUTN010000339.1, on the reverse strand, counting down.
TACCTCCTCAGGGAAGATGAAGTGTTCATGGGGTTGGTCTTGGGGAGCCATCCAGGCGCGGATGCCCTCGTTGAGCAGAATGTTCTTGGTGTAGAACGTCTCAAACTCTGGGTCTTCTGCTGCTCGAATCTCCT
>JAAUTN010000338.1 GCA_012031415.1 Leptolyngbyaceae cyanobacterium SM1_4_3 | reverse complement strand
GACGCGATCGCTTCTCTGTATGCCAATTCTCAAGCAAATCAGCTGATCGGCATCCTTATTAGAGAACAATCTTAATGCCGGAATATTACTAGCGATCGCTTACAAGTCCTTAAACTGTTGATGGCTCAGGCAGCAATTTCACTAGAAAATGCTCGAATGTATGAACAGTTAGCAGGCTATGCCGAAACACTGGAAAGGAAAGTAGAAGAGCAAACTCAAGCCTTGCAGCAGGAGATCGCGGAACGTCAACAAACCGAAGTCGCATTGAGACAAAGTGAAGCAAATTATCGCAACCTGCTACAAACCGCGAATTCCGTCATCATTCGCTATGATCCGCAAGGACGAATTCACTACATCAACGATTATGGGGTAAAACTCCTGGGCTATGAAGAACATCAGATTTTAGGGCGCACCTTATTTGAAACCATCATTCCAGACATCGAAACCTCTGGGCGCGATGTCAGACCCTTTGTCCATGATTTACTTCGCAATCCTCAATCATACCCGCAAACCGACGGTGAAAACCTGTGTCGAGACGGTCGACGAGTTTGGATTGCTTGGTCGAATCAAGCCATCTTCAATGAACAGGGAGATGTCGTTGAAATTTTATCGATTGGACATGACATTACTCAGTGTAAAGAGGCAGAAGAAGCATTACAACGCAGTGAAACCAAGTTCCGTAATATCTTTGAAAACTCCCAGGTCGGCATCTTCCGAACTCGCCTCTCGGATGGATTAGCGATTGATGCTAATCAACGCCTTGCCGATCTATTTGGCTTTAATTCACCCGATGAGATGATTGGTGTCCAATATGCCACAGACTTTTTTGCAAATCCGGATGATCGCAAACAACTGATTGAATCGCTGAAGCGTGATGGTGAACTGCAAAACGTTGAAATTCAGATGCGAAAACGAGATGGTACACCGTTTTGGGGACTTTACTCATTTTATCTGAATGCAACTGAGGGATACCTGGAAGGTGTCGTTGCGGATATTAGCGATCGCAAACGAGCAGAAGTCGCTCTACAAACGAGTGAAGAACGACTACGCTTAGCATTAACCGCTGCAAATCAAGGACTCTACGATACCAATATCAAAACTGAAGAAATCGTGGTTAACCCAGAATACGCTTTAATGTTTGGCTACGATCCAGCAACATTGAACACAACCAAAAACGAGTGGATTGAGAGTGTGCATCCTGACGACAGAGAATCAGTGGTTGCAGCTTACCATGCTTGTATTACTGAAGAAGTCCCCAACTATCAAGCAGAGTTTCGCCAGCGTACCCAGGATGGTCAGTGGAAATGGATTCGTTCTGTCGGCAAAATTGTTGCCTGGAATGAATCCGGTGAACCCATCCGAGCGTTGGGAGTTTATACGGATATCGACGATCGCAAACAGGCAGAAGCAGCTTCAATTTTGGAAGAACGTAACCGCATGGCACGCGAAATTCACGACACACTCGCTCAGGCGTTTACGGGCATTCTGGCTCAGGTGGGAGCGGCAAAACAGGTGCTAACAGATGATTTAGAAGTAACTCAGGCGCATCTAGACCTGATCAAAGAATTGGCGCGAACTGGACTGGTTGAAGCGCGGCGATCGGTGGTCGCGCTCCGTCCTCAGCTTTTGGAGGAGGGCAGTTTACAGAGCGCTCTACATCGTCTCGTCGCTCAAATCAGAACTGCCGCAATGGATACTACTTTATATTATGAGATCGAGGGTGCAGTGTATGCTCTACCCACTGAAGTCGAGAGTAACCTACTGCGGATGGGGCAGGAAGCATTAACCAATGCGATTAGACACGCCAACGCTGATGAAATCCGAGTGGAGCTAGTCTACGATCGCGATCGGGTTTGCTTGCGCGTAAAAGATAATGGACAGGGCTTTGGAGTGGGGAGTATTCCATCCTCTGAGGGGTTTGGCTTACTCGGCATGAGCGAACGGGCAGAGCGCATCGGCGCACAACTCACGATTCGGAGTCAACCTGGACAAGGAACAGAGATCATTGTCACTGTCGATCGGGAGTAAATCACGATGAGCCAAGCCACGACCATTCGGGTTCTGATTGCAGACGATCATGCCATTTTTCGGCAAGGATTAGCCACGATTATTGACCGTGACTCAGATATGCAGGTGGTTGCCCAAGCGGAGAATGGGGAACAAGCGATCGCTCTATTTGGGGAACACCAACCGGATGTAACGCTAATGGATCTGCGAATGCCTGAAGTGGACGGAGTTACCGCTATTGGTGCAATTTGTGCGATCGCTAAATCTGCTCGGATTATTGTCCTGACCACCTATGACAGTGACGAAGATATTTATCGGGGATTGCAGGCAGGTGCAAAAGGATATCTGTTGAAAGAAACTGAACCTGACGAGCTTCTGAATGCTATTCGTACCGTTCATCGGGGTCAGAAGTATATTCCGCCCGATGTGGGAGCAAAGTTGGTACAGCGCCTCAGCAACCCAGAACTGAGTGAAAGAGAACTGGCGGTACTCCGCTCGCTGGCACAGGGGATGAGTAATGCCGAGATTGCGACTGCTTTGAGTATCGGTGAAGGCACTGTTAAATCTCATGTCAATCGGATTTTGAATAAGTTAGATGTCAGCGATCGCACCCAAGCTGTAATTGTTGCCGTTAAACGCGGCATTGTTAATTTATAGGATGTACTTTCGATAGAATTGGGATTCTAACTTGAGTTATAACCAGCCTTCTACTCCACGATGGCATGGTTGCTCTATCAATTTGTACTGTAAAATTTTTAACTTGCTATAGACGACAGCTTGAAGGCGATCGCCTATATTAAATCTATGCAAACAGTTGTGCAATCAATGAACCCATGCAAGTCAATTGCAAGGTTTTATGATTGCTTTAGATGTATAAAAATGAACGACGATCGTAGCCACAGTTCCTTACTTGTACCACCTTCAACCCAAGATTGGATGCAAGGTGTGCTGAGTGCCAAGGTAGTGCTGGTGATGTATGGAGACTATCAATGTTCTAAAAGTGCGGACGTTTACAAGATGATCAAAGCGATCCGACGAGAGCTTATTGCTTCTTGTGGAGGGGACTATTTATGCTCGATCTTCCGTCATTTTCCGCAACCACAGATTCATCCTCATGCTCAACGGGTCGCCCAAGCTGCTGAAGCCGCCGCTGCTCAAGGACAGTTTTGGTCAATGCACGACACTTTATTTGCCCATCAACAAAATTTGGAGAATGGTTATCTTGTCGAGTACGCCAATGATTTAGGGCTTGATATTCCTCAGTTTCTCAAAGAGTTGTCTAAACAAGTGCATATCGATCACATCAATGAAGATATCGAAAGTGGATGCAAAAGTGGAATAACGACTGCTCCAGCCCTATTTATCAATAACATTCGATACACCGGACGCTGGAGAATCACAGAGTTGATGGCAGCCATTGTTGCTGCAAGTCAATAAGCTCTTTTCATAACTCATCAACGTTAGTAGTTTAGCCTTCGTCAGTCGATCTATTGCGGTGTGACCTACTACAAGTTCAGCCATCAAAGAATCACATTTTCAGTCAATGCTCGTTGAAACAGAAAGAAAGCACTACCCAAATTCAAATGGAGGTCACACGATGAACAGGCTTAACTTCAGGAACAGCATCCGCCTGCTTCTGATTGTCACTCTCTTTTTAGGAACCATTACTATCACTTCTCTAGGAGCTATCATGAGTCCTGCAAATGCACAAGTCAACAAGCCCACGATCGTGTTCGTTCATGGTGCGTTCGCCGAGTCTTCCAGTTGGAACGGTGTATTGACGAAGCTCATCGCGAAAGGTTATCCGACGGTTGCTGTAGCTAATCCTCTGCGCGGCGTTAGGAGCGACGCAGATTATGTTGCCAGTGCCCTTAAAGACATCAACGGACCCATCGTGCTGGTTGGGCATTCTTACGGAGGCGCGGTCATTACCAATGCCGTCAATGGTAACAGGAACGTGAAAGCACTGGTCTATGTTGCTGGCTTCGCTCCTGAGGCGGGCGAGACTGCTATTGAACTCTCAGGACGTTATCCGGGCAGCACACTCGGACCCACACTCGCGCCACCCGTTAAACTGCCCGATGGGGGTAAAGACCTCTACATTCAGCAGGACAAGTTCCACGCCCAGTTTGCTGCGGATGTGCCCGCTAACGACGCGAAACTGATGGCTAGCACCCAGCGCCCGATCGCGGAAGCCGCGCTGAACGAAGCCTCCGGTGCGCCCGCATGGAAATCTACCCCGTCCTGGTTTATTTATGGCGATCGCGACTTAAACATTCCTCCAGCGGCACTGTCTTTCATGGCGAAGCGGGCTAACTCAAAGGAAACCGTTGTTGTGAATGGCGCGTCCCATGTCGTGATGGTTTCCCATTCAGATGCCGTTGCCAAGCTCATCGATCGTGTTGCAACCGCGCCATAGACAAAGCGTAAACGCATCTGGCTACGTTGAGTGATATCGAAATACCTTTACCATTGATTCTAAAGCAAGGATGGTTAGCAGAGATGGAATTTATGAAAGCAGCCGTACTGACAACATTTGGTGGTGCTGAGAGTTTTGAGATTCAAACTGTGCCCAAGCCAATGCCAAAACCTAATCAGGTTTTAGTCAGGGTGTGTGCGACATCGATCAATCCAGTTGATTATCAGACTCGCCGTGGTGACTATAAAGACTTGGTTCGATTACCAGCAATTATCGGAGTTGACATTTCAGGAGTTATTGAGACAGTTGGAGAGTCAGTGACAGACTTTGAGGTAGGAAACGAAGTTTATTACTCGCCGCAGATTTTTGGAGAATCTGGCAGCTATGCTCAATATCATGTTGCTGATGCAGGGATTGTTGCGCTTAAGCCTTCTAACTTGTCGCACATTGAAGCAGCGTGTTTTCCGCTTGCAGGCGGGACGGCTTGGGATTGCCTAGTAACGAGAGGCAACCTTCAAGTTGGGGAATCGGTTCTAATTCATGCGGGTGCTGGTGGCGTTGGTTCTATTGCAATTCAACTTGCAAAAGCGATGGGAGCCTACGTTTTTACAACATGCAGTTCTAAAAATTTCGATTTTGTTAAAAAACTTGGCGCAGATCGAGCCATTGATTACAAGAACGAAGATTACGCGAAAGTTATTTATCAGGAAACAGACGGGCTAGGTGTTGATTTAGTTTTGGATACGATCGGTGGGCAAACAATCCAGCGCAGCCCAGAAATTATTCGCCCATTCGGCAGGCTTGTGAGCATTGTAGACACTGAAACGCCGCAGTCACTCATCGAAGCATGGGGCAAGAATCTGACGATTCATTTTGTTTTCACGCCACAGTACCGAGCAAAATTAGATGCTTTGACAAAACTAATCGAGCGTACTCAGCTTCGCCCCGTCATTGATTCAACGCTGTCTTGGGATCAGGTAATTCAAGCCCATCAACGTTTAGAGCAGGGGGGAGCGCAAGGGAAAATTGTGCTGGAATTTACCAAAAGTTAGACTATCCTCACCGATCACTTTAAATTCACCAATCACTTTGAATCGTTACCTGAAAAATAGCCCCAAATAGCACAACTTCAAATATTTGCAAATACCTTGTGACTACCGCCTTTACCAAGAACTGAAGCAGCCTAACTACGATGTAGGAGGACATAATGTTACTGATTCCGCAAATCCCCAGAAACTTTTCACTCCGATCATGGGGCGATCAACTCTACCAAGTTTCTAAATCTCGTCTCGATCAAATCGAAATTCAAAACCGCAAAGTTGCTCGGTTGTTATGTCAATTGATTCCGGCACAATGTCCCTTTGAACGGACGTTACTTTCTCTCTTAACAGCTTCTAACTCTATCATTTTTTGCAACAGAACCTTGTAGTGGAGCTTGCCAAATGAATGTTTTAATTGTTCACGTCCATCCTGAAGCAAAGTCTTTAACCTCATCCTTGAAAGACTTTGCAGTCGAGGTCTTAACGCAAGCAGGACATTCGGTTCAAGTCTCTGATTTGTATACGATGAACTGGAAATCTCAAATTGACGGAGAGGATTTTCTGGAGCGGCTCAATTACGATCGCTTAGATATCGTCAACGAATCGGGTAAAGCCTTTTCAGAAGGGAGTCAGACCTCTGATGTGATTGCTGAACAAGAAAAATTGCGGTGGGCAGATGCAGTCATCTTTCAGTTTTCCTACTGGTGGTTTTCGATGCCTGCAATCATGAAAGGCTGGGTTGATCGTGTGTTTGCTTGTGGTTTTGCTTATGGGATTGGGGGAAGTAATCGCTGGCGTTATGGAGAAGGCAATCTGAAAGGCAAGCGGGCAATGTTATCTATTACCATCGGCGGTCCTGAAAAAGATTACTCAGCGCGAGGGATCAATGGTGCGATCGACGATTTGCTATTCCCGATTCACCACGGAATTCTCTTCTTTCCTGGAATGAGTGTGTTACCTCCATTTTTGGTCCATAGCGCAGGACAATTGAGTGAAGCAGGTTACGGACAAGTTAAAGCAAACTATCGATCGCGATTGCTTAATCTGTTTATCACGAAGCCGATTCCCTTTCGTAATCAGAATGATGGCGATTATGACGAGGCTTATCAACTCAAGCCAGGACTAGAAGGCGATCGCACTGGCTTAAAGATTCATCAATCAATCCAGACAACCGTAAAAAAAAAACAAGCTAGAACTATCGCAGCCTAACTTTCAAGGAGAATGCTCATGAAGCTTTATCAATTACAGAACAATGCAGGCTTAGAGGCTTTGACGCTGATGGAACGTTCTGAGCCTCAACCTGGATACGGTCAGGTTGTGGTTCGAGTCAGAGCAACATCGCTGAACTATCGTGACTTGATCATTGCGAAAGGTCAGAATCCAGCGATTCAATATCCAGTTGTACCGATGTCTGATGGTGCAGGGGATATAGTAGCAGTTGGAGAAGGGGTGATTCAAGTAAAAGTGGGCGATCGTGTTTTTCCATTTGCAGAAACTTGTGCTGCTTATGACTATCTACAAAGCGGCAGTCACTTTGGCAAAGTTGTGATCCGGTTGTAATTGAATCTTTTTGGAGTTGAGATGAACAGTAGAAAGTTAGTGAATAGAGTTGCGATCGTGACAGGCGCGTTGCAAGTCACTAAGCTCTTTTCAGAACTCATCAACGTTAGTAATAGACGAAAGCAGTTTCATTATTTCATTGAGGGTAGTCCTATGACGCATTTGCTAGTACAAGGCAGAAATGATTCTGAACATGAAGGTACACCTCAGACTGATTCTCTTCGCGACTCCTCAGTTAATCATGCCCTGATTGCGATCGCGCAAGAAGTTGCTGAGTTGCTGAAACAAGCTTATCCGGTACAAGTTGGTCAAATTGATCGCGTGGTATTAATAGACGGGAAGCGTTCTACTCAATGATCGAGTTCTGAGTTGGCGAAGTCTTCGATTAGTTTGAGTTTGTGCTGAAGGTCAATATTAGAACGCTGAATCACTTCAAGGAGCAATTCTATGTCAACTTTTGTCTTGGTTCACGGCGCATGGCACGAGGGTTCTGCTTGGAACGAAGTGATCAAACAGCTAGAAGCGAAAGGGCATCAAGCGTTTGCTCCACGATCGCAGG
>JAAUTN010000337.1 GCA_012031415.1 Leptolyngbyaceae cyanobacterium SM1_4_3 | reverse complement strand
TCAGGTTGGTTGGGGTAGAAACTGACGGTTGCACCCAAATAGGAAAACTTGAATGCAAGTGCCCACCCATCTGTATAGCGTTTGGGAGTGAGTTGCCAGCAGGTATTACCCTGGCGATCGCGCCCGCTTTGAGTACAGCAATAAAGAGTAAATCCTTGAGAAGTGATCCTGCCGCAAAAGATGTAATGGCTGTAGATCAGTTGTTCGTTTTTCCAGTAGCAGTTCCAGTCTTCAGGAATCATGTCTAGAGGCAGATCCCAGGAGATCCGCAGCCAAATTTTAGCACCCGGTGTAAAACCAATGTGCCTGAGAAATTGAATCGTCATTTGTCGTAGATTGACATTCATTGCAGTTAAGCCAAGAGTATTGCTACTCCTTAAGTGGCGTTAGCTGCTCTGGCTATTAAAGTTCTAATTCTCGTTGTTGGTATTTTGCCAATTTTGATTTTTTCCGATTTTTTGCTGCATTATCGTTTCTTTGGCTCTCTCCTGTAATCGATACCTGCACAAACGAGTCTGGTTCAATGTCAATTTCAGTTGATGAGTTGATAGGTTGTTCTATCAACTTCTTAATTAGTTGATTATCTCGGTGTGAGTCATAATCCACTCCCCGGTATTTCTGTAAACCTGTAAAGGTGTAGGCTTTTCCTAAATGAGTGCCACTGAAAGCGACACCATTTAATTCGTAGCTAATCCCTTTTATCTGGTCAGTCTGATGATTGCTGACTCGAATACTGATTCCCTTCTGCTGTAATTGCTCAATCAACTGAGGCATGGTGAGAGAAGATTGGGTGGCTTGATCGAGCGATCGCTGAAGTTGCACTCGCACACTCTCCTCACCAGTTCGAGCCAATAACCGTTGTTCTCCGGTTGTTGGGCTGCGGCTGTCTTTTTCCTGGCTAGAGTGGAGCGATTGTAATCCATACTCTTGTTCCAACTGGCGAATTGCTACCTCACTCCGGTGATAGTCCCAGCTATCTGAAACTGTTGTGCCATCTAGACGAATCCGGCTGGCAACAATATGAGCATGATCATGGTCGCGATCGCTGTGCCGCACAACTGCGTACTGATTCATATCAAAGCCCATTGCCTGAAGATATTTTTTGGCAATTTCATACCAGATGTCATTCTTCAAATGCTCAGTATGGGGCAGGCTTAGAGAGGCATGGTAGACAACACGGTTCACTTTGGGATTGAGCTGCTGGGAGAACCGGAATTCGGCTGCCAATTCACATGGGACAGTTCCTTCCATGTTGCTGCCAATTAAGCTAGCTCCATCCTTACCAAACAGGTAGTTGAGCAGCTTGCTGAAGCTTCGACCTTTAATTTGTTTACCAATCACGGTTCTTCTTCAATTTCTGTTAAAAAGTCCAGGTCAACCAATTCCCGCCGCACTTGACTGAGGAGGTTTCTGGTTTGGTTTAGCAACTCCTGGTCAACAACAATTGGGGTTTCTCCAAACGGGGTAGTGGCGTTAGCAAGTATTGCTTTTGCAATCTGGCTCAGACTGTCACCGATTTTGGTTAACTCCCAATAGGTTAGACCTGCAATTCGAGTTACACGCTGGGGAAGTTGATTTTTTTAATGTCTTAGCACGAAACAATTCTGCCATCGTCAGGTTGTTTTCTGCCGCCATGCGGCGCACCAGTTCTTTCTCTTCAGCACTGAGCGAGATATGAAACTTGATAGGACGTTTCTGAGATGACATTTCAGCTAGCCAAGAAGATGGCAAAATATTCTTCTCTAGCTTTGCTATTAATGTATTCATCTGTTATCTATCAGGTGGCTATCTCTCTAGTTGCTGTTTCATGAATAACTTTCTATATTTGCCAAACGAGCAACTATTTTGGTGAGGAGATGAATATACATTACAACATGGCTTGCTCTGCATCCTGAAATTTGAGCGAGTGCCGTAGCCTGTTGCAAAAATGTGGGTCAATGGTGGAGAGCTGTAAGAAATTTGTGGAAATTTGAGGGAATTGACCGTCAATAAGCTTAGGTTATTGAAAATTCAGCACTTCAATACCGTGTGGAATGGGGATAGAGGTGGAACGCTGAGGAAAATTGTGGCAGTGCGTGAACTTCTGTGCAGGAAGAAATTCTCGTATTTCCTTTTATCCATATGGATGATGAGTATTCACTGAGCACCCGCTAAGTTGAGGGAGCGTCAACTTACTGATCAATCTACGATGTCTGACCTTACGTTGACTTTCGATCCAGGTTCTTCGCTCAGCAAAGTGATCTACTGCTTGCCGGATGGTAAGCCTCGATTGTTGCTCATGGAACCTGAAGTAATTGAGCTTAGCGTGGATTCCATCACTACCCATCTGAAAACCAGAGGGAATATTGGCATTACCCGCTCTGAAGATGATGCTTGGTTGCAGTGCGGTGATGGTAAGCAGTGTCAGGTGGTTGGCTATCTGGCGCGTCAGTTTCTAGCAACCGTGCGAATGAATGAGGTGAAATACGAGCGGGCGTTATATAAGGTGTTGGCAGCCGTAGGAGCGATCGCTCAACAAACGAACCTACCACGAAAGTGTTCTGTCGCCGTCTCTGCTCTATTGCCTTACAGCGAATACCAAAATGCTCAACGCCTTCAGCAACTCCTGAAGCAGCAACTCAAGAATTATAGCTTTCGGGGTGAACGTCTCCAGGTCAAGCTAGAAGCCTTTGAGTGTCGCCCGGAGGGGGGTGGCTTGGCAATGGCACGGGTGATGCAAAACGGCGCGGAGTGGTTCCAGCAGCAAACGCTGGCTGTGCTAATGTTTGGGCACCGGAATACCAGTCTATTGTTGTTTGAGCGGGGTAAACTGGCAATCGGTAACACCACTAATCTAGGCTTTCATCAACTCGTAGATAAGGTTTTGCAGCGTACATCTGGTCAAAGTTCAGATTCATTAACCAGTGCAATCTATAACATTGGCAATCAGCTTATTCCTGATAATGCACAAGTTCAACAGTTAGTGAAAACGCGATCGCCCACCGAACAAAAGCTAGAACGTGAACAAATTGTCACCGCTATTTTGACTGCCAGAGAGGAGTACTGGTCACGATTGCAGGATTGGCTTGATACAGTGCTACCGAATGTCACAGAAGTGATTATTTCTGGTGGAGCTGCCCTGTATCTACATGATGAATTAGAAGCGTATTTCAATCGAACTCCCACTTATTGGGGGACAGATTTACAACGACGATTACAAGAATTGTTAGGGTTGGATTATCGCTCGAACCGCCTGGATGCTGAAGCTTTATCCTTTCGCCTGGTAGATGCGTTCGGAATGTACTGCGATTTTGTTGAGCAATTGGCGGAGGTAGCATGAACGGCACTCCCCAAGCTGATCGCAAACGCGAAGATTTTAGCTTTCGCTATTCGCCCTACACCCATACTTCAGACGGTGTGTTGACAGCCTTTCTAAAAAGGGGAGATGGAGTGAGGCAGGGCAAGGAGTTGATGCTGGAGTCTGCCAGGGCTTTTTGGATGGTAGCTGCTCATCAGGCAGAGGGGCTGTTGAGTCAGGAAGAACTACGCCAACTTGGGCTGAGTTGCTGCCGCGCTTTGGAACGTCAGGCAGCCTACATCCGGGAATGTCTGCAACTGCCGATTCCATCTGCTGAATCTTCAACGATTGAACATTCAAATGGCGATCGCCAAAATGGCGGCAACAAATCGGCTGATCGAGCAACTCGAACTATGTGGCAATAGGAGAACACAATGGCAATCATTCATTTCATCGACGGTGAAAAGGGCGGTGTGGGTAAATCTCTGTTTGCTCGTGTGATGGTGCAATATTGCATCGATCGCCAGCTACCTCACGTGTTGATAGAAGCCGATCGCAGCAATCCAGATGTCGGCGAAATTTACTCTGAAGGATGTGAGCGAGCTATCTTTAGTGAAGCCGAACGAAAAGCCTACGATGCCGATCGTATCTTTGATTTAGCGATTAAAACTCCAGTGATTGTGAATCTTCCTGCTCAGGTCTTTCCAGCCGTTACCGATTGGATTGAGCGCAATGGAGTGCTGGAGATGGGAACGCAGCATGGGGTTAGTATCTGCAAGTGGTTTATCTGCACCGGCGGTTATGACAGTGTGCAGCTTTTTATCCAGTCCCTGAAGCGGTTTGATGGCACAGTCCAACATGTCTTTGTTCGCAACTGGGGACTCTGTGATGACTGGTCACATCTGGAAGACAGAGAAGAACTACAACAACTTCTGGCAAAGCAAAAAGTTCCAGTGCTTGATTTTCCCAAGTTCAGTTATCGCGAACGGGATCACCTGGATGCCAAACGAATTTCTTTTTCCGCAGGCAGGGAGAGTAGTGAACTGGGCGTTTTGGGGAAGCAGCGACTGCATACGTTCCTGAAGAGTGCTTATCAGGCGATCGACCAGGCAAACATCTGGAAACTATCACCCTCAGAAGCCAGTCCTTCAAAGACAACAGCAACTGATGGACCATCAGCGGCAGCCGGGGAAGCCGATGTTAGAACGGCTGAAACAGCAGCAAGTAGCTCTAAATCTCGCAATAGCAAACGTTCGAGCTAAGGGAGGTGAGCTTTATGACCAATTCCCGACCAGTGGAAGAATCCTTGGATTTGGATGATCAATTCCTGGAATCAATGGCTGCCAGGGGCAAAGGGTTGAATCGGATTCCTTACCCAACCCTGCTCGATCTGGCAATTCGCGGTAAGGATGATTCCTTTAAAGCCAGGGTGTGGGAAGTTGTAGTGCAAACAGGAATCGATCCGGATGACCCAGCTTTTTTGATGTTGGTCGCAACCGGCAGGCTAGAGGTGCTGTTGGAAGATAGCCCCAAAGAGATGGAGACAATGTTTGATCAATGGCAGACACAGTTGTATGACCGGCTCCAGACCTATGAGAAGGTAGCGATCAAGGGACACCAAAAAGCGATCGCCCAAACCGTCTCTGCTTTGATTCGCCGTACCGAGTTTGAGCGAGCTATTCACTCAGTTCCCTCATTGATTGCAGCAGGGGTATTGCTCCTAATTACAGCTGGACTGGGAGGACTTCTAGGTGTGGCTGGGATCTCCTGGTATCAATCCAGTCGCCCACTCGATCCTACCGGACCGCGACAACTGACGCTGGAACAAGTCAAAGCTTTAGATTGGGCAACCAGCGCCGAGGGGCAATTTTCCCGCAATTTGATGAGTTGGAACCAAGACTTATTGAGCCGCGATCGTAATGGTCAGCTTGCTTGTACCGACGAAGTTAAGCGCTTAGGTGTCACCCTGGAGATGTTACCTGACCGAAAAGCAACCACTGGATTCTGTACACTCTGGGTTCAGCCTCCCAATCAACGTGAGTTTGCGCCTATTCAAGGAAACTGAACATCTATCCAAACTTTGAGGGGGATTTACCAATGTGGATTTGTAAAGCTACTCAATACTGGATGGTTCTGATGTTAGTAGGGTTAATAGCCGTCGGTTGTACTCCTCGCACAACGACAGGAGGAGACAATGAAGTAACTCAAGCACAGAATCCCTCAGTTCCGGAATATCCACCCCTATACAACGTGAATGTAGAGGTATGCGGTAACATTATTGCACCGCTGAAGGATGGAAAACGTTGTATCACGACTCAGCTTCAACTTTGGGGTCCAGTCGGAGAGACAAAGCTGGTTCAGACTGGGGTTGCTCTGCCATCTGTGTCGGCTGTGCAGCATAAGGTAGCGATCGCCTCCAAGGGGTGCTATTCAGCATATCCTCGACCATCACAGGAGCAGTTTTACTGGGCTGATACGATCATTCAGGTCAATCGAGGAGGTGAGCCACCGACCATTGAAATGACGGAAACTCAGCTCTCTAATCAACAAGTTCACGAACTAGTGACGGGAACGCTCTCAGATTCTACAGTGCCGACTTTTGGAGGAGTGGGTTGTGAACCTGCGCCTGCTAACTGAAATTAGGGGTTTGCAATTTGTCCAAGTGTTCTTGGACAAATTTTTGCTCGTCTTCTGTAGAATTTACGATCGCCTCCACCGATAGCGTATTCAACTCCATCTCAAGTTGCTCAATGGTGGGCAAACTTCCCTGTAGCGGTTCCGGTAGCGTATCCTTCAGTCGATAGGTTGCCACACCAACCGGATGCTGAATGTACCGCAACGCATATTCTACCGTTGCCTTATTTTTCGACTTGCACAAGACAATCCCGATCGTTGGATTATCCATTTCACTCCGCAGCAAATCATCTACAGCAGCGATGTAGAAGCTCATTTTGCCTGAAAACTCAGGCTCAAATTCGACCATCTTCAGATCAATGACCACATAGCAGTGCAGTTTAACGTGGTAGAAGAGCAAATCAAGTTTATATTCCTTGCCACCCACTTCAAGCGAATACTGACTACCCAAAAAAGAAAACCCAACCCCCAGTTCCAACAAAAAATCTCGGATGCGATCTACCAGTGCCCGTTCAAAATCCCTTTCCTGAGCAGCTTCTGCTAGTTCTAAAAACTCAAAATTGTAGGGGCTTTTCAAAATTTGACGAGCCAAGTCTGACTGACTTTGGGGTAACGTATGGTCAAAATTATTGACTGCATTTCCGACTCGCTGATACAAGCCACTTTCAATTTGGTGAACTAGGGCACTGCGGCTCCAACCATGTTCGATAGTCTTCTGGGCGTACCATAGCCGTTCCTCATTGGCTTTGAGCTTATCCAGCAGAGCAATATTGTGATACCAGGTTATCTGTCCCATGACCGCTTGAATCACCGTTTCGTCAGGAAACGCTTGGGCAAAAGCTCGCATGTAGAGCAGATTGGAGCGTGAGAAGCCCTTTATCTCAGGAAAAGCGTGTTTTAGATCCTTGGATAATCGCTCAATAACTTTAGCTCCCCATCCTTCCTGCTGTTGCTTAGCAAGAATGGCACACCCGATCCTCCAATAGAGGGTCACGAGCTCCCGGTTGACTGCGGTGGCTGCCCGCAGTTGGGCACTCTGAATCCATTCTTTGAGGTCATCCAGAAAGCGACCATAGCTATCTGAAGACAGGTTACTTGCCATTTTTCTCACAAAGCATTACGGGGAGCATCATTCAGACCTTACTATATCGTGCAATTAAGCGTGATACGTGCTTGAGCAGAGACAACCCTATCATTTACTACTTATGGCAAAAGCATCAAATGTCCAAGCGATCTTGGACATTTGTTCTAGCTCATTATACTAGCTAATATAGCTAGAACAAAGAAATTTATGCCTAGGAAAAAGTGCGGCTTTGGCTTTAGTTGTGCTGCCATGATGCTCCAGCCAGGTTTAGAGCCAGAAGACTGCCCCAACTACAGAACCTGTGGATCTGCCTCTGAATTGACTCCTGAAGAGGAGGTGGAGCTAATTCGGGTTCGCGAAGTTCAACAGCAGGAAGCTCAGGAGCAATGGGAGCGGATTCAGGAACGCATCCGGGTGAGCCGTCACTGGGCAGCCGTAACAATGTTAATGGAGAGAGGCTGTCCGCAATCTCTAGAAAACTTTGGTGTAACTGATTCAATGGCATTGATCGAGACGCAGCTTCAAGAGTTGCGATCGCAGGCAGAGCGATTTGCTGAAGGCTGCTATATTGCTCCCGATAGCTGTGAGGCAC
>JAAUTN010000336.1 GCA_012031415.1 Leptolyngbyaceae cyanobacterium SM1_4_3 | reverse complement strand
TTTGGCAGGCGCGCGCCTCAAAAATATCAGGTTTTATTTAATCCATGATCCTGAGCGATGTCAGCAGGAATTTGCTCTGGCTTCTCAAGTTTCTCATCCCCTTTCCACTGGTTAAGAATATCTTCAACCAACACTTCTTTAAGCCAAATTTGCACCACGACTAACAGCGGCACCGCTAAAAACAGTCCCAGGAAACCAAAGAAAATTGAGGAAACTACTACGGCTAGTACGGTAAACAAAGGCAGCAAAGAGGCTTCGTGTTTCATCACCAAAGGCACTAAAATCAGACTTTCAAATTGCTGAATTAAAAGATATAAAACAATGACACCTACTGCTTTCCAGGGTGCATCGAGCAATGCTAGCAGCGTTGGTGGAATAATGCTAAGCGTAGGACCAATGTTAGGAATAAATTCTAACAACCCTGCTATGAGTGCATTTACCAGCGGCAGTGGCACACCCAAAATTAGTAAGCCAATGTAGCTGACGATGGCGATCGCCACCATTGCCAGCAGAGTTCCTCGGCTCCACCCTACGAGGGAGTGTTCACATTGATCCAAAATTTCCTCCACCCGACGACGATAGAAAGCTGGGAATGCCATCACGAAAACCCGCCGATATTGCAGCGGATCGAGTAACAGCATGATGGTAATCGCCAGAAACAGCAGCAGACTTACAGCCGCACTGACCGAATTACTGACTAGGAGCCAAAAGTTACCCAACAAGCGACTAGTCCAGGTTTGCAGATTTTGCAGCAGCGCACTGACGCTGCGATTATCCTCTAACACCCGCCCTGGAATCCGGCTCTGTAGCCACTCATAACCTGTTCGTAGCTGCTCAATACCTTGCGGTAGGAGACTTGTGAACTGCTGTACCTGGTCGCCAATTTTAGGCACAATCACTAAAAAGAAACCCGCTAGCGTTACAAATACGATCAGCAGTGTAATGGCGATCGCAATTCCCCGCTTTACCCCGCTCAGTTGCAGCCGTCGGACAACCCGATTTAACACCGTCGCAAAGACCGCTGCCCCAAACACGAGCAAAAGCACCTGGCGAATGCGCCACATGATGTAAAGAGAGATTAAAAGGGCGATTACGCTAATCCATTGCCCTAAACGCACAATTCCGCCTCCTGAGTTGCTTGAGCAGATGTGCTGACTTTAATGGTTTCAAATTGATTGTGCGTCTCTCTTAAGAGCGTAAATAACCTCTACGTTGCCAGGTTTATTTTCGTGCCAGGTAAAGCAAAGGCAATACTTGGTTGTTCATGCGAATGCTGTAAGGATCTTGCTTCACTTGCTATTTCTTGTAGACATCCTTCCGATGTTTGCATTGCAGTAGGAGGATGATCAACTCCTTGTCATCAATCTCGTAACGAACGCGATAATCCCCAATGCGAATACGGTACTCGTTGTCAGTACCTTTCATTTTGGTGACTCCATCTGGACGTGGCTCTTCAGCAAGATGTTGAATTTTAGCAGCAATACGCTCGTAGACATCGTTGGGCAAAGCATCTAGCTGCTTTTGAACAGCTTTAGGGATAACGATGGTGTAGCTTATGCAGTTCGGTTTGCCCGTTGTGCTGCGTATTGGTCAAACGTGGTGTAGTCACCTGCTTTATAATCAGCACGAGCAGCTTGAATCTGAGTAATATCTTCTGGAGAATCGTCCTCGTCAGGAAATAACTCAGCCTCAAGGAACTCCCAAAGCTGTTGCTTTTCAGCCGTTTCCAGTGATGAGATTGCTTCTAGCAGCGATTGAAATGAAATGTCTACCTTCACGAGATGTTCAGCCATCAAAACTTTCCTCCACCATTAAGCTTATCTTTTTAGCTCAAATTGTTCCTCTACTATTCTTGCAATTTCCTTATCTCCAAGCAATGACTGGAGCGATCGCCCTCTCCTCAACTATCCCCTCCCTCAGTTCCAGACCCGTCAGAATACTGTCCTGCATCAAACACAACGCAAAAGCTAGCCGCTGGAATTAGACGCTGCAAGGCTCTCAACTGGGCTTCTGCATCGCTGCGACGACGAAAACGGGCGACAACTAGAGTATGAGCGTTGGGAAAAGCACGAACAATGCACCAGGGATGCAGGGAATCTCGATAAGAACCAATCAAGTTTTTGTTAAGAGGCTTTTGACTCAAATGGATAGGAAAATACATCTACAGAAATCGATGTAACGGGTTCTGTCTCCCCCTGTAGCATTGCTCGAATGCGTTCGGTTGTTTCTCGGCTAAAAGTCTCTTCACCACACCTGGAACAGACGGTAGCCGGAATATTCTCCACTAAATAAAATTTCCCGTCAATTTGAAAAATCTCATTCACAAATTCTGTGTGAGACGCTTCTGAGTGACAGACATGACACTTAAACATTATTTTCTCCTGATTTTCCATCAATCCATTCATTTGGGTTAGGTTCATAAAGAGTAATAATCTTTATGGTATCTGACTCGACTCGTGAAACCTGAAGATGCAACGCTCGTTGACCTTCAGTAAAACCTAGCAAGAGAGAACTAGGTGAGTATTTATCCTCTGGATAATCTTCAATTAGCTCTATGTTTTCACCACACTCTTTAATTTCTTGTTCACTGATGTTTCGTTCGATCGCCCGCTTGAATGCGTGTCGTGTAAACTCAAATGAGCCTGATTGTAATTGCTTTTGAATTTTTGAAAGAGATTTCATATCTCCTCCATAATGTCTCCCCATTCACGCTAGCAGCAAGCATCGGTGGAATGCTCTTCATGCTAGCCAGTTAGGCTCTATTGTAGTAGACCCAATTACCTATTCCTTGCCATCGAACTAATTCAGCGATCGCCCCCTCGTTAACCATCCCTTCCCCCAGTTCCAGACCCGTCAGAATACTGTCCTGCATCAAACACAACGCAAAAGCTAGCCGCTGGGATCAAACGCTGCAAGGCTCTCAACTGAGCTTCGGCATCGCTGCGACGACGAAAACGAGCGACAACCAGGGTATGAGCGCTAGGAAAAGCACGGACAATGCACCAGGGATGCAGGGAATCTCGATAGGATGGCATGGGAAGTGGGGGCGATCGCGCTATTGCGTCGCAGCAAGGGTAAATAAGCATGGCAAAGCCTCAGCCTGACTGGACTGCTTGAGGGCAAGCAGAACAAACAGTCACCTGACTGGCTTGAAAGATCTGCAAATAACTTTATTAATGAGAAACTGAGAGGCGGAGCTACAGGCATTCATACACCTGTTTCACCGATCCCTGTTGACTCTTCCACATAACTATAAACTGCTTATAGTTAAGAGTCAACTGCTTATATAAGCAGTTTATAAAGCTGTTGCGATGTCCCCAGAACAATCTACAGAAAAGGAGTCTCCCCTGAAGCGGCGACGCGATGAACTGGGTTTAACCCAGAGAGATATTGCTGTAGCCATAGATGTGTCTGTTCAAACCATTAGCAATTGGGAAACAGGGCGATTTAAGGAGGTTAGATTAACCTTGCCTCAAGTAAAAGCCCTTTGTCGGGTCTTGAAATGGACAGTTGAAGACTTGCCGGATGACTTCAAACCGTCAGATTGACAATGACCAAGATTTTTTTGTTTTTCTTGTCTCCAAGCTTCAGCTTCATGACAGTGGACATCAGCAAATTACGTAAATGACTAGCAAATCCGAGCGATCGCCATTGATGAGACTCAGGGTTCAACGATTTCTGACTCAAAAGCAGTTGGCAGATGTGCTAGGCGTAACGGAAACGACGGTAAGAAACTGGGAAGCAGGTCGAGCAGTACCAAGGCTCACGCCTGCCCAGTACAAGAAATTGCTTGAGGTGTTGCAAATTACGTCAGACGAACTGCCAGATCAATTTGGATTTCCGCAAGATCAGCATGACTGAACAATTAGTTTCCTAGTGGTATTCGTAAACTGTCGTGTCAAGCTGTCTCAATTTCATTTTGGTGGAAGAAGTTGTCAAAGCAAGCTGAATTACCGTTAAAGCAATTGCGAGAAGGGCTTGGTTTGACTCAAGAGGAGCTGTCCAGACGTTGCAATATTCCGCTTCGCACCGACGAGAAATACAAGTTAGATTGTGTCAAAGACATCAAAAATGCTTATCTTAAACTAACATTGAGCTATCCAAGAATACCTACAAACACAAAAAGAGCATACAGAAGTAACCCAAAATAAGGAACTGCAAAAATTAAAGGAACAAATCTTTCAATTGCTGTTAAACGAATGTATTGCTTTTCACCTTCCCTCTGCCTTTCCTTTAAAGTTGCCCATTCTCTTGAATAGCAGGGGAATGGGAGATATTGCTCCATCTCACTAATAACTTTAAATTTCAGGCTATTGAGTTGCCTATAAGATTGAATATTAATATACCAGGTGAAACATAAAGTTAAGCCTAAAATAGACGTAAAAAGTAGTAGAACATCCGAAGAGCCAGAAACAAGTTTGTTATCAATAATTAGAGAAAGTAGGGCTAAGAGTGCTGACAAGAGTGAAATATAAAAAGTATTTGCTTGACCTCTCTTAACGCTGACGCGATCAGCCATCTCTACACAGATCTTGTATTGTTCCAGGAGATGTGACTGAAAATCTTCTCCGTAATCGCTTTGCTCCATCTCACTTACCTCTCGTTTTTAGGTACTCTACTATCTGTTCCGCATTTTAAACACTGATGATTACTATTGCTCCAGAAATTTCTGAGATCTTCGGCTGCGGGTCTTTGTTTTTTTCTTTTGCTTCACTTGTCTCCTTATTGATATCTTCTCAACTTCTTCTTCAGCGGGAGTGAGAATATCTCTTTTGAAGTTCGCTAGCAGGGTAGCCAGATCGGGATAATCATAGATGCCTAACACATGATCTTCTTCTGCCAGATCCCAAAACATTCCCCATTCATTAGTTACTGATTTAGTGTTCTCATCAAATTTTGGTTGAAAAATTGGCAAAATAGGAACCCGAACATTTTTGACAATATGTGTGAGCTCTCCAGGAATAGCTTGAGGTTCTGTGATATCAGCAATAACAAAACGAGATAGATGAGCAATTGTGGAAACACTTTCTAAGATGTTTCGGCTACTGGGTTTTTCAAAATCAAACAATATTGGTAAGTAATTGCTTTTACGCAGTTCCTCGCGGATAGCATTTAACACTAATTCTCTCTCTGGAGTAAATCGACCTAAAATCAGTACGGCTCGCTGAACCATGTTGTCGATTACATTACGAATTTTTTCGTTCCGGAGTAGAAGGTAAATAAACTGTGCAATCTCAAGATCATCCACTGTGATACTGTTAGGTTCACCCACAGGAGTAATAATTAAATTTTGCTGTTTATCAGGAACGCCTTCTAAGTCCCAAACAGAAGTTCCGTATACTATGCATTCTTCAAAATTTGCGTTACAAACTTTTGTTCTCACCAACCTAGCACCTGTCAAATTTGCTCCGCTTAAATCGGCATTGCTCAAGTCGGCATCAAATAGATCGGCACTAATAAGGGCAGCATTGCAAAGCTTTGCATCGGAAAAATTTGTTTCTTTGAGGTTCGTACTATTAAAACTAGCTCCGCTAAAATCAGAACCAGAGCAATGAGCCTGGTAAAGAGTCGCGTCATCAAGGGTCGCTCTCCTCAAATCACTATTCACTAATTCTGCTCTCTCAAGCTCAGCCTTAGATAAATTTGAACTCAACAGACAAGAGTCATTTAAAGTTGTGCTGAAAAAATCTACTCCACTAAAAATTAGCTCCTAAAAAATTTCGATTGCTTAAGTTAATTCCACTAAGGTCAGGTTTTATTTCTCTCTTGAGGCTTCTCCATTTGTTCCACTCTCCAACTCCTTGCTCCAGAATGTATTTGTGCTCTTCAATCATTGTTTTTGAGGTTCAAAAGCATGTTAATGATTTCCTATCAAATTACGAACTTGTGCCAAGCACAGGGCTGAAAGTGTGAATCCATCTCGGATTTCACCATTGATTATTTTCTGATCGACTTCGTTCAACGTTAGAGCAAGGGTTTCGGAAATCGACTCACCATCTTCAGGATCAGGTTGCGCCTCACCAGGTAATAAGGTGACTAAATAAGCCTGTACGGAACTAGCTAATAGACCAGTACTAGGTTGAATTTCTCCAAGATTATGAATAGATTCAATTTGAAGCCCTACTTCTTGCAATAGCTCAATTTCAACAGCTTCTTCAAGGGAGCTATTATCTTCTCTGTAACCTCTGGGTAATTCTATTTCCCACTGACGAGTGGTATGACGAAATATTCTATTGAAATAAACCAAGTCATCTCTAACTGGCAAAATTACAACTCCAGTTTGACCAGTTAAAGCTGGGCGCTCAAAGATACGAATATAACTCCCTGCTTTGCCGCCTTTAAAGACTACAGCATCTCTAACAACCAAAAGATATTCATCTTCAAAGACAATACCAATGTCTTCAAACGTGCCGTCTGAAGGATTCGTCTGACAGCAGTGAGGACGTTTCTTGTATTTTCGACTTTCTATGATAGAACCTATAATCTCTGGATCAGTTGATATCTCTATTTCTCCTACTTTATGACAGCCTAAGGAAGAGAGTGATTTGGAAGATAAGATAAGTAACTACTAAGATTAGGTTTCATTTCTTGCACGAGTTGTTGTTTTATAAATCAATACCTGGAGTTGAACCATCTACATGTGTATTATTTGAAGACTCCTCAAAATTATTTCCTTCTTCTGACTCTTCAAAAGACAGCTCAAACGTTACCACATTCTCGCTATCTGCAATTGCATGGAGTGATTGACTGAATTCTTTTGTTTCATCAAGGGAGACATCCGAAGCATACTCATGCGTTAATCTCCGTAACTCCTTAATATGAGCTTTGTAGGCATCTCTTTTAGTTTCATCAGGAGCTTGGATTAATTCGTTTGTACTCTGAATCCACGAATCATTGAGCATTATTTCCCAAATGCTGTGCCATCTGTCCCTTCGTTTCCCATGCCAGGTTTCAAGATGCTGCTGAAAAGCTTTGCCGTCATGATCATTAAATCTTACCTGAAGCCTATCTTTAGTCCCTAAGTTTGCACTTTCCTCACTTAGTCGTTGAGCTAGGAGTACATATATCCCTTGTGTTGTCTCGGTAGTTGTTAGAATGCCAGTACTAGCTCCTGTAGCTTGGTAAAGTGCGGCATTATAACAACTATCAACATATTCGACGATTCCTAAATATTCTTCTCTGTCAAGGTAATCTCTACCCCTGTCTCGAACCGTACTTCTATAGTAAAATTTAATGCCCGCTTGATCGAGAGTTATCAAACTATCTCGTAATTTTCTGAAGCCTACTTCCCTCTGTAAAATCTCTGGAATATTATTTAGATTTATAAGGTTTCGTACATATATCTCAAGTTGGTTACGCCATTTTTTTATTTCTCTGCTTTGAAACACTGAAAAGTAATCATTTATTTTTCTAATTTTATCTATTTTCTCCTCACAGTAATCACGGCTTTCTTGAGGAAGTTCAGTTTGAAGAAGCTGTGATATGTGGTTAAAGTCTCCTTCCGCTATAGCAATCCTAAATCATTCATGAGAAACAGCCATAGGTGAAAAGCTTCGGGAAGACAAAGACCTGTTGATGTGTAACGAACTCAAACAGATACTT
>JAAUTN010000335.1 GCA_012031415.1 Leptolyngbyaceae cyanobacterium SM1_4_3 | reverse complement strand
TGAATTCATCGTCCTCAGCCGCTTTCCAGCTTCTTAGTTTTGTCAGTCAATCAGGTTCCTTTCCCTTTACGAATATTTTTTGACAACCATTCGTCAAACTCTACTCCCCATTTTTGGAATTCAATATCCCATTTGTTGTTTTCAATTGTTGCCTTTGTGTCAACCTTTGAGTAAAGAACTCCAAGTAGTTCAACTTCACAAGAAGCCTTACACCTCTTCAGGCGATTTACGCATTCGACAATTTTATCCAATCCCCAATGAGAATATGCATCCAGAAGAGTTGGTACGATAAAGTAACGACTGAGGGAGAGAGCGTTTAGAGTGATCAGTCCAAGACTTGGAGGACAATCAAAAATGATATGCGTGTAAGCTTTCCCTTCAGGGTTCTTCAATTTATTCAAGGCATTGAAAAGGATATCTGTCGCACTAAGGTAGTACCGATGATACCCAACAAGCTTATCTTGAATATCGATAAGCTTTAGGCTGGACGGCAGCAAATCAAGGTTGAGTCCCTCAATTGGTGTCATCCTAATATCACCGAGATCAAAGGTTTCACTATCATCGTCTCGTGAGATCTCATTTTCAAAAAGCTGGTACAAAGTTTTGTTTGTTTTATCTATTTCCGCGTACTGCTCTTTATTCAATAAAGTAAGTGAGGCATTGCTCTGAGGATCTAAGTCAATAAGCAACACTGATGCTGGCTTCGTCGATCTCTCTCCAGATTTGATTTCTCTTTTTGCCAAAGTAGCCGCAACGTTTACAGCAGAGGTTGTTTTTCCTACGCCACCCTTGAGGTTAATAAAGCTTATTACTGTGGTGTTACCGATCTTCATATTGCCTCTTAAACAACCAAGGCTTGGAACTGCCTAACGTTCCCGGTCAGCGGCGGCAGATAATTTAGAACTAAGCACCAGCATCTCTCAACCGTCCGCTGCATTTGAATTGTTAGCCCTCCTACTACAGTGGAAGATACTGAATTTGTCCGTCCAACTCTCCCTCTAGGCGGCACTCTATAACTAGGAGAGCATCCTCTATAACTCGTCCAATCGCTGCATCTACGTTGACCTCAATAACACCGGGCATTAACTGACCTTGCCTTACCCGATCGTAAGCATATCTTGTAATGGTAGCAACGTCATGAGTTAGCAGCACTCGACCTTCTTGAGATGCCCATTGTAATATTGTTGGATCATCTTTACCTGATAAACCAACGTCTTGAACGCGAACAATATCAATATCTGGATCGCGTCGCAGCAAACCTCTAATAATCGTATTGTCAAAATTTTCATCGGCAAGTAACTTCAACATCCCTGCTGTTCTGCTTTACGAGCAAGCAACCTGTCGCGTAGCCCTTGTTGGTCAAATCTCGCTTGATTCATCGCACGAACTTCTTTGGATTGTTGTCGCCGCTGCTGCAAATAGACTTCAACCTCTTCTTGGTGATTTAGGTAGAAGGCGATTGCTGCATAAATATCAGCTAGCTTGAGCGATGGATACCGATAAGCAATTTCTTCTGCTGTTGCACCTTGCCTAAAGATAGCAACCACTGTATCTAATGTAACACGAGTCTGACCAATGAGAATTACCCCGTCCTCATTTGCTTTGAGAGGAGCGAGTTCAGCCACAACTTTCAGCATCATAAGCACCTTCAAGCTCAGTACCTCAATGCTAGCAAACCTCTGCTCCTTTCAAGATACATATCAATTAATCAGCAATATCTCACGGATCGTATTGCAAACCATCAGGCAACCTAAAACTTCCGTTGAACTCTTAGTTAATATGGCACTCATCAAATCGTTGCATAAAGTAGAAAAATACCCAAGAAGCCTGCCGACTCCATGACAAGTTGCCGCGAATGGGCACACTTCTAGGTAGAACAAGAATAGGGAGATGCCGAACAGGAGCAGATTTACTGAAGTTTGCGTTATTGGTATCAATCCAATCATTATTCATACGCCAACCTACACGATTGCCAAAACAATTCCAAGATTTCTCGTCCTCTACATTTGTTTTACCTCCACACTCAAGATACATTCTTTCCCATACGCTAAAACCAAACTTTCCATCACTATGTTGCAACCAGAGTCGATCAACTTGACTAATTAGATCACACGACAAGTTTTTTATACTTCCCTCATCAAATCCCTCAGCTTCACGGTTAACAGTTTTAAGCATTACAGCGGTTCTCAATCGAGTAAGCCACAGTGCGAGCATCTTGCTCGCATCCGTGAGCGAGACGCTCACACTCTTTGATGTGGCTTATTCAAACAAAAATTGCTGTAAGTACCGAGTTTCTTCGTCTGCTGCTTTCCACTGTCCCTCCTTTAGCAGTTTCTCCAAGTTTGCGTAATTAGGTACTGAAGAAGATGTAGGGTTGCGGCTTTTTGAAGTGCAACTTAGGCTCGATAGAGCGATCGCTCCGATTCCCCCTGAAATAATTAATCGGAGAAAGTCTTGGCGTGTTAATTGATTAAGTCGTGTAAGCTGCATATTGATGCTAACCGTGATTTGGGAGGAATTTAGTACTTGCTGAGTATTTGAATGTGCGCCTGAACAAGAGCTAAGAGAGGCTAACGACCAAGTTGAGCCACCGCAGATAACCTATGACTCCCACAAATAGCCTCTCGGCGGTCGGCTCCAACGACTTGTTAGCTGGCTTGTCCTCGCTGATTACTGTGGTTTGGATTTAAGTCTTAATGTTTGAGGGAATGGTGATTTGCATGATTCAGGCTCCTTGATTGGGGGTTTCGCTCATCTTATCAAGATAGGTCAGGGTCGCCTTTGCCCATACGCTGTCTTCCAGGTAGTGCTTGGCGACTTCGCCCAGAGTGGCTTTGATGGCTTGGGCATGGCGCTCCGGATTGAGAATCTG
Source organism: Leptolyngbyaceae cyanobacterium SM1_4_3 (assembly GCA_012031415.1). Taxonomy (GTDB): domain Bacteria; phylum Cyanobacteriota; class Cyanobacteriia; order Elainellales; family Elainellaceae; genus JAAUTN01. Next base: position 4,739 of record JAAUTN010000335.1, on the reverse strand, counting down.
CTGGCGGAGGGTAGCGAGTTTACTGGCTGGAGATTGCTTGATTTCGGTGAATTCGGCATCAATGATCGCTAGGGCTTCGGCTTCGGTGGTGACTTGAGGATGTTGAGTCTGAAGTTGGATCAGGAGGGCTTGCAGATTAGCGATCGCCCCCTGCACTTCGGGGTCAGTGGCATAGCTGTTTTGGATGCCGATGACGGTTCCAGCGTTATGCTCAATGATTTGGCTGGCTTGGGCGTGGATGGTGTATTTGGAGGGTTCAAACATGGCTTGGGCTTGTAGTTAAGTGGCTTCTGTATAGGCTTGAAATTTTTCGATAATGGCGCAAATTTCGTCTATGGCTACGTCATCTTGGTCTGATTTGGCGTAGAGGTAGAGGAGGACGACGGTGGTTGGGGTCAGGCTTTGGTAGATGACGCGGTAGCCGCCGCTTTTGCCTTTGCGAATGTCGCTGTTTTTGACACGGACTTTGTAGATAATGTAATCAGCAAAGCCAGGGATGCGATCGCCAGGGAGATCACCATTTTGCAGTTGCTCGATCAGGGGTTGCAGATCGGCTTCAATGTTGCGATAGCGTTTCTTGAGATGGCGGGCTTCCCGTTTGAATGCGTCGGCAACGAAAACCTGGATAGATGGAGATTCAGTCATTACTGTTGTCATCCCACAAGGTTTCTACGGGGCTGATGCGTCCGGCTTTTACATCGGCGAGGGCACGGTAGAGACCATCCAGAACTTCGGCTTTGGGGGTGTCGTCGCAATCGGATGCGGCAATTTGCTGAAGGGACTGGAGGATAAAGGTTTCCAGGGGGAGGCTGAGTTGCGCCGCCAATTGGGAGAGTTGCTGTTCAAGTTCTGGGGGAATTTGGATGGTTAGCATGATGGATCTCCTATTTATTTCTGCTCAGGGGGTTGTTTGCCAATAACGTTGCCATGATTATGTTCAATGAGTTGAAAAACTTCGGTATTGACGGCGTAATGATGGGTTATAGGGGTTCCACCACTCGCTTGCCCAGCTATTTGCCCCGGGTTACCCTTTTCATTTTTAATTGCTTTTGCCAAATTTCGTAGTTGTAGAACTTGCAATTGGCTTGAATAACGGGTATTAGTTTCAAGGCTTGTTTACCAGAACTGGTATAGATAAGAGCGAGGAGACGAGGGAGACAGTGGGCAATTGCCTCTGGATATTTTTTTGCAAGTTTATCTAGTGCCTCTGTTGCTTCCCAACTCACAGGAAGTACGGAATCTTCTAATCGTTTGAGCAATGCAGGAATAGCGATTTCAGAGCCAATCCTGCCCAATGCCTCTGCTGCATATTGGCGTACCTGATCATCCCGATCTTTCTCAAGGGTTTGAATAAGAGGCTTAATAACTTCATTACCGCCAACTTTAACTAATGCCTCTACTGCGTATTGGCGCACCTGAGTATCTCGATCTTTCCCAAGGGTTTGAATAAGAGGCTTAACGACTTTATCACTGCCAATTTTGCCTAACACCTCTACTGTATTTCTGCGAACATTGGCATCTTCATCTTTAAGTATTTTAATGAGAGGCTCCACAGCTTCACTACAACCGCTTAATGCTTTCACTACATTCCGGCGCACCTCAGCATCTTCATCTTTGAGTGCTTCAATGAGAGATTCGAGAGGCTCCACAACTCTGCTACGAACAAACTTGCCTAATGCTCTCGCGGCATTCCGGCGCTGCCTTATCTCAGCATCTTCATCTTTGAGCACTTCAATGAGAAGTTCCATATCTTGATTTTCTATAGAACCATAGAAACCTTCATATCTAGCAAAACTACCCAACTTTTCTACTGCCCAATAACGCATCCTGGCATCATTACCTTTGAGGGATTTGAGAGCATTATCAAATTGAGCTAATTCTTGTTCTCTCCCTGTATATGCATATTCATACCCATATGATTCAGCATATATACTATCTATACGTCTAGCCTCTTCTTTTTTAATATCTTTGATGAGAGATACAGTAATTACATCACTTTTAATTGACTGCCTGTTGATCGAGGCTATTGATTGCCCCAGACATTTTTCTAGTTCCTTTACTAGATCTTCCTTTGTTAATTCAGATCTTCTTCTCGTATACGGGAGGATTTTCGGCGCATCTATTTCCCGTATCAATAACTGAATAGTCCTATCTTGAAACTCACGCTTTACCACTCCAGCAAACCTAGCTCCTAATCGCAAATCTACTTCCATTATCTGTTGCACTACCCGCAGCACCTGTGCCTCATTGTCTATCAGCGCCAGCATCAACGTTGTCGGCTCTGTCCATTTCAGGTAATTCAGATAATCTCGCTTCAGTTGCTCATCATCTAAATCAGGCAATAGCCCCAATAATGCCTCTGCCGCATAATATTCTTGAAGTAGTTGGTGGCGAAACTCAATTTTGGTCAGTGCTGCGATTTTGGAGTAGGTGGTACTTGAGTAAGTCATCTAAAATATCTCGAACTGGAAATTTCTCATTGGGAAAAATTCTACTGAGTTCTCTTTCCGCTTCATGTCGGTGAATCGCCACTCGAAAATCAACGGGAGTTTCTCCCTGCATCATGACTGAAGCCAAACCTTTTAACGCGTTCTTCCACAGCCGACGATCGCTTAAGGGTTTCACATCTCCTTTTAACGATGCAACTTCGTGTTTACGAACGCTGCTAATTTCATACGTGGTTGTAAATACTTGAAAGATTTCCGCCAAATTTGAGGGCAATTGGTTGTCAGGTGTCTGCTGGAGCACCTCGCACAGCATCCAGAGCAACAACGGTGTTTGCCCAAACTCCCGCAACCGATCCTTAAGTTGTCGCAGCATCGCCCCCGCTTGCTCTGGAACATAAGCGCGAATGAATGCCTCCCTCTGTGCCTCAGTCAGTGGCTGCATTTCTAGCTTGTGCTCAATTCCCAGATCTCCCCCCAATCTCAAATCCCGTGTTGTGAAGATCATCGGTAGCTTGGAATGGTTGCGGCGGAACGCGATAAGTTCATCCCTCGCCTCCTTCGAGGGTAACTCATTCACCCCATCAAACAGAATGAGCGATCGCGACAATCCCGTTTCTAGTTGTTCGGTCATTAACGATAGTTCATGCCGAGCAAACGCATCAAGGATTAATTGTGTGATCGATCCTTGCCAATAGCGCAATTCCACCAAAACTGGAATTTTCGCATTAGGCGTTGTTGCCTCTTCTAATATCAACCGCGCCAATGCTGTAGACTTGCCCGAACCCGGTCGCCCGACCAACAACACATGCTCTGGCTTGTTCCCCAGAGCATACTCCCGCAACCCGTCCAATACTGAAAATCGCTTAACCTTCTCCTTTTTCTTTACCGTCTGCACCATCAAGTCAAACATTGGGACTGGTTCCTGTGCCTGTCTTTGCTTGCCTTCCGCATCCGTCAAAGTGTAAAGCTGCCACCACTTTTCATAGGCTGTAGCGATAGATTCCAGGTACGGTTGAAAATTGATTTCAGCCTGAACTATCGAAATTAGAGCGCTCCAACGTCGATCGCCTTTATGAAACGCCTGCTGAAGCGATCGCAACTCAGGAAACTGCGCCAAAATCACATGGGTCGGAATCGCCCCACCGCCCAGATCAAAACCAGAAGCACGGGTTTCCTTCATCATGCCACACACCTTACCCGTCTTGAGATTCAGTAATGCGGCACCGCTGATCCCTTTCTCAATTTGTGCGCCTTGCAGTTTGAGTAAAGGTGGCGTGTCTCCCGTCAACCCTTCATTCACTGGACGCACAGGGGCAGCATTGGTGTAGGACTCTAAATAGCCGTAGCTATAAAGTGCTTGACCAGTCGCGACTGCCTCCTCATCTAAAAGCACGCAGGGATGAGCAAGCAGCGGTTCAGCCAGTTCAACGAGAGCCAGATCAAGCGTTTTACCATCGTCGGCTTTTGCCTTCACGATCGCCGACAGAGGCTGTTGCCACGCTGGATAGAAAATAGTGACTTGCAAATCAGTCGCTTTCCGCACCACATGGGCACAGGTCAAAATCAACCCCGGAGCCACAAAAAATCCCGTCCCCCAACCACCAGGGACGGTGATCTTGACTGTACACTGTCGCAGCAGATCCTCTAACGGGGTCAAGATTTACTCCTTTGTCGGCGCTTCCCACTCCAGTGTAATCTCTAAATTTCCTTTGCCAGAACCCTTTACAATCACTGCCGTCAGTTGCCCCGACTCGATCGCTAGTTCCATGCCAAACTTCACCGTCGCCTTCTTGGGTTTCACCTTCTGGATCGGAGCGGCAATCATCTGCACTATGCCTTCGATCATATCGGCAACCGGTTGAAACTGCTTCACATCAAACCCCACATCCTCGCGCCCCGTACTAGCAACTTCGACTTTGACGACAGCCCCATTGGGAAGCTGGACTGGAACGGTATCACTGCGAGATTCTGCAAAAGTCATGAATGACGTATTTCCTGGACTGAATGAATAGCTTAGACAAACACTCTGCTAATCTTAACCTATCGCTGCGATCGCCCTTCTACAAGCACCCTGGGCGATCTCTTTCTAAACGTTTTTGCACTGACTGATAACCTTCAAGGATGAGTGCAAAGACTTTGTGCGGAGCCAGCTAACGGTGAAGTTGTGCGGCGGCAGATAACCTCAAACGCTCACCGATAACCTCTGTTCTGTCCGCACCAACGCATTGTTAGCCCTCGTCAACTACTAGACAGTGTTCAAGGCACAACATCAAAGGGTTGGTTTCCTTTAAA
>JAAUTN010000054.1 GCA_012031415.1 Leptolyngbyaceae cyanobacterium SM1_4_3 | reverse complement strand
AGCAAGGAATGAGAGCGACGGGCTATAACGAGTTTCGCTTTTGTCGTTAAGCTGCTCTGACTATTTGGCTTTGCCTGCGGTCGGTATGGAAATCAAGAATCGACTCAAGGATGAGAACATTTCGCTGTCTCTGCCCAGTCAGCGAGTCGATCGGTTTGATGAAAATATTGCCAATATTTTGGGGGGAAACCGACAGGGGAGCTTGACTTTTGCTCCCGAAGCTGGCACCCAGAGAATGCGGGACATCATTAATAAGGGACTGACTAATGAGGAATTGCTGCGGGGTGTTAAAACTGCCCATGAGCAAGGGTGGGATAAGGTTAAGCTCTATTTCATGATTGGACTGCCTGGAGAGACAGATATTGATGTGTTGGGTATTGCCGAGACGATTCGGTGGCTTCAACAGGAGTGCAGCACCCCAGGTAGGCGGAAGTTAAGCTTTAACGTAACCATTTCTAACTTCACGCCCAAACCGCATACTCCGTTTCAGTGGCATTCGGTTTCAACATCTGAGTTTGAGCGCAAGCAGAAGCTCTTGCGCCAGGAGTTTCGGACGATTCGGGGACTAAAAGCTAATTTTACCGACGTGCGGCTTTCGGCAATGGAAGATTTCGTTGGGCGAGGCGATCGCCGTCTCTCTGTCGTCATTCGTCGTGCTTGGGAACTGGGAGCCGGAATGGACGCTTGGTGGGAAAGCCTCGATCGCGCTTTTGCTGCCTGGACACAGGCGATCGCTGAATCAGGGCTGACCTGGAAATATCGTCAGGTTGAAAGCGGTGAATGGAATTTGATAGAAGGGACATCGCAGCCGAACAGCAGTCTGAATAGCAACTCGGCGAACCAACCTGAAAATTCTTCTGCTTTAATAGAAAAGCCTATCCCTCATCCTTCCCTCGATGCTCCCTTATCCTGGGATCATATCGATACAGGTATTGATAAACAGTGGCTCAAAGCTGACTTACAGCGGGCTTTGGAAGCCGCTGTCGTGCCAGATTGTTCTTTCGAGGGCTGCTCTCACTGTGGTGTATGCGGAGCGGATTTTGGACACAATGTGGTGATTCAGCCACTGCCAATTCCTCAGTTTGAGGGACACTTCAAGCCAAACCAGGAACGAGTCCAGCGGCTACGAGTCTGGTTTGGCAAACAGGGCGATATGACTCTGGTAAGCCATTTAGACATGGTGCGCCTATTCGACCGGGCGGTGCGACGAGCGGCTCTACCCATCGCTTTTACCGGAGGCTTTCATCCTTCTCCCCGAATTTCAATTGCCAATGCTCTGTCGCTTGGGGCAAGCAGTTCGGGTGAGATAGTAGACTTTGAACTGACTAAAACCGTAGATTTGGCTGAGTTTCAGGAAAAGTTGGTGGCGGCTCTGCCAGCAGATGTGCCAATTTACCGAGTAGAGGCGATCGCCCCCACTGCTGCGTCTGCCACTAAGCTGCTGGAGCGGGCAGAGTACTATATTGCGGTTCATGCCTTGACTGATAGCCCTTCTGATGCCACGCCTTTGTTGGCGGCACAGTGGCAGGACTGGATAGAAATGGTCAAAGGGGCAAAAGAAATCTATCTGGAGCAGACCACAAAATCGGGTAAGGTAAAGCAGGTTAATTTGTGCGATCGCTTCTTTGAACTATCCCTGGTCGGAGATGCAGAATGTCAAAACTTGCCTTCTGATATTCTGCATTACCAGGCTGAATCCCAAGCCATTCTCCGATACGTAGGTAGCTGTCGCAACGATGGCAGTTTGCTGCGCCCAGAGCAGATAGTGTTTATGCTAGAGCAAATGGCTCAACGACAGTTTCAACTGCTGCATACCCATCGAAGCCAACTCTTTTTGTCTTCCGTAGGGGTTGAGTAGTGGGTTGCTGGATGTGTTTGGACCTCTAACCTCCTACAAATTTCTTACTTCTAGTGGCGTTATCGCTGCTCCACGCTATAATTCAATTCAAAGAAGCTGTCGTGGATTGAGAGCCTTCAGGGTTGCCAGTGGTTTAATCGGCAACGCAGGTCGGGCGCAGTCTGCTTCTGCAAGGCTTTCCGTTCACACCCTGGTTCATCACAGATACCTAACTCCCAGCGGAGGGTATCTTTCCAGGTTTGATTTAGTTGACTGTGGGTTCGAGGTTCGTTTGGGAGATTCAGCCATTCTGGGGTTGCTGAGTCTCTTGATAGTTTTGTTTTAAGGATAAGGAGCAGCTTCGTTGTCTCCACGTCATGATTGTGATTTTTCCAACACGTTGTCTTATTACCAGAAAAGCAGGCGGTGCTGATGAGGCTAGTGCCTTTTGCTTTGCTGTAAATATTCGAGGAAGTTGAATGCCGAAGCAAATTATTATTGCCGAACAGCACCGGATTGCTGCTGTTTTTTCAGAAGACCAAATTCAGGAACTTATCGTTGCCACAGGCAGCCATCAAGTTGGCGATATTTATCTAGGTGTAGTCGAGAATGTACTACCTGGAATTGATGCTGCCTTTGTCAACATTGGAGATGCTGAACGCAATGGTTTCATCCACGTGACAGATTTAGGTCCGCTCAGATTAAAGCGTGCCGCTGGTTCCATTACTGAACTGCTAGCACCTCAGCAAAAGGTGCTGGTGCAGGTAATGAAGGAGCCGACGGGTAACAAGGGCCCTCGCTTGACTGGAAATATTAGTCTTCCAGGACGTTATCTCGTACTCATGCCGTTTGGTCGAGGTGTTAATCTGTCGCGCCGCATTCGTAACGAAAATGAGCGCAATCGCTTGCGAGCGTTAGCCGTCCTGATTAAGCCCGCTGGCATGGGATTGCTCGTTCGTACCGAAGCTGAGGGTGTGGCAGAAGAAGCCATTATTGAAGATTTAGAAGCTCTGCAAAAGCAATGGGAGAATATTCAGCAAGAAGCAGTGACAACCCGCCCACCTAGCCTGTTAAATCGCGATGACGATTTTATTCAGCGGGTTCTAAGGGATGTTTACAGTGCTGATGTGAATCGGATTGTGGTTGATTCCCACACTGGGATGAAGCGGGTCAAGCAGCACTTAGTTACCTGGAGTGGCGGTAGGACACCTCAGGGCGTATTGGTAGATCATCACCGCGATCGCGCCTCAATTCTGGAATACTTCCGCGTCAACGCAGCGATTCGGGAAGCGCTTAAACCCAGAGTCGATTTGCCCTCCGGTGGCTATATCATTATTGAACGGACAGAAGCATTAACTGTCATTGATGTGAACTCTGGCTCTTTTACCCGATCGGCAACGGCGCGTGAAACGGTTCTATGGACAAATTCTGAGGCCGCCGTTGAAATTGCGCGACAACTGCGCCTTCGCAATATTGCTGGAGTCATCATTGTCGATTTTATTGACATGGATTCCCGTCGTGACCAACTGCAAGTTTTGGAGCAGTTCAACAAAGCCCTGAGAGCAGACAAAGCCAGACCTCAAATCGCTCAACTTTCTGAGCTAGGTCTGGTCGAGTTGACCCGCAAACGCCAGGGACAAAACATTTACGAACTGTTTGGGCGAACCTGCCCAACCTGCGGCGGATTGGGGCATCTAGTCCATCTTCCAGGTGAATCAGAGCGTCAGCTTCAAGAGTTTGTTGAGCCAACTCGTGAATATGCTGTACCTGAGAGCCGCACACCGCAGCTACGGGAGAACTGGGACGGTCAAAAAGATGAGTTTGATGCAGATCCGTCTCAAGATTTGCAGGAGCTAGACCTAACCAACCATCCTAGCTACCAGGAGCGGGGTGGAGCTAACAATCGTCGCCGTCGTCGCAGCCGGATTCGAGTTGGAGAACCAGTTGCGAGAGTGGGTAGCTCTGTTCGAGCAGAATCTGACGCTGAGCCTGAACTACCCATAACCGAAGAAACAGTCCTGCCTACCCTAATTCCTAAGGAGAATCGAAGCGAAAAACCTGATCGAAGTCGCTCATCTAATCGACGAGATAAGCCTGCTGCTGAACCTCCCCAGGTTATTCAAGTTGAAATGACGCTTGAAGAACAAGATGTCTATGCCTTGATGGGCGTTTCGCCTTTAGTGTTAGCAACTGAGGAAGTGAAAGATCCGAAGTCTGCCGTCGTTACGGTTACATTGCCTGGGGAGAGTTCCCGTGTTAACAACGGAGCAGCGATAACAACAATCTTTTCACCCGACGCATTTATGCAGTCTGAAGTAGAAGAAGCGCCTCCATCTCACTCGGACTTTTCTGTTGATGATGAAGCAGATTTAGGCTCGGCTTCATTGGAGTCAGAACCTACACTTGAAATGACGGTTCCTGAGGTTAGTACCGATGCTGTGGATGGAAATGGCTCGTCTCGCCGCCGCCGCCGTCGTTCCTCCGCTGTTGAATCAGATAATGCTACGAATGTGGTGGGTGATAGCTAGGCGTGATTCGATCGCAGTTTAACCATTTGAAGCTACCTGAGGCATCTGACAATTTTCAGCTTGTTGCTGGAGTTGATGAAGTAGGTCGAGGAGCTTTGTTTGGTCCGGTCGTTTCAGCCGCAGTCATTTTGTCAGACTGGGCTGAGGCTGATTTAATTAATGCAGGTCTAGCAGATAGCAAGCAGCTTACTCCTTCGCAGAGAGAGCTGCTTGCTAAGCAGATTAAAATTTTGGCAACGGACTACCAAATCGGTATCGCCTCAGTTCAAGAAATCGATCGGCTAAACATTCTGCAAGCGTCGCTGCTGTCTATGCGTCGCGCCATTCTTCGACTTAGCCCTTACCCCGATTTTTGTCTGATAGACGGTAATCAAAGGGTTCGGGGTTTGCCGATGCCTCATCAGACTCTAGTTAAGGGCGATCAGCAATCGGCGGCGATCGCCGCTGCCAGCATTCTTGCAAAAGTTTGGCGAGATGCGCTGATTGTTAGGCTTGCTGCCAAGTATCCAGGATACGATTTGGCAACAAACAAGGGGTATGGCACTGCCAAGCACAAGTTAGGGCTAAAACAACTGGGGGTTTCGCGACAGCATCGTTTGTCGTTTAGCCCCTGCAAGGCTATCACAATAACTTAGAAATGTACTGAGCAGCTAGGCAATGGGTGTATTGGGAGATAGGAGCGATCGCCTCTCTTGGACAACCTCCTCCTTCTGAGCAACAGCCCAGGTGCGGTAGTCAGACAAAAGCTGGTGCAGTAGCCGCTGCTTGATGGTGAGTAAAACACTTCGCAGCAACCCATTGCCTGTCGCTTCTAGCAACGGCTTTGGTGTAAACAGCAAGGGTGGCGGCAACTCAACCATTACCTCTAGATCTGCTCTACCCACAAGGTAGGTCGTGTTGCCCTTCAACTGCGGGGTCAACTGCCCGGCAAGATTAAGGTCAAATCTTTGGTCTATGTACTCCACCCCTCGAATCTCGCAAGCCAGTGACTCTACCCGAATCGTGCCGTTTGGCTCTGCCCAAATTCTCATATCCACTGTGGGCTGAACCTTGAGCATCATAAAGTTCAAAGGACGCATCTTCAAGCAAAATTTTTCTGAACTCAGTTGCTCAATTCTACTTGGATCTACCAGCGCCTTAACTAAGCGCTGGGGCTGACGCAAATAGTGCTGAATTGGGATGGGCTGATCCGCTACAGCAATTTCAACGGACTGGGAGGCGTTAAATCGGATAGGCATAAGACAATTAAAGAGTGGTTGAATGCTTCCCTACTTGTTAACTAAATTTTACATACTTTCCCAGGAAACAACCTTAATCTTACGAAGTATAGGTGTTCTAACAGCTTAGACCTGATCGTGCTTAATAGAAAGTTTTAATTATTTTACTTCTGTCTTTTAAAGAGTTGCTCTCCAATACTTATCAGCTATGGCGCGATCGATTGCCTATCTCGGATCTCCAGGAACCTACGCTGAAGCAGCAGCCCTAACTTGGAGCAAGTGGTTGCTAGAAGCAACTAAGGAAGAATCTTTACTCTGTCCCTATCCCAGCATCACCCAAACGCTGAGAGCAACGGCATCTGGAGAAACCGATTTTGTAGTAGCTCCGGTCGAAAACTCAATTGAAGGCGGTGTGACAGTCACCCTGGACACACTTTGGCAGCTTGACACCCTGCGGATTCAGAAGGCTTTGGTGTTACCTATCTCCCATGCTCTCATGTCTCACAGTCCAAATTTAGAGCAAATTCAAACTATCTATTCCCATCCCCAAGCTCTAGCCCAGTGTCAAGGCTGGCTGGAAAAAAATTGCCCGCTGTACAGCTTATTCCCACAAACTCTACAACAGAAGCTCTGCAATATCTTGAGCAAGGCCCTAAGATTGGAGCAATTTCGTCTGAGCGGGCTGCCCAGCTCTATAGCCTGCCTATCTTAGCGCATCCGATCAACGATTACCCCGATAACTGCACCCGGTTCTGGGTATTGAGTTTGCAGCCATCTCCAGGAGGCAGCCACACTTCGCTGGCCTTTAGCTTTTCCGCTAATCTACCAGGAGCGTTGGTCAGACCGCTTCAATCTTTTGCAGAACGAGGCATCAACTTGAGTCGAATAGAATCACGCCCTACCAAGCGATCGCTTGGAGAATACCTTTTCTTTATTGACGTTGAAGCCAATGCAAAAGATCCAGCGACCCAATCTGCTCTGACAGAACTTAGCGATTGTGCAGAAACCCTGAAAATCTTTGGCAGCTACACGATTCTCCCCGCTTAAGCACCCTTGTAAACTAGCCTTACTAGTCCCTTACTTCAAAGCATCTTTCAAAGCAGTTCTAGCCGCCAAATGGTTACGAGTAGAGGTCAGAATTTCGGCTTCACGCTCTAGACGAGCTGCTGTATCCTGCATCTCCAGAAGAGCCTGCTGCTCCATTGCTACACCGTAAAGGTTACTCGCAACCCAGTAAGATAGCTCAATGGGCAGATCAGGAACATCATCAGGTAGCTCAATCTCCTGCCCTGTCAGCTTGGCAGAAAGATGAACAACGTCTCGCAGGAGCTTATCAACTTCTGTTGACAAAGTTCTTAAATCTTTGTCAGTTGGTTGATCTTCGATCCATTCGACCAACCCGACGTAATAGGGTTTTTCGCGAACATATTCAAGAATGCGAAACCGCTGCTGCCCCATCGTCATGATTTTCATGCGGTCATCTGGAAGGCGCTGAAAGTGGACAATCTCTGCACAGCAGCCAACCTTCGCGACTTTGCCTTCTACCGGATCAACCATTAAAACCCCAAAGCGGCGATCGCTTTGAAGTATGGTATTCATCATAATCCGATAGCGAAACTCAAAAATGTGGAGTGGAAGCGGCTTGTCCGGAAATAAAACTACTTCAGACAGCGGGAAAAGTGGAAGCTCTCGAACAGCAACTGATGAAGAAGATGTCATTGAAATCCTAATCCCCATTAGGGATTTAATACGATTAGGGGTTGACCTTATCAACTGCTTTCGGAAACAGGTCAAGCGTGTGAGTAGCAGAATACTACTTCACATAGTCTATCGCATCCTTCCAGTCCGTAAAAAGGCTAAAACCGTAAATCTACTACCAAAGGCTTAGCTACAGGTTGGTGTGCAGTAACTTACGCCCTTCTGGTATCGTTGACTCTGAGAAATGACGCGTCCTGACGGAATCGGGGATATGCCCCCTTAAAAGCACATCCCCGATTCCGTCAGTGAGGAAGAAGTTTAATCGCTTGAGAGCTTTATAGCTTAACTTCAATGTCAACACCAGCAGGCAAATCCAGCTTCATCAGAGCATCAATCGTTTTGGAGGAAGGCTGGTAAATATCAATGATGCGACGATGAGTGCGTGTTTCAAAATGCTCTCTAGAGTCTTTGTCTACGTGAGGCGATCGCAATACGCAATAAATTCGGCGCTTGGTCGGGAGAGGAATCGGACCGATTGCTGTAGCGTTTGTCCGATTCGCAGTATCAACAATCTTTTCACAAGAGGTATCTAAAAGGCGGCGATCGAATGCCTTTAGGCGAATACGAATTTTTTGCTGTTGAATAGTTGCCATGATTCTGCTTCAGTTTTCCAGGTTCAGTTAGTTTAGGCTCATCTCAACAAACTAGACTTTAACTAGCTCCATTGGACGAATATGAATTAGCAAAATTAAAAAATCTCATCAGCAGCCAAACCTAAAAGCTGGCTGCTGACGAAAAAGGCTCAGTAGCTGGAGCTACTTAATGATCTTAGAAACGACACCCGCACCTACGGTTCGTCCACCTTCCCGAATCGCAAAGCGCATTCCTTGCTCAATAGCAACCGGATTGATCAGCTCAACCGTCATTTTGATGCGATCGCCAGGCATTACCATCTCAGCTTCACTACCGTCATCCGCAGTGAACGCGCTGATCGTACCAGTCACATCGGTGGTACGGACATAAAATTGAGGGCGATAGCCAGGGAAGAACGGGGTATGACGACCACCCTCTTCCTTCTTCAAAATGTAAACTTCAGACTCAAACTGAGTATGAGGGGTAATCGAACCGGGCTTAGCAAGCACCATGCCACGTTCGATGTCAGCCTTCTGAATACCACGAAGTAGAACTCCGACGTTATCTCCAGCCATTCCTTCTTCCAGAACCTTCTGGAACATTTCAACACCTGTAACCGTTGTACTGCGAGTATTCCTAATACCAACTAGCTCGACAGTCTCACCGACCTTGACCTTGCCACGCTCAATCCGCCCTGTCGCAACAGTTCCACGACCTGTGATTGAGAAAACGTCCTCTACAGCCATTAGGAAAGGCTTATCCACATCACGCTCAGGAGTAGGGATGTAAGCGTCTACCTCGTCCATTAGAGCATAGATTTTATCTACCCACTCGTTCTCCCCCTTCACAAGTTTTGGGTTTGCAAGCAAGGCCTCCAGAGCCAGCAGGGCTGAACCTGAAACGATGGGAATGTCATCACCAGGAAAGTCGTAAGTGCTGAGCAATTCACGCACCTCAAGCTCAACTAGTTCCAACAATTCCTCGTCATCAACCTGGTCTTGCTTATTTAGAAAAACGACAATGTTGGGTACACCAACCTGCTTTGCCAGCAGAATATGCTCACGAGTCTGGGGCATTGGACCGTCAGCCGCAGACACCACCAGGATTGCACCATCCATTTGTGCTGCCCCAGTGATCATATTCTTCACATAGTCAGCGTGCCCTGGGCAATCCACATGAGCATAGTGACGTTCTTCCGTCTGATACTCAACGTGAGCGGTGTTGATCGTGATGCCTCTTGCTTTTTCTTCTGGTGCAGCATCGATCTCGTCATACTTTCTAGCCTTTGCACCACCTGTAGCAGCTAGGGTCATTGTGATCGCAGCGGTAAGAGTAGTTTTACCATGATCAACGTGACCAATGGTACCGATATTAACGTGGGGTTTAGTCCGTTCAAACTTTGCGCGTGCCATGAATCTATGTGTTCCTCTTTCTGATTATGCGTTCCCTTTACTCTTAGCAATGATTGCTTCAGCCACGTTGCGAGGCACCTCATCATAGTGGCTAAACTCCATCGAGAATATGCCCCGACCCTGCGTCTTAGACCGGATATCAGTAGCATAACCGAACATTTCTGCCAGTGGCACCTTAGCGGTGACTTTGGCAATTCCTTCTTCCGATCCCATCCCTTCAATCTGACCTCTACGGGAGTTCAGGTCACCCATCACATCCCCCAGAAAATCCTCAGGAACCTCGACTTCAACTTTCATCATCGGTTCCAACAGAACGGGTGAAGCTTTCATCACGGCTTCCTTGATTGCCATTGAGCCAGCAATTTTGAAGGCCATTTCTGAAGAGTCAACTTCGTGATAAGACCCATCTACCAGCGTAGCTCTAAGGTCAATCACCGGATATCCAGCCAGAATACCAGACTCACAGGCTTCTTTCATTCCTTGCTCTGCTGGGTTGATGTACTCCTTGGGTACAGTGCCCCCAACAATCTTAGAAACAAACTCAAAACCAGTACCCGGTTCTCCAGGTTCTAGCTCAATCACAACGTGACCGTATTGCCCTTTTCCTCCGCTTTGACGAACAAATTTGCCTTCAGCCTTAACGGACTTACGCACCGTTTCCCGATAAGCGACTTGGGGGGCACCGATATTAGCTTCTACCTTAAATTCTCGCAGCATTCGATCTACTAGAATTTCCAGGTGGAGTTCACCCATTCCAGCAATCACAGTCTGGTTTGTTTCCTGATCAATGCTAACCCGAAAAGTTGGGTCTTCCTCAGAGAGAGACTGAAGCGCTTTTGAAAGCTTCTCCATATCCTGTTTTGTCTTAGGCTCAACCGCAACCGAAATCACGGGTTCAGGGATGAACAAGGATTCCAGGATAATCGGGGAGTCATCGGTGCAAATGGTATCACCTGTGAAGGTGTCTTTTAGTCCCAGTGCAGCACCTAAATCTCCTGCTCGGAGTTCGTCCACCTCAGTTCGCTCGTCTGCTTTAAGTACAATTAAGCGAGAGATTCGCTCCTTTTTACCCTTCGTCGAGTTATAAACATAGCTCCCTTTGCTGAGAATGCCTGAATAGACTCGAATAAAGGTCAAGCGACCGTATGGGTCTGCCATGATTTTGAATGCTAAGGCAGAGAGTGGCTCACTATCATTTGCATGACGAACAGCGGTGCTGCCATCGGGTAGGGTGCCCTGAATGGGTGGAACTTCTGTCGGAGCAGGTAGATAGGCAACTACCGCGTCCAGAAGTAGCTGAATGCCTTTATTTTTGAAAGCAGAGCCACACAGTATGGGAACGATGGTGCCAGCGATCGCCCCTTTCCGTAAAGCGATGCGGATTTCCTCCTCGGTCAGTTCTTCACCTTCCAAATACTTTGCCGTCAGAGCGTCGTCAGTTTCAGCTACCGATTCGATCAGCTTAGTGCGATATTCTGTCGCAAGTTCAAGCACATCCTCCGGAATCTCTATGTCTTCAACGTCAGTGCCCAAATCATTGTTGTAAATGCGGGCACGCATGCCTACTAGATCTACGACTCCTCGGAAGTTATCCTCACTGCCGATCGGAATTTGGATAGGGACAGCATTGGCGCGAAGGCGATCGCGAATTTGGTCATACACCTTAAAGAAGTTAGCACCCGTCCGATCCATCTTGTTGACAAATGCAATTCGGGGCACCTTGTAGCGATCGGCCTGTCGCCAAACTGTTTCCGACTGAGGTTGAACGCCGCCAACAGAACAAAATACCGCAATAACACCATCTAGTACACGCATCGATCGCTCAACTTCAATTGTGAAGTCAACGTGACCCGGAGTATCAATGATGTTAATCCGATGGTCTTTCCAACTCGTGCTGATAGCAGCAGCAGTAATAGTAATACCCCGCTCCCGCTCTTGAGCCATCCAGTCAGTTACAGCAGTTCCCTCATGGACTTCTCCAATCTTGTGGACAACGCCAGAGTAGAACAAGATTCTCTCCGTCGTCGTCGTTTTACCAGCGTCAATATGGGCGGCAATTCCGATGTTGCGTATCCGCTCCAGCGGGATATTACGTGCCACAGCTACCTCCTTAGTCCCTGTCGCAAAGTTTCTTCAGATGCTTCTGCTAAAATTCTATACACCATGGCTCTTAACAGAGGCTCCTTTCAGAAAGTTAGTACCTGTAATGAGCAAATGCTTTGTTTGCTTCAGCCATCCGATGAGTTTCTTCACGCTTCCGAATCGCGCTACCCGTCTCATTAGCTGCATCCATAAGCTCGTTTGCTAGTTTACTAGCCATAGTCCGACCTGAACGTTGACGGGAATACTGAGTCAGCCATCGGAGAGCTAACGCGATTCCTCGCTCAGAACGAACCTCCATAGGTACCTGGTAAGTCGCACCGCCTACCCGACGCGCCTTGACTTCCACTAGCGGGGTAGCATTTCGTACAGCCCTCTCAAATGTCTCTAACGGATCAGATCCAGTTCTCTCCTCAATTACTTTAAATGCGTCGTAGATAAGGCGATAAGCCAAAGATTTTTTCCCACTCCTCATCAATCGCCGTACCATCATGCTAACGAGACGACTATTGTGAACTGGGTCAGGTTGAACTGGACGCTTTTGAATGACTGTACGACGAGACATGGTAAACCTTTAGATTAAGAAGTTAGGTTGCCTTATGAGAAAAAACCAAGTTTGGAGCGCAAGTGCAATGGGTAAGCCCTACGACAAGGTGAGCTAAACCCTTGTCAACAGCGATGAAAACTAACACCAAGCTCTAAGAACAACTTAGAGAACAAGTTCTGAATAAGTCGAAAATCTAGGAGCAGCAAACGTCGTGTATGAATTTGGCTCAGGACTTAGGACGTTTAGCGCCATACTTTGAGCGTCCTTGCTTGCGATCCTTCACTCCAGCAGTATCTAGAGTTCCGCGAATGATGTGATAGCGCACACCCGGTAGATCCTTAACTCGACCGCCCCTAATCATAACGACGGAATGCTCTTGCAGGTTGTGACCAATTCCTGGAATGTATGCGGTAACTTCAAACCCTGAAGTCAAACGTACCCGCGCAACTTTACGGAGTGCTGAGTTTGGCTTCTTGGGAGTAGTTGTATAAACCCTCGTGCAAACGCCTCTACGTTGAGGACAGCTCTTCAAAGCTGGCGATTTTGTCTTCTTATTTGCCTTCTGGCGTTCGTCGCTAATAAGCTGTTGGATGGTGGGCATGGAATGACACTTACACTCAAGTTTTGTCTTTTAACTGGTTTGCGCTTTGCAACAGTCTATAACTATAGCGATTTTAACGATTTTTTGTCAATTTGTTTGGCTCACGTTCCAACTTCAAATCTCAGGGCGGATTTGCTCAGGTGAAATTGTAAAGAGTCAAAGTCGAAATGCGATTTGAGGATTGCGTCTGACTATCGAGTGGAGAAAGAATTACCGCATCCGCAGTTTTGGGTTGCATTGGGATTGTGGAAACGAAATCCGCCACCCATGAGATCCTCTGAGTAATCTACTGTCAAGCCGCTGATGGAATTGAGACTATGCGAGTCTACTACAAAGGACAGCCCTTTACATTCTAAAACTTGGTCGGTTGGTTCGGTGCTGTTGTCAAATTTGAGAACATAGTGAAGGTCAGAGCAACCACCGGGCTGAATTTTCAGGCGAAATAGCGATTGAGGGTTGTGCTGTTTGGCTTTGAGGCGATTGATTTCGGCGATCGCTGCCTGACTCATTTGAATCATAGATGCCAGAAATAGAGATTGGTTTGTGGACAATCTTACAGCTAACCCAGCGCAAGCGTTAAGGATCTAAAGATATGTGGATGCAGAAGCGGACTAAAAAGGTAGGCTTCAATCAAGCCTACCCTTACTTCAAACAATGCAATTGTCAGGTGAATAAACTTTGAGGCTAGGATTTAGCTCGAGAGTAGTCATCTTGAAAACGAATGATGTCATCCTCTCCCAAATATTCTCCGTTTTGGACTTCAATCAAAACTAGAGAAATTACGCCAGGATTTTCTAGACGGTGGCTGGTGCAGGCAGGAACGTAGGTCGATTGATTGCTGAACAGCAGCTTTTCTTGATCGCCACAGGTGACTTTAGCTGTCCCGGAAACAACGATCCAGTGTTCGCTGCGGTGGTGATGCATTTGCAGGCTAAGACGATGACCGGGCTTGACTTCAATCCGCTTGATTTTGTAACCCCGTCCCTCTTCCAGAACGGTAAAAGAACCCCAAGGGCGAAGTTCAGTAGCAGCGATTCCTTTGGGAGTAACAGGCGCAGGTAAGTTTAAGGTAACGGGTTGAGTAACTTCTTGGGGTTGGGCCACGACATTTTCTCCTTGTGAATTGCTGTGAGATTGAGTTTATTTTCGGGCATTCGCTAAGGTTGATTTGACTGGAAAACGATGCCCGACTCAAGCATGATTCCCTCAATTCAAACAACCGAAGCTAACCATAACAAAAGCTTTCAGGCAATTTCATCGGCAAACGCACAAATTAAGCTGATTCATATAGATTCTTTACACAATCAGGTGCGCTTTAAATCAGCTTTATTTCCTCCAAAATTGAATAAAGTACAAATACTTATTCTGAAACTCAGCAATGTGAATCAAGGGGGGGTTGACCGTTTACAGGCTGGGCTGAACAAATACTCCGATGCCGTTATGAACCCGGGCTGCTGTGTTAGGAGCGCGATTAAGCAATTGTCCTCCGAGGTAGAGCGTCGTAGAACTGCCGCCATCTAAATTAAGGGCATCGACTGCGCCTAAGCGCTGCATAATCTGGGCGGTTTCTGCCAGGGTAGGTCCAGGGCCACCCACTCGACTTTGAACGGTAATCATGATCAGATTACCTTCGGCGGTTTTGCCGATCGCACTGCGGGCGGCGGCTTGTCTGGCAAATGCTTCATTAAATTGCTCAGACTGGGCATTAAGTACGACTTGACGATTTTGCAGTAGTAACGGCCCAGCCCCAAGAATTTGGGTATATCGGCCGAAATCGGCTGGACTACTGGTGGTTTCTAACTGCACATCAGTGCCTAGAGGGAGTGCGTTGGTGGCAGCGCTGTTTGCTCTGACAACCAGTACATACCCATTCGCAGGAATGGGAACGGAGGTTTGCCCTGCGGCTCCGGCGGGTTGCTGACTAACAACTCGATTGTCTTGAACTGTGACTAAAAATTCGTTGTTGATGATTGAGGTGTAGGTTGATCCCCAGTCACTTGTATATCGAGCAACCCCTGCCTGAACGTATCCGCTGTTAAGGGAGAGAACTGCGAAACGTTGTCCTGCGGGAGTTGTTATGGCTTCTTGCAATCCGAGGCGACCGATCGCCACTTCTCCGGCTTCGTTCCAGGCGATCGCCCCTCGATTTAAAATCGGGCCTGAAATCCAGCGACCCTCTCGCCGGATTGCGCCCAGCGGCAACTGATTGTTGCGGTTAAAGAAACCGCCATTGATAGCGGCGATCGCCTGCCAGCTTTGAGCCATCGTCGTTAGTGGCGTAGTTCCAATGGCGCTAGAAGGATTAGTCCAAATCGGTCTAATGGCTAACCCTGACTGACGGGGATCAACAATCAGAGCCGTCACTGGGAATTGAGCGCTTCCTGTATTTACAATTTGCTCTTGCCAGCGGATGCCTGGTGCCCAAACGATGTTGCGCTGCACGGATGGATCTGTTCCAATATCGATGATCAAGCGGTTGGGATTGGGTAAAGACCAGACACGAGGACGCAGACCACCCGGAATACCAACTCGAATCACTGTCTGGTTGCTATTTGCTTGAACATTCAACGAGGTCAGTCGATCGCCTGGTCCTGCCTGAAAATTACGAATCAGCGCGGGATCAGCCTGGGCATTGATGTTAACGACTACTTCTTCAGATTGCTCTGTTACCTGCCAGGGGGTTGAGCGATCGAGGTCAACAACGATGCGATCGCCCCAACTCTGTCGCCCTTGACGCACTGCCATCACTCTTGAAGCCGGTGTAGAAATCCGCAGCAGATTGCCACTGACCTGCATCTGCCAGTTCGCCTGCTGAGCGAGTTCCGTAATGTCTAGATAGCGATATCGGCCGGTCAACCAGGTGCCCAAAACTAAAGCATTTGTACTCGAATCAGAAAACCACTGTACAGGCTGTCTGGCAGCACTTTCAGTGTTTAGCAAATCAACGCCAACAGTTTGCATTAGCCCCGTATCAGCAATACCAATTCTTTGCTGACGCTGGCTCCATGCGGCGCTCAAGGTGCGACCATTGATTACAACCTGAGTGCCTTCCGTGACGGGTATGGCTTGAGAAATCTTAATTAAAGTTGGGGTCCAAAAGTCTTGAGGGATAACTTCTACAGAAGCTTGAGCAGGTGGCACAGCACCTTGATCGGAAGCATCTTCATTAATCGGTGACGACTCCTGAACAACGGGCCTTTGAAGCTGCAAATTAGCACTTTGCAAAGACTGAAGAGAGAGGAGCGCTTCGTTTTTCTGAGTATTAGGCGCGTAAAAAGTAGCAGCCAGCAGGGGAAAAATCAGCAGAGAGGAGGAACCTTTTGAGAGCGATCGCATGATTGAGCCTTTGAGGAGGCATTGCTTGTTTTGATTCACGTTGCTCAACATAACGTAGCGGGAGCAAGGGGGCATTACTCCAGTGGACAAGTGAAAGCGAACTGCCAGTTAGTTGCTGGAAACACAGAGCCGTTGAGATGAGGCTGTGAATCGAGTGAACCTTCAATGGGAATTTGCAGTAGTTTGTGCTTCCAGAATCCCTCAGGCAAGCTGGTCTTGCCGACAGCTATTCACAATTGTTAAAAGTTTCATCCTTCAAAGGGAAAGTTTTGGCAAAGGAAGCAGTCCCATCAAGGCAGAATTTGCTTTGATGGCGCGAATTCTATCCTTCTTTTATCCCTCTCGCAGCGCATAAACCCTATGAGAGTCTCGTTTCCGGACTTTGCCTGAAATGCCTCCTGGGAGGCTCCGCTCTACTGCAAATGAAGCAGAGCCTTCAGAACTGCATTCCGGGCTAAAAGCCAGGAATGAGAAAACACACTGTAAGAGGGTGTTTAGAAGTAGCAAATATCCCTGGTAAGGGCGTAGCATTCGGCAAGTAGTCCCTGGAATAGACCGAAAATTCTTGCCCGAATGCCACGTCCCTACAAACCTTTGGGTTACAAATTAAACTTTTCAAACATCCTGTAAGTAGTTCCATTGACCCAAAGATGTGTCCTATTGGCGTGGCGATCGCCAGCTTCTATTTGTAAATAATACAGGCTGTCTTCTTTGTTGAAAATTCTGTAAAAAGCAATACAAAATTTTTCTGTTTAGGCTTCTAGCTGTAGCTTTACTTACGTCCATCTAGTTAGTCATTCGAGAGAAAATAATCACATAGATTTAAAGTTTTAGCCTCATAATAGAAATTAAGACAGTCATCTTTCGATTAGATCCGTTCAGTGTTACGAGTGCAATCAGCTTCCTGAGCAGGTTAGGGCTTTGATTGAAGTCGAGGATGCTTGAGCAATTAAGCCGCTGGTGAGCGAAATTTGAGCATCTGCGTCGCTCCAAATACAGTTAGGGATTGCCAATGCTCGATATCCTCTATAAAATCCATGATCTATTCGGTGCCATCCAATGTGGGCTTTTAATAGATAGCGATAGATGGTAGCTTTACAATCCACGCTACGGCACTGAGGTTTTTTAACCTTGAACGGCATTACGGCTGCTTGAGCTTTGAAAGTGTCAGAAGCGCATTGCTTCGGGCACTTTCCCGTCTCCTCAGTTGTTGGCTCCTGTGGGTTTATAGGATTTTTCTTGGGGTTGCCATTTTCCGAGTATTTGACGGTTTTTGTCATCTAATTTGTCATCTAAATAGTTTTATTCGGCGATTACAAGCGAGACGGGTTGTTCTATGGGTAGCACGAGTGTGAATCAAAGACAAACAAATCACGAAGTAGCAGCAGGTTTTCCAGGACAGCGATGGTTGGTGGAGGAAAGGGATGCCTGCGGGGTTGGTTTTATTGCTGACCAGTATGGGCGGGTAAGCCACGCTCTGGTTGCCAAGGCGCTATCGGCTTTGACTTGTCTAGAACACCGAGGAGCTTGTAGCGCGGATCAGGATTCGGGTGATGGTGCCGGAGTCATGACGGCTATCCCCTGGGATTTGTTGACCGCTTGGTTGCAAGAAAACAATATTAGCGCCGTCCTGTCTGAGAATCTTGGTGTGGGGATGGTGTTTTTGCCTCAGGTTGAGACGGCAGCGGCAATCGCCCGTCAGCTTTCCGAAAAAATTCTGCACCAGTCTGGTCTAAAGGTTTTGGGCTGGCGAAAAGTGCCTGTCCGCCCTGAACTGCTAGGAACTCAAGCGCGAGAAAATCAGCCGCAGATTGAACAGCTTTTGGTGCAATCTGATGAGACAGGCGACGCATTGGAGCGGCAGCTTTATTTAGTACGCAAGCAGATTGAGCAGGCAGTGGCGACGGCTGAACCTGCTAGCTCAGAAGATGCAGAGGGCTTGCAGGAATTTTACATTTGCTCTTTTTCTAACCGCACGATTGTCTACAAGGGCATGGTGCGATCTGCGGTGCTGGGTGAGTTTTACACAGACCTGAAAAATCCGGCTTATCAGAGTGCCTTTGCGGTCTATCATCGCCGCTTTAGCACGAACACGATGCCCCGCTGGCCGCTAGCTCAACCGATGCGGTTGCTCGGTCACAACGGCGAAATCAACACGCTGCTGGGCAATATCAACTGGATGGTGGCGCGGGAAGCGGATCTGGAGCATCCTTACTGGGGCGATCGCCTCGAAGCACTCAAACCAATCGTCAACTCTGAAAACAGCGACTCTGCTAACCTCGATAACGTGATGGAGCTATTGGTGAACTCAGGGCGCAGCCCTCTGGAAGCGCTGATGATTATGGTGCCGGAGGCTTATCAGAACCAGCCAGAGTTAGCAAACTATCCAGAAATTACCGATTTCTACGAATATTACAGCGGCATTCAGGAACCCTGGGATGGTCCGGCACTGCTGATCTTCAGTGACGGCAAGCGGGTTGGGGCAACGCTAGACCGTAACGGGCTGCGTCCTGCTCGTTACAGCATTACCCGTGATGGCTTTGTGGTGGTTGCTTCTGAGGCTGGGGTGGTTGACCTGCCTGAGTCTGAAATTGTGGAGAAAGGACGGCTGGGGCCAGGAGAGGCGATCGCCGTCGATTTCAAAAGCCACGAAATTCTGAAAAACTGGCAGATCAAGCAGCGGGTTGCCAGCAGGCAGCCCTATGGCGAGTGGTTGCAGCAGCGCTATGAACTGGAACCCCAGCCGTTTGCTGAATCTAGCTCCCTGGACACGCAGAGCCTTTTGCGTCATCAAACTGCTTTCGGTTATACCAGTGAAGACGTGGAGATGATCGTTGAAGCGATGGCTTCCCAGGGCAAAGAACCTACGTTTTGCATGGGCGATGACGTTCCCCTAGCAATTTTGTCAGCCAAGCCGCGCTTGCTTTACGACTATTTCAAGCAGCGGTTTGCTCAGGTGACAAATCCGCCGATTGACCCGCTGCGGGAAAGCCTGGTAATGTCTCTGGCTTCTCAACTGGGCGAACGGGGCAATTTTCTGGAGGAAAAGCCAGAATATGCACGGTTGCTCAAGCTCAAGTCTCCCGTTTTGAATGACGCTGAACTGGAGCAAATCCGGCAGTCTGATTTTGGCACCGCCAATTTATCGACTCTGTTTGCTATCTCGGCTGGGCCGGAAGGCTTGCAGCGGGCGGTGACGGCGCTGTGTCAGCAGGCAACGGCGGCGGTTCGGGCAGGTCAGAAAATTTTGATTTTGAGCGATCGCCTCACGTCCTCCACTGAAACAGGCAGCTTGAATGCTGAGCAAAGCTATATTCCTCCCCTATTGGCTGTGGGTGCCGTTCACCATCACCTGATCCGGCAAGGGCTGCGGATGAAGGCTTCGATCATTGTCGATACGGCTCAATGCTGGAGTACGCATCACTTTGCTTGCTTGATTGGCTACGGTGCAAGTGCCGTTTGTCCTTACCTGGCATGGGAAACGGTGCGCCACTGGTGGTCTGACTCTAAAACCCAGAGCTTCATGGAGCGGGGCAAGCTTGAGGCAATTAGCATCAGCGCGGCTCAGAGCAACTACCGTAAGGCGATCGAGGGAGGATTGCTCAAGATTCTTTCCAAGATGGGAATTTCGCTGCTGTCTAGCTATCAGGGAGGGCAGATTTTTGAAGCAATTGGAATTGGCTCGGATCTACTGCACCTCGGTTTCACCGGCACGGCTTCGCGTCTGGGTGGACTCAGCGTGGCAGATCTGGCGCAGGAAGTCGTCACCTTCCACCAGCGGGCATTCCCAGAGCTAACGCTGAAGAAGCTAGAAAACTTTGGCTTCTTTAACTACAAGCCAGGGGGAGAATATCACATGAATAGCCCCGAAATGGCAAAGGCGCTGCACAAAGCGGTAGGGGCTAAGAGCTATGACCATTACGAGGTTTATCAAAAACATCTGGAGCATCGACCGCTGACGGCTTTGCGCGACTTGCTTGATTTCAGGGCGATCGCCCGCCATTCCCATTGAGGAAGTGGAATCGGTCGAAACTATCGTCAAGCGCTTTTGCACAGGAGCCATGTCGCTGGGTTCGCTGTCACGCGAGGCACATGAAACACTGGCGATCGCCATGAACCGCATCGGCGGCAAGTCCAACTCTGGCGAAGGCGGCGAAGATCCGGTTCGCTTTAAGGTGCTGAACGATGTCGATGAGAAGGGGCTGTCTCAGCTTTTGCCTCACCTGAAGGGCTTGCGAAACGGTGACACTGCCAGTTCTGCAATCAAACAAATTGCGTCGGGTCGATTTGGCGTTACGCCCGAATATCTGGTCAGCGCCAAACAGCTTGAAATCAAAATTGCTCAAGGAGCAAAGCCCGGTGAAGGCGGACAGCTTCCCGGTAAGAAGGTCAGCCCCTACATCGCCATGCTGCGCCGTTCTAAGCCTGGAGTGCCGCTAATCTCCCCACCTCCCCACCACGACATCTACTCGATCGAAGACCTGGCTCAACTGATCTTTGACCTGCACCAGATCAATCCTGAAGCAAAAGTCTCAGTGAAGCTGGTCGCCGAAGTGGGCATTGGCACGGTTGCGGCTGGCGTAGCGAAGGCAAATGCAGACGTAATTCAGATTTCTGGACACGACGGCGGCACGGGTGCTTCGCCGCTTAGCTCCATCAAGCACGCGGGCGTTCCCTGGGAATTGGGCGTAACGGAAGTGCATCGGGTGCTGATGGAAAATCAGTTGCGCGATCGCGTCCTCCTCAGAGCAGACGGCGGCTTCAAGACGGGCTGGGATGTGGTCATGGCAGCCCTGATGGGGGCAGAAGAGTACGGCTTTGGCTCCGTTGCGATGATCGCGGAAGGCTGCATTATGGCGCGAATCTGCCATACCAACAACTGTCCGGTCGGCGTGGCAACCCAGCAGGAAAAACTGCGCCAGCGGTTCACAGGCGTTCCAGAACACGTGGTGAACTTCTTCTACTTTATTGCTGAGGAAGTGCGATCGCTTCTGGCAAGACTGGGCTACCGTTCGCTCAAGGATGTCATCGGTCGGGCTGACCTGCTAAAAGTGCGGGAAGGCGTGAAAATCACCAAAACTCAGTCCCTTAACCTGGACTGCCTCACCCAGTTGCCTGATACCCGCAGCGATCGCTCCTGGCTAGAACACGGGGAAACCCACAGCAACGGAGCCGTTTTGGACGATCAGTTGCTGAGCGATCCAGCGATTCAAGCCGCGATTCGAGATCAGGGCAGCGTCAGCCAGAGCATTGATGTGGTCAATACCGATCGCACCGTTGGCGCACGGTTGGCAGGGCGATCGCCCAACAATATGGCGACACTGGCTTTGAAGGACAGATCACCCTCAACTTCACAGGCAGCGTCGGTCAAAGCTTTGGAGCCTTTAATCTACCCGGAATGAGCCTCTACCTAAAAGGCGAAGCCAATGACTACGTTGGCAAAGGAATGCACGGCGGTGAAATCATCATCAAGCCTCCTGCCGCTGCAACCTACGCTCCTTCTGAAAACGTGATCGTCGGCAACACCTGCTTGTATGGCGCAACGGGCGGGACGCTATTTGCCAATGGACAGGCAGGCGAACGCTTCGCCGTGCGAAACTCCAAAGGGCAAGCGGTGATTGAAGGAGCCGGAGATCACTGCTGCGAGTACATGACGGGCGGAACAATCGTCGTTTTGGGTCGCGTCGGTCGCAATGTCGGCGCAGGTATGACGGGCGGCTTGGCTTACTTCCTGGATGAAGACGGCAGCTTCCCCGAAAAAGTCAACCCCGAAATTGTCAAGCTCCAGCGGGTTCAAACCCCAGCCGGAGAACAGCAGTTGAAGGACTTGATTGCGGCACACGGCGA
This sequence comes from Leptolyngbyaceae cyanobacterium SM1_4_3, assembly GCA_012031415.1. Classification (GTDB taxonomy): domain Bacteria; phylum Cyanobacteriota; class Cyanobacteriia; order Elainellales; family Elainellaceae; genus JAAUTN01. Next base: position 5,734 of record JAAUTN010000054.1, on the reverse strand, counting down.
TCGCACAGGCAGCCAAAAAGCAGCCCAAATCCTCAACCACTGGTCTGAATTTCTGCCTAAGTTCTGGCAGGTCGTGCCACCCTCCGAGGCAGATAGCCCAGAAGCCAGTCAAACCGCTGTTGAAGAAAAAGTACTGAGTCCAGTTCAGTAGTTTTGAAAGAGATCTGAAAACTCTATCTGTATGCACCGTGTAGCGATTGTCTTGAAAGTCAAGGGAAAAGAAGGACAATTGTGACCTGTGGATGTTCATGACAAGATAACGGGTCTCCCAACCCGTTATCTTGTCAGAATTTGGCGATGAAGCTGGATTAGGCAGGCGGTTGCCAGGTTTTGTTGTCTCGCATCATGGCATTGAGAATGACCAGCAGTTTTCGCATACAGGCAACCAGGGCAACTTGTTTGAGCTTGCCTCTGGCGAGCAAGTGTTGATAGAAGTTGCGGATGACTGGGTTATGACGAGAGGCGACTAAGGTTGCCATGTACAAGCCGCAGCGAACGCGGGTGCGACCTCCTGAGATCATCCGTTTGCCCTGGTGTTTGCCACTGTCGTGGTTGATGGGAGCAACCCCAACCAACCGAGCAATTTGTTTTTCAGAGAGCTTGCCCAGTTCGGGGAGTTCCACCAAGCAGAGGGCGGCGGTCACCCGACCAATGCCCTTGACGGACTGCAAAATCTGGTCTTTGCGCTGCCAATCGGCTTGCTGCTCACCGAGGGCTTGAATCTGTTGATCCAAATTGTCCAGGTGTTGCCTGAGCTGTTGGAGATGCTGCTCGATGTTGCTTCGCACGGTTGGAGCAACCCGAGAGAGCCGATTCTTCTCAGCCACCTGGATTTCGACGAGTTGCTGACGACGATGCATCAACTCACTCAACTGTTGGCTGGCGGCATCTACCACCGCTCGTGGCTGCAAGGGAATGCTCTGAGCAAAGCGGGCAATCACTTGAGCATCGAGTTTGTCCGTTTTGGCTTTGCCCAGGGCAATGGCAAATCCTTTCACTTTTCTGGGGTTAGCAATGGCAACGGCAATATTCGCCTGTTGCAATCCCTCCACCAGCGTTCGCTCCAATCCTCCGGTTGATTCCACCACCACTAAATGCGGTGGAGTTGCACTCCATTGCTCAATCAACAATTGCACCCCGGCTGCTGTGTTGGGCACCTGTAAGCTGGTCGCTTGGGGCAACAGGTACACATCTAGACTCGCTTTACTGACATCAATCCCAACCCATGTTTTTTCTGGTGTCATCGTTTATGCTGAGGTATGGTTTTTGTCCCTTTGACCACTCGTCCTTGCAAATCCGAGATCTAGGTCTCTAGCGATCCTTCGAGTTTTGGTCATTGGGCTAGCAGCGTGGCTCCGAGGGCTACCATTCGGTGTCAAGCACCAGGGGGAAACTGGGTTGCCACGCTCCTTCCTAAAAATATAGGCACCCAAGCTACAAAACGGTGTTCGTTTCACCTTAGGGGCGACGGGTTACCTACCTCTGTAAGATACAAGGGGCGTAGCATTCGGACAAGGATTTCGGGTTTATTTAGAGTCTACCTGCCGAATGCTATGCCCTTAGAGGGGATATCTGCTGTTTCTCAAACATTCTCATAGAACACCATTGGTATCGTCTCCTGAACCTCTTGGATAATCGCCTCCAATTCCTGCCGAATGGTTGCAAGCTGCCCTAATTCTGAATGAGAAGCAGCCATTGCCGTTTCAGTGTTTTGTCGGGCTTCAGCAATGTTTTTCTCAAGTTGTTCATAAATTTGAGATTCAAACTCGCGTAATTGCGCTTCTATTTGCTGCTCAAGGTCCATGGCGATCGCCTTAAACTGGCTCACGATATCACGACGAATATCTGACATTTGCCGCTCCTGCTCACGCTCTCGGTGCATCGCGTGTAGATCCATTCCTACGGAGACAACGGCTAGGGCTGGGCCTAAAAACATGGCAGCATTACCAATATTTTTGGCAATTCCTACGGCTTGCCAGGGTTTGAATTTAAAGCCAATTGCCTTTCCAATCTCAAGAACGCCTTGATGTAAACCACTACCTGCGACATCCATCGATCGCAAAAACGTTTGCCCTGTTTGTGCTGTTTTTAGGGTTTCTTTGGTTGCTGTTTTTACTATTTTTGCACCTACTTTCTGTCCAATTTCTTGCAGCCATTCAACTTGTCCTTGTACCTGCTGCTGTTTTAGTTTGACAGCGGAATTTTTAGCTGATACGTCACCGTTGAAGTTGAGTTGAGCGATAAAAGCCTGAGTTAAGTTACTTTGTAGTTCTGCTTCAATCTTCGTGCTGAATCGACTGAATTGCTCTTTCAATCTCACTTTCAAGAGCCTTTCCTGTTTTCTCGTAATGGTTGCGGACGTTAATTTCTGATTGCTTGTTTAAGTCTTCAAACGTTGCTTCACCCACTGCTGAGGCAAGATGGCTCCCTTCATTGGCGATCGCCGCTGACATATCCAAAGTAATGCTCTTGATCCGGGTGCGAAGCCGTTCTCGCTCTTGATTGATGCGTCGAGAAATCCGCGAGAGAACTTCCAGAAATGCAGTATCCTCATTAGAATTTCGGGCAAAGCCAATTTGAGCATCATCAATGCAGCCTAAGACAATTCGTACAGGAGTATCAAACTTGGCGAGGGAGGCTCGACGTTCGACAAAGTGATTGAGTTCGGTGATGAAGCTATCAAAACGGCTATCCTCCACGAGGAAATCAGCGTTCTCATCGACTCCAGCGCAGTAGTCTCTAGCATCAATGAAGCTGATCGGAAATTCATCTAGTCCATAAGGCTTCAAAGCTGTTGCAAGGCTGTGGCGGTAGCTGGCAATCTTTTGATCTTCTTCACCTGCTGCTGCTGACATCTTGTTGATGACCAGCATCATTTTCCATCGGTAGCCTTTGTCGTAGGCAAGCTTCTTGAAGTTTTCGACGGTGAGCGTGTCAAACAGCATATAGGTCAGGCAAAACACCAGCAAATCGGCTTTGGCGATCGCTTCATAAGTAATGTCATCGTGGTCGTGGCGATCGGTAAAAAGTCCTGGTGTGTCGATAACCCTAATGCCATTCCAATCATAAAGAGCCGTTTTATCAGTTGCGATATCGGTATCGATGTGGATGTCTCGTCGTCCTGTAAGTGCCGAAATGATGGTCGATTTGCCTGCGCTGTATTGTCCAATGAATGCAACCGTCAGCGTGCCTTGCTGCTTGTATTCCTTCATGCCATCGTGCAGCTTACGCCAAATTTTGGTTAGTTCTGGGGAGTTTGCGGATGCCAGCAATTCGTCAAATTGGATGCAAGCCGTCTTGAATCGCTTGCCAATGTCAGCCGCCTTGAACGTCTGGTTATTCTGAGACATGAGTATTACCTAGAGTTTAGTGTTTGTAGGTTGAATGGATACGTGTTCTTGAAGAATTCTGCAAATCTCTTCCTGAGATTTGGTGAGTGGCAAGGCAGTAGTGGTTTGAATCTGGAAACTGCGTCCAAACACGCGATTAACTTTGCGAATTCTCTTGCTAATCGAAATATCTGTTAGTGGCTCGTACTGATCGGTTGCCCAATCTACAATGCGCTTGGCATAGGCTCGGTTCAGATAGTTAGAGGAATTGGATAACTTCGCTTGAGCAAACTGGAGTTGATTGGCGATCGCCCCAATCCCCTGAATTAATTCCTCAAAGTAAGCATCAGCGGCAGTAACAACCGATCGGCAGTATGGATCAAAATGCTCCTTCACTTGCTTAAGCACTTGCTCTCGCTGTGCTTCAAGCTGTCTATTCAAAGATGCTGAGATGTTCTCAACCGCCTCATGACGCTTCTGATCCCGTGATTTGAACTGTCCAGAGAGCCAACTTGCAATTCCACCTGCAATCCCCAGTAAGCCCAGTGGTGGAAAAACGAAGGCTAGAATTGCACCTGCGGCAACTAGCACCATGCCTCCAATCCGCACAAAATCCTTGTCAAAGAAATTAGAATCTTGTTGTGTAAACTTAAAACTTCCGCCTTTCAGTTGGCTGACGATTTTTAGCTCATTCCCAATTTCTTCAATGGCTTCCTGAACGCTGCGCTGAAAATGTTGACTTGCCTCTTCAGGAGCAATCTTTAACCGTGCCTCAAATTCTAATGACTTCAGCGTCTCCTTCCAGCCGCTTTCATCTGGTTTTCGTTTGATTCCCAGTGGCTTTCTGCGAAAGGCGTTACTCGATCAAAAGCGGACTTAAATATCTCCTTGACATTCTGCTGCAACTGCTCCCAGCTATCTTGTTGGGCAGTTTGAATTTGCCGCTTGAGGGTCTTGTTGCTTCCCCTGAAGTTGCTTTGCTAAATCGTTGTAAGCGATCGCCTGCTCACTAATCCACTGATAAGGAGCGTCAATAGAGCCAACCGTTGAACCTAAGAGAGTTTGCGATCGCCGAATTGCTCCATAATCAATCAGCGATGCTCGAATTGAGTCGAGAAAATTTTGGATTCGGCTTGCTTGAAAAAGCTTTTTGGATTGTTTCTCATGCGCCGATTCCCGTGATAGTTGCGCTGCCAGCAGCATCACCGGAACTACATCCAAATAATCATTGACATAGTGTTGCTTGGCGTAACGATGAATTCGATTGAGGTGTCCACCGATGCCGCTTTTCCCTTCTAGCGCAAACCATCGGTCTGGATCTTTCAAAAAGTGTTCCAAGCGGCGAGAGTCACGCAAATTGTAGTGAATATTTAGTAGAACAATGAGTGGTTTAGTTTTCTCCTTGAGAATTTCAAGAAATGCAAATTCAGATTCTTGAATGCTGTCATCCGTGACGACGTAGCAAATTACATCTGCTTCTTCAATCACACTGCGGGCAATCTCTTCATCCGTTTTACCGCCCGGTGCGCCAATTCCTGGAGTATCGATAATGCGGATGTTCTTCCACTCATACACTCGGTTGTAGCGAGTCGTGCGCTGCTTGCCAATACCAATCGCCTCCCATCCCTCGCCCGTGATCACCGCATGAAGCGTACTTTTGCCAGCCTTCGTCCTGCCCATAAAGGCGATGCTGAAATGCTTGAGCGCCGCTGCTTAGCTCGAAACGCCTCACGAACTGCTTCTAAATCGCGCAAAATTTCAATTGAAAGCTGTTGGCGAGTTTGTTCAAGCTGCTCAGCAACCCCTTTTGCCGTCTGGTATTCCCCTGATCCCTTCGTTTTCTGCTTGATACCCTCAATCACTTGCTGAATGCCATTTCCCATCTCTTTCAGCGCAGTATGAGTCTGCCTCAATGCCTGATCAGAATACTTGAAGTCCTCGTTAGCAATTTTGGAACATTGCTGAATCGCATCGTCATACTCTGGCCCGGACAGTAGAATCTCTCGCTGAAGCTGCTCAATGCGTTGTCCAATATTTTTGGAGCAAGCTCAACCAGTTTAGTAATGAGCGACTGGGACAAGATTGACTCAAATCCCTTCAACAGTCGCGCCTCAACGGATAGCTGATTATCTTCATCATCAGTATGCGATTGCCAGTTTCTAAGTCCTTGCGCTTCCTCCAACAATCTCTCAATCTCGCGTTGAGAGATGCCCCAAAGCTGAGCAATCCGATCCACCATTTCTCGTTCAAGCGGTGAGAAATAACCGTCAATGTAGGCGATCGCCATCACCTGACGCAAAACCTCACTCTGCTGACCAATCGGAATATTTTGAACGACTGCTTCAAGGGAAATTAGAGTGTCATCATTGCTCCAAAATCTTTTCCATCTCCTGGAGCGTTGCCTC
>JAAUTN010000334.1 GCA_012031415.1 Leptolyngbyaceae cyanobacterium SM1_4_3 | reverse complement strand
GCACGTTCGGTTGGCTGATGGGCTGTCGGCGTTTAGTCCGAGATTATGAGTTGCTGCCAGAAACATCGGAAACGTTTATTTACCTGGCTATGATCGGATCATGATAAGGCGATTGGCGTAACATCTGACCCCCTACAACTTTTCAAACATCCTCTTAGAGTACAAGCTCTTTGCTGCTAAAGTTTTATCTACATCAATACTAAAAGCCATGTCGTCCATCAAAAAGACGTTGGCTTTTGTCACGACGCTCTTAACATACTCAAAAGATGTGAGTTCACGACATAGTATATCAACGTTTGAGTCCAGGCTTGCTAAAAGCTGTTCGTTCCCGTTAATAGTTTGAGGCAGTATCACTACTTTCTTGGCCTCGCGATGATACTTTTCGAGATAGTTAGCGTCTCTTTTGTACAAATCAATAATGCTTCCCCCTCCATCGAAGATAATATTTTTACCTTCGAGACTTTTCTGCGACTTTGTAGCTCCATTTTCCTTCAAGCTTTACTTTTTCATAATTGAGATTGCTCTCATTAAAAAGCTGATAAGCCGCGTAGCTAATCAGAGAGTCTCCGGCATTACCTTTATTCGGTAAATAATGGTATTTTTCTGCGGGCAAGGAGCTAAGATACTCAACAATATTCATAATTCTATTCCTATTAGATCAATATGGAGACGTTACAGACGAAACATGTTTTTACCCAATACTCTAGTTAAAAACCTCATCGAAATCAGAAACACCGTTTTTGATAGCTGACTCTTCTTTTGCGTTCAGCAGACCGCTTTCTAGAAGTGAGGTTAACTTCAGACCAAACTCAGCATACTTTTCTTTGGTTTTATCACTCAGATACGTGACTCTTGCACCGCGATCGCTCAATCCTTTTTCAGCTCTACCAAAGTCGGAATGTCGTATTTCCAGCCTGAAGAACTATCAAAAGCATCAATCAGGAGGCGAATTAACAGAATTCTAAAATTTTCATCTTCAAAAGAGCCTTTGCTGCGTTGAAACCATCGATAAGTACCAATCACATAGTTGAAATGGACAAACTCCCAGTCTTGCTGATTACGTCCAATTCGCTCAGGAGCTGTCTGGCATTGGGGCCACAAAGTAATATCAAAGGTATGAGGCTGTCCTAAAACGAAGCCGTCATGTCCTCTGTGTTCCCAGGGCTTAAAGCGTTTCACCCAGTCAACCCTAAGCATAATTTCCCAGGTGGCCGTAATATGATTGAGGTTTTGGGCTTCGTACCACTGATCCCAGACTTTGTTGACGCCAAAACAGTCAAACTGTGACTGCACGCAGGCTTCATAATGAGTTTTTAAGAAGTTAGCGTCTTTGATGAAAAGATCGGCATCGTGCCATAGAGCATACTGAGTCTTAACGGCTTCAATGCCTCTAACCATCTGCAGCCAGCAGTTAGTATGAGGATTGTTTTGCAGCTTTGTAATCGATTGTTCAACCGGGTTTAACGCAACCAAGCGAATTGAGCTGGTGTGATAGTCTTTTGACCACTGATTCAGTAACTGCTTGAATCCTGGCAGTGTTTTATCAGGAATGACAAGCGTTTCAACCAGATGTTCGGGATTTTGACGGCTACAAATATCCAGGGCCAGTTTTAGAAAAACTGGCAGGTCGCCTGGTATCAGCATCAAAATCGTATATCCGGGTACGAGCTCTGGATGGGGACGATCCCAGCTTGAATAAAATAATTCCCAAGTTTTTGCAGCAACAGGCATGTTACGCTTCCTCAGCGAGTGCTAGATACTAATCAGCAAGAATCCTCGAATTGCACCAGTCTCAGATCTCAACACAGGCTTGATAGTTTAGCAATGGCGCTGCTGATGCCACTGCCAGGCATGGTCAATCATGGTTTCCAGGCTGGAGTACTGGGGCTGCCAGCCTAAAACTTTTTGGGCTTTCTCGCTGCTGCCAACGAGAACAGCAGGATCTCCAGGACGGCGATCGCGTAGCTCTACCTTAAAGTCTCGGCCTGTAACCTGTTTGGCTGTTTCGATCACTTCTTTGACAGAAAAGCCGTTGCCGTTGCCCAAGTTGAAGGCAGCGCTCTCACCCTGCTCCAGCAAATACTGCACGCCTAAAATGTGAGCCTGAGCTAGGTCGCTGACGTGGATATAGTCTCGAATACAGGTACCGTCTGGGGTCGGGTAGTCGGTGCCAAAAATTGAAATGGCGCTGCGCTTACCCAAAGCGGCCAGCAGCACCAGCGGGATCAGGTGAGTTTCAGGATTGTGGTCTTCTCCCTGTTTGCCTGAAGGGTCAGCCCCTGCTGCGTTGAAGTAGCGAAAGCACACAGACTTGAGGCCGTAGGCTGAATCAAAGTCTGCCAGCATTTTCTCGACCATGAGCTTGGTCATGCCGTAGGGACTGATGGGGAACTGGGGATGATCTTCGGTCAGCGGGATTTGCTGCGGGGGGCCGTAGGTAGCGCAGGTGGAGGAAAACACCAGGTTTTTGATGCCTGCGGCGACCATAGCTTCTAGCAGGGTTAGTGTGCCGACAACGTTATTGCGGTAGTATTTGGCCGGATTTTCGACGGATTCGCCTACAAAGATGTAAGCGGCGAAGTGCATGACGGCGTCAATCTGATGGCTGGCAAAGAGATTGTCGAGCAGAGCGCGATCGCTGATATCTCCTTTAATCAGTTTGGCCTGCAATACCTCTTCAATAATTTCCCGATGGCCGTAGACTAGGTTGTCAAGAACGATCACGTTGTAGCCTGATGCTTGCAGCCCTTTAACCGCATGAGAGCCAATGTAACCTGCGCCACCTGTAACCAAAACTGTTTGAGGCATTCAAAATTACCTTGGTTTACCTGCTCTATTCTAGAGACAATGCTACGAAATATGTATAGTAATTTTGAGTTAATAAAAAATACAAATCTATCTGAATCAATCTACAGCCTCGAAGCCAAAATTGTATCAAGCCAAACATTATTGAAAGGTGTGGGAAAGCAGCCCTTTAATAGGCTGGATAAAAAAGTACAGAAAGAGACTCAAAGACTCAAATTTTAGGAAGAAGTTCCTTAGTAAAAAATCTACTATTCAGCGAAAGGTTTGGGATTGTTTCTGACATTTTGCCAGAAGTCGTTGCGAATTTGCCTGTGTCTCAAGACTTGCCAGACGAGTCCAGCGGATTTATTAAACGCTTTTTTCGGTGCAGGTTCCTGTCGCCATTGTTCGTAGCCTTGAGTAATAGGCCCTGCCAAAACATCTTGCCAGCGATCGCAGATTTTGTCGGGGGTGAACTCTTTAGCCCTGTGCAGACCGTTCTTGACCATTGCCTCGTATAGGGACGAATCTTGCTTCAGGCGCTGTAGGGCTGAGATAATGTCATCTGGATTTTGAACTTCGATATAGTCTAGCTCTGATTGCCGTAGCTGTTGGTAGGCGGGTTCAGGCCCTAACAGGGCTGGGCAGCCAGCCATCCAGGCGTTGACTAGCTTGCTGGCAGGCTTAAAGTCTAGATGATAGGGGGGACTGTTGCGAACGGCTAAGATCACGTCAATTTCTTGATAGCTATTCCAGTCTTGCCAAGCTCCGCGCAAATCGCTGTTGCTGTTGCTAAACGAGAGGGCGATCTCCATTGCTTCGAGCTGTTTGAGAAAGTCGGGCTGCTTGAATGGAGAAGCTAGGTTGTATTCTCGACCTTTGTAACCCAAGTTTTTGAGGGCAAAGCCCCGGCTGGGATCTCTGGGGATCAGATTGGGCTGGGGCCAGTGAGGAATAAAGTGATCGGTTTTGTCGATGACGTTGAGCTTGTTTTGAACGATGCGCTGATGACAAATCTGGGGTCGGCCTCGATCGTATTGACAAGCCACTACGTAGGCGTTGGATATAAATCCTCTAGTGGATAAAAAGTCGTAGGGGACAATGCAGATTTGGTTGGGTACGTAATTTGACGTTAGGTGAACGTCGAGTCCCTTACGTTTTAGGTACAGGAAAGTTTGTAAGGCCCAGTTAATAGGTGCTGTATGAGACGTAACTTGACTAAAGTGCTGATAGATCTCATCTAGTAGTATTTCAACCGGCTTGGCATCGCTGTCTTTGAGTAGCTTCTGCAAGTCATCTGTGTTTTCTTGAAAAACAAAATAGACTGGATATATCAGAGGTTTCAAGGATGTAGACGTCATTAGAATTTAGCTACGTTACTGCATTAAATTTTTAGTAAGTAAATTAGATTCTGATCAGGCACTTTTTTGATAAATTTGGTAGAGCTGTGCTCCAATATCAGACCAGTCAAATTTTTTGGCTAGTGTATAAGCCTGCTCACACATTTGCTGCCAGGAATTTTGCGGCGTGCTCAACGCGAGTTTTAGCATTTGGGGCAGTTCATCGTCACTTACATAAGTGAATCCTTGTTGCCCATGGATAATCAGTTCAGTTAAAGAACCGCGTTGGGGAACGATCACAGGTCTGGAAAACGAAAGCGCTAGTAAAGCTGATCCAGAGTTAAGAATTTTTTTGTAGGGGAGTACAACCCAGTTACAAGCATTTATGTAAATCTGAATTTCGGAATCATTAATAAATTCTAGATGAAGTCGAACTCGATCGTCATTTTTGGCGGCTAGTTCAATCTCTTGGCGAAGGTCAGCATCTAGACAGGCTCCTGCAATTAAAAGAAAGCAGTTGTTATCATCGATTTGCTTAAAAGCATCTATCAAATCATTAATGCCCTTATACCCACGAATCAGTCCTATATGGAGAAAAACCTTTGCATCTACAGGTATGTCTAGCTTGTTTCGAGCATCCGCAAGGCTAATTTCGTTTGGGTAAGCACCAATATAGTTTCCGTGAGGAACAATATGAACTCGGTGAGTGCGCCCGTAAATCTGAGAAAATTGCTGACGACTGTACTCGCTCATAACGAGAATATCGCTGCACAAGGAACTCAGCCCTCTTCTAAAAAGCCGTTCGCGCAGCATGACTTTTGATCCGTGAGAAATACTATTATGAATTGTCCAAACAATCTTGTATCCTTTTAGTTTCAATAGACTTAGTGCTAACAGGTTTTTTAAGCTTAGAAAGAGTGTGCCAACTCTGCTTATCCAAATATTTCCTGAGTAGTCTTTAAAGTTGCAAAAACCATTTATCCAATGAATGTGAATTATATTCCCTATCTTTCTACCAGCTCTAACTTGAGTAAGATCATATTTGTTGTCCTTGTCAGTACTAAACGTATCAACTTCTACTGCAAACTTTTGAACTGCCATCCATAAGCAAGATAAGTACTTATTACCTTGGATTTCGACTTGAGGAGTTAAAACCCTAATTTTAGAAGGAGAATTTTGCATCTTACTATTAATTGATGAAATTACTTTTGTATAAATGCTTTTTAAGAGCTTATAGACAAATCAAAGACTGATTTACTTAACAGGTGAGTTAAGAAAAGAGTTCTAATAAACTTTCTCTTGCTTTCGACCTTTTTTGTTTATAGACTTCGATCCCATCCTGAACGGATAAACGAGCTTTGGGTAAATCATCTAATACCTTTGTAATTTTGGGCAAAGATTTTTCACTCTCAAATTCCCTGATAGGGATTGCAAGTTCAGATTGATTAATTTCCGCCATGAATCCACCTACTTTAGGATCGTACTCTAACCCTATGACTGGAATTCCTGCTCCGGCAGCTAAAATTAGAGAGTGTAACCTCATTCCAATCATCATATCTAAAGAGCCTATCCTTGTACTTAGAGCTTCAACAGACTCAAAATATCGATGAACTACACAGTTAGATGAGAAACGACTGTGACGTAAAACTCCCAAAGAACTAACGTAATCGTCATCAGTATGGTGGTATTGATCCTTAAAAGTTCGCAAAGGCAAAAAATGCGCTACTACGCCGTAATGCTCAATTAAAAAATCTATTGTAGAAGCTATCTCTTTTTGAAGAGTTGGATATGTATCAATATCTACTGACGAGCCTCGGTTACTTAAGTGCCGTACTGAAACACCTATTTGCAATGGCTTGTTAGGAATACTTTCGGACTGAGAAAATTGAGGCAAAGCTTCTAGCGCTAGATCAGATATTATATGAATTGTTTTTTTGACTCCTAACTCCTCAAGTTTACATTTAGATTGGGCATCACGAACTGCCAAGAAGTCAACTCGATTCAGCGTTTTAGTGATTAAAGCCTTAGTTTCTTCTCTCCAGATATCACCTACGCTGACTCCAAGCACAATTGTTTTACAGTTAAAATTCAAAGCCTGCTGTAAAGTCTGAAGCCACGATGAAGCAACAGAAGATTGCAAACTATCCCGTAGTAGATCGCCGCCACCGAGAATAAAGTATTGACTTTCTAAAATTTGCAAGAATCTTTGAAATTTGCATCTCAAGTTTCCTGCAAGGCGATGTACTGTTTGAACTTTATAACGATTTTGGGTATCTTTTGGATCACTTGAAAACACAACAAAAGACAATTCGTCAGACTGTTTTTTAAGAAGATTCAACATGCCAGTAAGCATTGCCTCGTCTCCAAGGTTATAGTTTCCGTAAAAACCACAAATTGCAACTTTTTTTGTTCCGCTCATAACTCTTCCTTATGGTTCTTTATTATATTTTAACTTTGGGCTTCTTCTGCTCAGGAACTGTGATATTTTTCGCCATCTTTTAACAGCTATTAACTGAATAAACTCTTTAACGTTTAATCCGTGCGTACTAGCTTTATAGCCATACTTTATCATCGTGTCTCTAGTAATCTTTTCTACTACAGCAACCTGTGTAGTCGATAAACTTGAGCGCCATTTCTCTAATGAAGCGCTGTTAACAGGTTTTAGTGCAGCTCTGAGGTGAGTATCTGCCCAACCAGTACGATTAATAATAGGACTACTTTCCTCTGATCTTTCAAGCATGACTGAATCATAATCTTCATCAATAAACTCACAAATTTCTCGAAGCTTAGATTCAGGATCGACTACTATGTCTTCATACTTTAATAGCTTTACTCGCCTGTCCTTTGACCATTTTTCATCAAAAAGCAACATACTATCTCGCCATGTCTCAGCATTGACATATGCGTGTGAACTAGCCCATTCAACTTTTAGCAGAGATGAAACAACCGCTTTAGGATCTCGAACCATCCATATAATTCGAGCTTTTGGGTACCAAGTAAGTAGTTGATCAACATGAGAGTAGTGTGCAGGAGTTTTTTCACCCCATCGAGATTTGCCCATTTTGTCTACATACTCTCTTAAGAGGCTAGTAAAAATTACTTTATAACTAAGCTCATCCTCTGAAAGGATACGAGATAACACTTTGTCTGCGTTGACACCAAAGTAAGAAAAACGTTTGCTTTTACTAAATTGTTCCCAGAAAAATTTAAAGTCTTTATGGCAATCGATATTTAGATAAGAGTTTTTCTTAACCCAATAGCTCAGAAAATGTGATTCGGGTGAGATACTAATGCAAGAGTGAGAGGACAACATCGAACTGAAAAGAGTTGTTCCAGAACGTGGCATACCAACAACAAAAATAGGCGACTCATTTGTCAGATTTTCTCGCATACTCAAAATTTCGCAATTTAAGTTAATTTTAAAAAAGGCAAAGGTGCTGTACCTTTTTATTTCTTCGCTTTAGAAGCTTTTAATAATTTAAGAATTTCCAAAATGTATTTTTCCCGTCAGGGAGACTATCCAAATAGCAATATAAGTCAGCCCATATACAGCAATATACTAAAGAATAGACCAATTAAGAGAT
>JAAUTN010000333.1 GCA_012031415.1 Leptolyngbyaceae cyanobacterium SM1_4_3 | reverse complement strand
CACAGCATGATCACCATTACAGAACGCGGGCGGGAAAGCGCCGAAATAAAAATTTTTCAGGGATGCAAAGGCGATCGCCGGAAAAAATCCCCACACTATAGCTCTCAAATAAGCCCCGGCCAAAACCGCGTTGTCAGGCTCCTGTCCTAGAGCAATCAGCAGAACATCGCCATTCCAAATCAGCAGCATACAGGGAAATGACAGCACCAGCGATAGCCATAAGCCCTGTCGGGCAATTCCCTCAATCGCCTTGATGTTTCCTGCCCCATAAGCCTCTGCAACCAGCGGCCCAACCGCCGAAACAATGCCTGTGCAAACTAGCAGCAGCGTAGAGAAAATGACCGCTCCCAGTCCCCCTGCTGCTAAAGTTTGGCTGCCCAGCAAGCCCATCATTACGGTATCTACAAAAGCAGTTGCCGCCTGGGATAGCTGTGCTGCTGCCAGAGGCACCGACAGCAGCAGACAAGCCCAGATTTCAGCCACAATTTTTGATCTCGAATAGCCCGCGAGTGTATTCCGATTCGTATTCATCTTCCAGTTCACCCCTCTCGTCACACCGCCAGGACAACCAACCCAGCCAAATCACTACCAAACGCAAAAACAAGGGGCTTAAGCCCCTTGTTAGCTAGCAATTAGGAGGACTACCCCAATCCTCGCGATCAGAAGGCTGCCCTGAGTTAGCCGCCTTAGTCTAAATCGCGATCGCCCATTGGCCGATGCTGTAGTCGCTGTCCTGACGCAAAACCAAGCTATATCGTTGAAATCTGCTAACTAGATTACATTTGTAAGGGCGATCGCACTTCGTCCACTGGCATTACCTGAATGGGGGAAGTCCAATTCACCACTCCTTAAAGCTGAGCCGCTCGAACGGCTGCGCCAACCAGCCCTACGTGGGGATTTAAGATGATGTGAATCGGAACCTTCTTCAGCAATGGACTGACTCGGCCCTTGTCTGCAAAGGCTTTGAGGAAGGTGCCATCCTGCATCAGGCTGAGGTTTTTAGCAGCAATTCCACCTGCCAAATATAGTCCGCCGTAGGGCAGTAGCTTTAAGGCAAGGTTGCCTGCCTCTGCTCCATAGGCGGCAACAAAAATTTCCATCGTTTGAACAGAGAGGCGATCGCTTCCTGCTAGAGCCGCCACTGAAATCGCCGCCGCCGGATCAACCGTCTTTTCACTGAGGCCTTTCTCGCCCTCCCAGGTGCGAATCACATTGCCCACCTCCGGAGATTCTTCAGCATAGTGGCGATCGCGCAAAAACTGGTAAATTGCAACAATGCCCTGCCCTGACACCACCCGCTCCACCGAAATCCGGCGGATATCGTGCTTATCCAGCAGGTATTTCAGCAGTTGAAACTCTAGCTCAGAGCGGGGAGCAAAATCTGCATGACCGCCCTCCGAAGGGTAGACATGATAGCCATCTGGCTGCTTCAGCAAAAAGCCTTCTCCTAAACCCGTTCCCGCTCCCAAAACGCCAATTGGGGCATCGGCTTCAGCCTCAACCTCTTGAAGCGTGTGTAAATCTGAAGAATCTAAACCTAGAACACCGTAACCGACAGCAACAAAGTCGTTGATTAAGGTGATGTTGGCGATCGCCAACTCCTTCTCTAGCCGTCTGGCATCCAGTGACCAGGTTAAGTTGGTCAGGGCAGACGTGTCCTTGACAACGGGACCCGCGATCGCAAAACAAGCCTTTTCAGGTTTTGGTTCCTCCCCCAACTCCTGCTGAGCCATACCCAAAAACTTGCGTACCATCGGCGCTAAGTCAGGAAATTCTGGGCTGGAATAGCGAGATTCATAAAGAGTACGCAGTTTTGCGGCGGCTGTCGTCGCACCCGCCTGCGCTTCTACCAGCCGCAGGATCGTCTTAGTGCCGCCAATATCCCCTGCCAGTAGTTGTGTCATGATTATCCGAGCCTACCCAGTATCACTAACAGTTTAGTTTTCGCTGTCCCCCACATCGTCGTTCTTGGGGCAGTTTCTCAGCAAATTTACAGGGAATTTACAGCCGTTGAATTAGACGTAGCGAAGGATTTAGATGCAGCGAAGGATTTAGATGTAGCGAATAGCTGCTCCGCTTTGCTGAGGTGAGAGGCATCGCCGCCCAACTCGCCAGCCACTCGCCAGCCTATTGGGCGATCGCCACGCCTAACAACCCACAACGGGGTTAGGCTGCTTATCGACGCAGGGGCGAACGGTTGTTCGCCCCTACCCGCCCTTGATTACGCAGCATATTACACAGGCAGACAAGAATTTAAGCAGACAGGAGCGATGACCCAGACTCAACCGGATAACCTACCGCCTTCCATGCTGCCACGCCACCTCTCAGTTCAGAGATGTTTTTGTAGCCGACCTGCCGCAGTTGTGCCGCAGCTTCGACCGTTTCATCGTCTGTTTCACCGTAAACATAAATGTCGCGGTCGAGTTCCAGGCTTGTTGATGCACGGCTGATTAACTCGTGAATGGGCATACAAACGGCACCCATGATGTGGTGAGAATTGAATTGGGTGCGATCGCGTACATCCAAAATAGTTAGGGCAGGCTCTCCCCAATCTAAACGAGCTTTCAGATCATAAACACGCGACTGAGCTTTGAGCGGTGGAGGAGTGGGAAGGATACCAAAAAGTTTCATGAGGAGCGATGGAGGAATAATGGGATGCTTGCAATGTAACAACTAATCTTAAGGTTTGCAAATTTTTATAGTTAAAATCTTTACTCAGAGGCAATTTTATGTATCACAGTATCCTATCTGCATTTTCACAGCGCCACTTCTTGAATCTCGGCTAAAGTGGGCAACCCCTCAAAATCGGTCATCTGAGGCTGATGCCGCTGGCAACGAACATCAAAAGCGCAGAACCCGCACTGATTTGCGGCTACTTCTACTTGCGGGAATGGTTCTCCTACCTGATATCTCTCTAGCCATTCAGTGAGTTGACTCAACAGGGCAACTAATTTTGAGCGAGTGGCTTCATGTTGAGCTTTGCTGTAGTTAAACTTCAGACTTTGGGGTTGAAATGTTGTTTCAGGGGTCTCAGGATTTGTCTCAGAGACAGATTGTGCAGCCTGTACAAACCAATAGGTGATTGAAATGTCTTCCGGTGAATAGTCGCTGGTTTCCGCCAAGACAAAGGGATAGAGCCGAGTTTGCCAATTCTCTGCTAGCCATCGCGGGTTTTGCGGTCGAGGGTAGGTTTTCCAATCTAGAATTTGTGCCTGCTGGGGGTTGAGAATCAGCAGGTCATACACCACCGTCAGCAAATAGCTCTGAAACTCTAAAGTGCGGCGGTGTTCGCTCTGACGAAAAACCGCTTGCTGATGAAATAGCTCTGGTGCAGCCTGGATGAAGGCATCTACGCAAGTTTGAAGTAGCCGATCCGTTCTAGCAGCCGTTAGCGCGGGTAGCCCTAATTCGCGTTGCTGCATGAGCAGGTGAAATCGGCTCCCCCAGTTCATTTGGTCTTGCTGCTCTGGGGCGATCGGGGTGCCAAGCTGATCGAGATAGACTTGCTGAAACTTGCGGGGACAGGTTTCCAGTAAATTAAGCTGAGCTTGAGATAGGCGAATGAGCATAGTGTTTTGCAAGGTTCCTTTGGACTTAGAAGATTTCCAAAGAAGGTTTCACTTAATTCCTGGTAAGGACAAACACACTGCCCTCATTTCCTCTACCGATTCGCAAATCGTCATCCAGATAGGTAATATCCAGCCAGCCTTGCTGATCTCGATTTGTGATGTTGAAGTCGATCGCCGTGAATTTTTGACCCGACTCAATTGCTTCTACAAAGTGCTGCGCCGATTGATAGTTAATCAGGCGCTGTAGCCCTAAAATCGATCGCTCAAATTTCACCTGGACGCGGCGATCGCTCACTGGCTCAAACCGAGCCGCAACACTAATCAGCCCCTCCAAGTAAGGTAACCCGTATACTTCAGCGACATTGTAAATCCTGGCTTCTCTTGCTCGAATATATTGATAAATTTGTCCCAGCTTAAACAGAGGCAGTTGGTCAATTCTCAAAAGGTCTTGGCTCGTGGTGTAAAGCAACCGCCAGTTGCCGTCTAGCTTGTCAGACACCTCTAAGGGGCGTGGGTTAGGGTTCTGGTCTTCTAGCTGAGCAATAACGGACAAGATAGCCAGTTTGTCCAGTTCGGTTGTGAGTAATCCCCTGTTTTTGCCCGCGATCGCTCCAGCACCTTAGCTTTTGCAACCATCGAACTGACCTCCACAATAAAATGTAAATGTAGAAATTTTGTTTTTAGCAGCCGCCAAAATTTCAGACTAAAGATGTCTTGACAACTTGCTTGACGTAAGATGAAATTTGAGCTGACGCTATCAAGCGTACAGGCAAATATGAAATTGTCATGCTAGCTATTTGCTAAAACTTTACCTGTATGGGGTTTTCCCGATACGAGGTTTTACTCATATCTTAGAAGCTTGACTTTAAAGATCTAGCAGTTGACATCCGAATTTCCTCATTCCAATGAGGTAGTTGTTAGGAGTTACATCTCTCGTTAACCAATCCCTTACCAACCGTTACCCAGAATTCAGCTAAGCAGTATGTATAATCCCGCGCTTCGTCAATATCCTCGCAGTCAGCCCGCGCCTGTGATTCCGCCTCAGCAAGATGCCTCAATCCTGGATTGGCTAGAGGGAACAGGTCGCCTTTTGGCTCGTGACGTGCAAGAGCTTGAGTATCGCGATGAAGAAGAAGAAATTAATGAATTGATGGCAGGCGACGATAACAGTTTTGGCGATGATGACGATGATGATGTGGTAGAACTAGACGACTAGCACAGATTAGGGGATAATCCCCGCAGTGGTAAAGAACGATTAAGACCGGATCGACTCCTAAAGTTTGATCCTGATCAACCAGAGGCAATTTGTAAGTCTTTGGATATACCTGGTGTGGAGTGAAGTGAGACAGTTGTGGACGCTAAGCTATTTTCTGACAAACCTGTAGGGTTCTCCGGAGTGGGTTTGTTTTTGACCTTAAGCATTGCTCTCAGCGGTGCATCTTTATGGCTGGATGGGCTAGCGGGCGATCGCCCGGTCTAGGAATTTCTCTAACCGCTCCCCTATGGGTCTGCACCCTGCTCACCGCAGCCCTGGGATACTGGGCAATCCCGATTTTGCGACGATTAAAGGCAGGGCAGGTGATCCGTGAAGATGGTCCTCAGGCTCATCTAAAGAAAGCAGGGACACCGACGATGGGCGGCATATTCTTTGTTCCGGTGGGAGTGGCGATCGCCCTCCTTTGGTCACGCTTTGCCCCGGAAGTTGTCGCCGTTTCTGCGCTTACCCTCTCCTATGCCGCAATCGGCTGGCTCGACGACTGGCAGATTTTACGCCGTCGCTCTAATAAAGGAATTTCTCCTAAACTCAAGCTTGCCCTGCAAATTGGTTTTGGCGGGCTGTTTTGTCTTTGGCTGCTTTGGAGCCAACCCTTTAGTATCACAAACCTGGCGCTGCCCTTCGGATTCTCGTTGCCGTTGGGCTTTTTGCTGTTTCCGCTGGGCTGGTTTGCGCTAGTTGCCGAAAGCAATGCAACCAACCTGACGGATGGGCTGGACGGGCTGGCGGCAGGTACGGGGGCGATCGCCCTGCTGGGCTTAGGTGTTTTAGCTGCCCCAACTTCCCCAGCGCTGATGGTCTTCTGTGCCTGCATGAGCGGCAGTTGCCTCGGCTTCCTGGCACACAATCGCAACCCGGCCAGCGTCTTTATGGGCGACACGGGTTCTTTAGCGCTGGGCGGCGCACTCGCGGCTGTTGCCCTGCTGAGTAATAACCTGCTGGGGCTGCTGATTCTCAGCGGCATTTTCTTTGTCGAAACGCTCTCCGTGATTGCTCAAGTCAGCTACTACAAAGCGACCAAAGATCAGAACGGCATCGGCAAACGCCTGTTCAAGATGGCTCCGCTGCATCATCATCTGGAACTCACGGGTTGGTCAGAGACGCAGATTGTGACCTGGTTCTATGTTATTGGGGGCATTTTGGCGATGCTGTGTCTGGTTCTCTATCCCGTTTTTGGATGAAGTTAACTCCCCCAGCCGCGACTCGGTTTTATCCCTGGCGGGGCTACGGCTGCGCCTTTGAAGTCCAGACGTGCAGCGCTGAAGCAGACAAAGCTGAGCATACGCCACTGTTGCTGATTCATCCGATTGGGGTGGGTCTATCTCGGCATTTTTGGGATCGATTTTGCCAGTCCTGGTTTGAGTCAGGTCAGCTTAATCCACTTTATTTGCCCGATTTGCTGGGCTGTGGGGAAAGCGCTCTGCCTCACGTTGCCTGTGCGCCTGAAGACTGGGCAGATCAGCTTCAGCACTTTTTGCGGACGGTGGTGCAGCGTCCAGTCATAGTGGTGGTGCAGGGGGCGTTGCTGCCAGTGGCGATCGCCCTCACACAATTAAAGCCATCGCTCAATTCAACCCATCTGATTCAGGGGCTGATCTTGGCTGGCCCGCCTGCCTGGAAGGTCATGACCCAGGCAACCCCCCTCTGGCAGCAAAAGCTAAGCTGGAATTTATTTGACTCGCCGCTAGGGAATGCTTTTTATCGCTACGCAAGACGGCGCGAGTTTCTGCGTTCCTTTTCCACCAAACAGCTTTTTGCTAGGGCTGAAGCGGTCGATACAGAATGGCTCGATGAACTGATGGCTGGAGCAAAAGACCCAGAGAGCCGTCACGCTGTTTTTTCGTTTTTGGCGGGTTTTGGCGCAAAAATTATGAGCAGGCGATCGCTCAACTGACCCTGCCGACCCTGGTTGTCATCGGCAATACCGCCTCTAGCATCAGTCGATCTGGGCAGGCAGAAACCCCAGAGCAGCGCATGGCAGACTACCTGAAACGGTTGCCCCAGGCTCAAGGCATTCAGCTAGCAGGGCGTAACGTGTTGCCCTATGAATCTACGGCAGAATTTATAGAGGCGATCGCCCCTTTCGTTGACAACGTCAGCAGAAGGGATGGAGGCGGGTGATTTCTTTAGATATCGATAACTAGAAATCTAAGAAATCTCTCACTCTAGGCATAACAGGACTTACGCAAGAGAACGTAAAGTCGGGCGATCGCCACGTTAACAAGGGGCTGAAGCCCCTTGTTCCATAGAGAGATGCGGAAGCCCTAAGGGGCCAAGATCTGCGACTTCTCCAAAGAAGTCGCAGATCTTAGCTGTTTGTTCCACAGGCAAATGCAAAAGTCTTGACTTATAGCGGTAGCCATATTGATTAGGACATTTTGGTGGCGCGGCTCCGCCGCGCCACCAAAATGTCCTTGTCCTAACCTAGCTGACTACAGCTATAAATAAGTTAGAAGAATGTCGTTGTTTCTATTTTAAAGATATATTTTTAACCTTAGAAAGATTCATCAAACCCCACTATCTTGAGGCAACTTCTATCAAACGAACTATTAATAGCTTTTGAATTAACTAAAGTTTTGAGTAGTACAGATAAAACTGCTAATTGCTAAAGCCGTGAAGCCGTTACTAAAGGGATTTATCCTTAAAAACTTGTGATACTCACTCTTTTTGAATAGTATTACAGAGCAATCCAGGAGAAGATGCAAGACCAGCAGTTTTAGCAAACCGACCTCTGAAAAGCGAGTTTTTCCAAGTCCCATTCGAGGTTGCTGCCCAGCTCAATGTGTTTCTAAGTATGACAAAGCTTGCTTACCGTTGAGGACTCAATGGCATTATTAAGGAGAAGGGTGCGTTAGTCAGAGTACAAAATTCTAAAAATTC